>JAITHA010000077.1 GCA_031280235.1 Puniceicoccales bacterium | reverse complement strand
GAGGGCGTTGCGCATATCCAGAACGAATCTGCCTCAAAAGCGAAATCAGGGTGTCTCCCACCAGCGCGTCCACTTCATCCAAAAACAACACCGTGGGCTTGGGCGAAGTTTCAGCCCAGTGGGCCAGCAGCTTCGACAATTGGTATTGCGAGGGGAAACGGCTGCCTTCATCCAGATTCCAAGTCTCTAATTCGGGTAAACGAAGAGTTCGCGCGATGTGGTCGGCAATGGCACTGCACGCGATGGGAATTCCCTGTGTCGCATCGCCGCGCGCCGTTTGTGCACTCTCGATATTCGCGTAGGCACAGGCATAGCGCCCACCCACGTTCAGAGCACCCATCATCGCCAGCAAAGTGCTCGTCTTGCCTGTCTGGCGCGGCGCATGCAGCACAAAATAGCGCTTATTCTCAATAAGCCGCTGTATTTCTCCCCAATCCATACGCGAAAGCATGTCAATGTGGTAATGGTCTTCAGAAATGATCGGGCCTGCATTGTTAAAAAAACGTTCCATGGGAGTTCTGATATGTTTGATGGTGGAGACTCGCAGAGTTTCCGAAAAACTGCAAGCCGTTCCCCGGTGTTGCGAGAGAAGCCTGTCTTATCGCATTCCGTGTCTTTTCCGTTTGACTGGAGAGTGTGTTTTTGACGTTGCCGCCGGCCATGTCTGCCATATCAAGCCACCCCCGTCATGGAATGGCAGGTAAAACCTATTTCGCGCCGCTGCGCGGTCAGCGATGCGCCACTTCGCACCGGCGATAAGGTCATGTGCATCATCTGCAAACCTGTGGGTGCGGAGATTGAGCGTGCCGATATCCTTGCCGAGAACATCGGACAATTCCAAGGCAAGGGAGTGGAGTTGGGGCGTTGGACGCGTGAAGTCAAGGAGCGTGCGGATGAAGAGCGCGAGGCGCGTCTGCAGCTGCTGGCTACGCGCGAGGAGTTTTTCCTTTCGCTCTTCAACGGCCCGGAGGATTCGTCTGGCGACAAGGCGGTGCTTAAGCAACTTCTCGCCCTTTTGTTGGAGCGCAAGCGCATCCTTCGCCCCATTGGCAAACCCAGCAACAACATCCAGCGCTATCTGCATGTGCGTACGAGGGATGAATATGAGGTGCCTGTGGACGAGCTTCAGCCGGAGCAGGTCGCCCGCATACAGCCTGCGCTTGAGACGCTCGTTGGTTGACGGGTTTCGATGTTTTCCCCTCCGCTCATCGCACACATGACTGATCCCTTGCCCATTCGTCCACTTTCCCGGGCTGTGACTCTGAGTGTCCCTCTCCCTGGTTCCAAGAGCATCACAAACCGTGCCCTTGTTCTTGCTGCACTCTCCGACCGTACCATCACTCTCTCCGGGGCTCTTTTCAGCCGGGACACGCGGATCATGGTGGAGGCCTTGCGGTGCCTTGGTTTTGAGGTCGAAAACGACGAGGCTGCGGGTGCGCTCACCGTGGTGGGTCTTGGTGGCAGGATTCCCCGCAGCAGTGCCGCGCTACATGTCGGCAATGCTGGCACGGTCGCTCGTTTTCTCACCGCGATGCTCGCCTTGCATCCCGACGGACACTACATTCTCGACGGGGATGCCCCCATGCGTAAACGCCCGATGGGCGGCCTTCTAAATGCTCTCGCCGGGCAGGGCGCCGTGGCAACCGCCTTGGGCGGCTCTCCTGCTTTCCCTTTCGCCTTGGAAACGCATGGGCTCAAGGGAGGGCACATTGAGGTGGATGCGAGCGAGAGTTCTCAAATTCTCTCGGCGCTTTTGCTTGTCGCCCCCTTTGCTGCTGCCGCGACGACTATTTGTCTTTCGGGGAAAACTGTTTCCGAGCCGTTTGTCGAAATGACGCTTCGCATGATGGCCCAGTTCGGGGGCGGTGCCAGCTCTGCATCGCCAGGCACCTACGTCTGCGGCAGTTGTGGCCCCTACCAAGCTCCATCTGCTTCCTACGCCATTGAACCGGATGCCACTGCCGCCAGCTATTTCCTCGCCTTGCCTGTGGTCGCCAATGCCACCGTTCGCCTTGCTCTGCCTTTTGAAGCTTCGCTTCAGGGTGACACGGCATTTGCCCGGATATTGCAAAAACTCGGCCTCCCCCTCGCCGCCGCTAATGGGGTGCTTGAGGTCGCGTCGCCCCAGCGTCAATTGCCCGGCGGAGACTTCGATTTCAATGATATCTCGGACACCTTTCCAACCCTCGCTGCTCTCGCTCCATTGCTTGAGGGGCCTCTGACAATTCGCCGCGTGGCACATGCCCGAAAGCAGGAAACCGACCGTGTCCTTGCCGTTGCCGCCGAGTTGGAAAAATTAGGCCAACGCATTGAGCCAAGCGCTGCGACCCTGCGTGCCAACCTCAGCATTGGTGATTTTACAATCTTTCCAGATCGGCAAAAAATGCGTGCTTTGACGAGGGAAAGGCTCGTTCACATCCATACCTACGAGGATCACCGTATCGCCATGAGCTTTGGCATTCTCGGCTCACACGATTTGCATGGAGACGGGCGCCCCTGGCTTGCCATTGAGGACCCAGCTTGTTGTGCCAAGACTTTCCCAGATTTCTTTGACGTGTTGTCGCGCTGCCACGCATAAAAATCGTTGACCGTCTCTCTGCGTTAGTGAGGCTCACCGACGTTATGAAAAAGCTTATTACCGCCCGTGTTCACGTCAAACAAGGTCTCGTCGATGAGTTTATCCAAGCGGCGAAGGCCCTCGTCACTGCCTCTCGTGCCGAGGCTGGATGCATCGCTTACGAGTATTTGCATTCGCCGGACAACGGCCACCAATTCCTTTTTCTGGAGCGTTGGAAAGATCAGGCCGCGATAGACAGCCACTTTGCAAGCGAACACTTTGTGGCCTTCGGGGCGACACTTGGGAGAATTGCGGCAAGCAAGCCCGAGATTGTCATCTTCGACATCAAGGACGAAAAAGCCGTCTAAACTTGGGCGGCTCAGCTGACGTCGCCCCTCTCGGCGCATCGAGGGAGACGTACCGGCCCAAAGGGGTGTTCTTCAGCCACCTTCGGGGTCGGCTGCAATCCGAACAGTTTATTGCTTTTTTTGCTGCGCCAGCACCTCGCCGATGTCTCCCTTCATGTAGAAATCGTTCTCATTCACGTGGTCGAGCTCGCCTTTGAGGATCAGGTCGAAGCCCTTGATAGTTTCGCTTATCGGGACGTACTTGCCGTCAATGCCGGTGAAGACTTCGGCAACATGAAAAGGCTGGGAGAGAAATCTTTGGATTTTACGGGCTCTGAAAACCGTGAGTTTGTCTTCAGGTGAGAGCTCGTCGAGACCCAGAATGGCGATGATATCTTGCAAATCCTTGTAGCGCTGGAGTACCTGCTGGACGCTACGGGCAACGCGAAAATGGGCCTCGCCAACGATGTCTGAAGTGAGCGCGGCAGATGTCGAAGCAAGTGGATCAACTGCCGGGTAGATCCCCAGTTCGGCGATGCGCCGTTCAAGCACAACGGTCGAGTCGAGGTGGGCGAAGGTATTCGCAGGCGCCGGGTCTGTGAGGTCATCCGCTGGAACGTAGACCGCCTGAAACGATGTGACGGAACCCTTTTTTGTCGACGTGATGCGCTCCTGCAAGTTGCCCATTTCAGCAGAAAGTGTCGGTTGATAACCGACGGCTGACGGCGGGCGACCGAGCAGCGCGGACACCTCAGAGCCTGCTTGGGAGAAGCGGAAAATATTATCGATAAAGAGCAGGACGTCTTGGCCTTTTTCGTCGCGGAAGTACTCCGCCATTGCGAGACCTGTGAGCGCAACACGCATACGCGCCCCCGGCGGCTCATTCATTTGCCCATAGACGAGAGCGACCTTGGATTTCGCGAGATCGTCTTGGACGATGACTCCAGACTGCGACATCTCCTCGTAGAGGTCATTACCTTCGCGCGAGCGCTCGCCCACCCCGGCGAACACAGAGTAACCGCCATGCGCACGGGCGATGTTGTTGATCAGCTCCATAATGACGACGGTCTTGCCAACGCCCGCGCCACCAAACGCCCCCACCTTGCCGCCCTTCACAAAAGGGCAAATAAGGTCGATCACCTTGATGCCCGTTTCCAAGACTTCTGCCGAGGTAGATTGGGCAATAAGCGTGGGCGGCTGGCGATGAATCGGGTAACGCTGGGTGTGCGCCACCTCTCCCCTGCCGTCAACAGGGTCACCCGTGACGTTGAAAATGCGCCCGAGGACACCCTCGCCAACGGGAACGCAAATCGGCGCGCCTGCATCCACGACAAGCGCCCCGCGCACGAGGCCTTCGGTGGCGGACATGGCGATTGCACGCACAAGCCCGTCGCCGAGGTGTTGCTGCACCTCAAGAACGATCTTCTGCGGACGCCCGCCCACCTCAAATTCCACGGAAAGAGCGTTGTATATTTCCGGAACTCGTTCTCCGGAAAACTTGACGTCAACAACAGCACCAAGGACTTGCGTGACTGTTCCAGTATTCTGGGTGGGAGCAAAAGGCATATCCTGAGGGAATGGCCAAAATTTCCTCACAAACAAGGATTTACTCTGACGCCACTGCGGAGGCGGGGGATCACGCATCCCGGCAAAAATCCTGCTTCGTCGGCGAAGCTTTTGACAACCGCGATTCCAGTTTCCTCAAAATCACCGTTGAACATCCACTGCGCCTCACCTTCGCCATCTCGCGCAAACGCAAAAATAAAAACGCATCGCAGTCGAAGAACGTATCGTCGTAAAAGTGCAGGACACCATCCTTGGAGACTTGCGCAGACGGCCCGGCAGCCGTCCCTATGTGTGCCTGGCTGCCGCATTAGCCAAAAAAAACGACGCCACCGGTGGTGAGGTGGCGTCGTTGTCGCAAAGTTGCCGTGCGGCGTCAGAGCAGTGTGAT
>JAITHA010000041.1 GCA_031280235.1 Puniceicoccales bacterium | reverse complement strand
GCGCTGGGGACTTTTGCAGCGGCACCGACCATCATGGGTGACGCTCTAAGCACGACCCGTGCCGCAGGGATGTATAGTGTGGAGAGAAGAAACAGCAACACGGAGCTCTGGCTAAAAGTAAATGACACCACGGCAGGTTTGCTCGGCAAAACGCTCACTTGGAACGGCGGCAGCGCGGAATGGAATCAAACATCGACAGGCCTATGGACAGGAGGCGCGACACAATATCTAACCGGGGATCATGTGAATTTTACCGGAGGTGGCGATGACATTGTTACTTTCACAAACAACGGTGTCGCGCCAGCCTCGGTGACAGTGAATAATACGGGCGCCTTTCATTTTGATAATTCTGGCACTGGCAATGGCCCCGGTATCACTGGCGACACGGGAGTTGTGAAGGAAGGTACGGGGAGCTTGACTATCGCAGGCACGCATAGCTACAAAGGGACGACCGATATTAAGCAGGGTATCGTGATTGTGACCGGGGATTTGCGCCGCGCCGATGGCAAAATATTTGTCCGGTCGGGTGCGATTTTGGGTGGCAAGGGCCACATCGGCGGCGAAGTGCAAGTAGCAGGAGGCGGCTGCCTCTCGTTGTTAGGCAATCTCCCAGGCGTGGCAGGCCCAGATACCAACTACACCCTGAGTTTCTCCAACAATGTCATCATCGCCCCAGGCGCGGCCATCGTGCTGAATATTAAGGGGAACAACGCCACAGGCTACGAGCATGACGTGCTAAATTTTACCAATGCCGGGGCGAATAAACTCACACTGACAGGAGGGACGCTGTACGTGAACATCAATTATACAGGTGGTGTCAGCGATATCCCCGAATTTGCGTTGAGCGTGGTGACAGGCGCCATCCTGAACTATGACGACGTGAAAAGCCTCAATATAGTTCCCTGCATGATTGGCGGGAACGGCACTTCCGTCAGCTTGCTCTTGGACATCAACGGTGTCCTACGAGCGGGCGAGGCCGTTCCCGAACCCAGCACGTACGGCTTGCTTAGCGGTTTGGTGGCCCTTGGGTATATCATCTGGCGACGCCGCAAGAAAAAGCAACCCAGCGCCCCCCCCACAACCAACCAGCAACCCAATGCACAAAGAGAAGCGCCGTAGGTCTATGAGACACCGGTTTGTCATCTGGCAAGAGAAAAACCGAGACCTGCGGCGTTTCTCTTTGTGCATCGGGTTGCCTTGAAGGGCCCCCAAAGAATATTTAGGCAAAGGGGCCCCTGCGGGCACGACCTCCGCCCAATAACCAAACAGCAGCTCAATGCATAAGGAGAAGCGTCGGGGGGGGGTTATGAGATACCGTTTATCATCTGGCAAGAGAAAATCGAGGCTTATGCGGAAAAACCATGGACATGTTGACGCCCGCATGGGTCAACTTCCGCCTGAAGCTCCCGCCCTTTATCCGGTTCTCCATCTTGTGCTCACGTTGTCTTGGTAGATTGGTGGTGGGCGGGTAGGGTTTGAGGGGCGTGTGTGTTGCCAGCGGTTTTGTGGTAGTGGCCGGTGTGGAGGTCTTTTTCGTAGCGGGCGAAGCCGTGGCGTGCGAGGTTTGCTTCGTCGGCGAGTTGTTGGCGCATTTGGCGCTCGTTGTGTTGTCCGGCGATGTTCACGGCTTGGAAGATACGTCTGAGGGTTTTCCCAGAGAGAGGGTGTTTGCCCAGCTGAGGTGCTCCCGCGCGTTGTTCAATCTCGACGATCTCCGCTTCGGATCCGTCGTCGTTTAGTACTTGGTAGACGAAAACAGGCATGGGAGAGGAAGAAAACGTAATGTGCGCGGAGTTGAAGCTTAAAGCGGCAGTCTTTGCTTGAATGGGGCGTGTGCTTGAAAAATGCTGTTATCTCATGAGTGTTCCCCGGTTACGTGCTGTGAATGTTTGCGGTTTGCCTGCCGTGCTTGCCTGTTTCCGCAAGCGGGCTCGTGCGATCAAGCAGCTTTGGTTTTCGCCGGAGCTTTCCAAGCCGCTTGACGCGCTGTGCGAGTGGATGGCGGGGGAGCGGTTGCCGTTTGCGCGAGTGGATGGGCGGGAGCTCGCCCGCGTGGCGCGTCATGACATGCATGGGGGCGTTGTCGCCTTCACGACGCGCCCGGAGCCTGCGCTTGTGAAGTACGCCGACCCTTCAGAGTGGCAGGCTGCGGGCACGCCCTTGGTGGTGCTCGACGATGTTGGTGACCCTTTGCAAATCGGCTCAATCGCCCGCGTGTCGGTCGCCATGGGTGTCCGCCGTTTGTTGTTGGCTGGGCGAGCGGTGGAGGCTGCCTACAACGAGCGTGCGTGGAGCACGGCTTGTGGCGCATTGGACGAGCTTGCCTTGAACGATGCGGGAGAGTTGCCGCCGTTGTTGCGTGGTTTGGGCGGGCATTTTTGCATTGTTGGGTTCACGCGGCCTGGAGGGAGGCGTGTGGACGATCTGAAGCCCATACGTGTACCTGGGCGCCCGCTTGTCGTTGTGATAGGGGATTCGCCAGGCGGGGTTGGGGGCAACGTTGTCGGCAAGTGCGAGCATTTGTTGCATATTCCTGGCGTGGCGGGCAGCTCTCTGTTCAATGCTGCGGACACGGTTGCTTTTGGGCTTCCTTGGCTCTTGCGCAAAGAGCGCAAACCGGCTGGTTTCCTCGCGAAAAAACGTGCGCGCGAGGCTGTGCGCAGCCAAGCCGCGTGAGGGGCCGGGTCTTGGATAATCCGTGCCTTGCCTTTCCCCAGAGGGCGCGCACTTTGGGACGCCCATGAAAATCCTCAACAAGCCGACAGTCATTGCCTTGGGTCTTGCGGCCCCATTGGGCGTGTTCTCTTCCGTTTCTGCAACCCCCGACAGTGTGCGTCCTGCCCCTGCAAGCGGGCTTGAGAGCAACCAGCCTGCGCCCGGCGGCCTCCAATTTGCCCCCGATCTTGGGGTCGTCTTGCCGGAGTCGGCGGCGACAACGGGAGGGTTGACAGCGGCGCTTGTCGACCCCGCCTCGAAATTTGCCGAGCCCGACCCGTCTCTGCTTTTCCTTACAGGCATCCCGGACAAGGCTTCGCCGCAAGAAATTGTTGCCTATGCGCGCCGCAGCTACGCCTACGCCACCACGATTCACGACCCCTTGTTGCGGCAGATAATCCGCTTCTCGCTCGCCAAGCTGGAGGATGCACCGGCGACGCACGAGGAGGTGCGCAGGCAGCATCTTGAGCAGCTTGGAAATTACTTCCACTCGGTGGCAGTCGAGATGCGCAACAAGAAGGACCCCAAGGGTATGTTGAACGCCATTGAGCTCGCCGTGCGCTGCAACCCTGCCAACGTTGACGCCCGGGTCTTTTTCGCCAACATCCTCGCACGCACGGGGAAGGGTGCTGATGCAGTGGTGTTCCTGCGCGATGGCTTTTCGCTGGTCAGGATGGATAACCCATCTCTTGCCCGGTACACTCACGAGTACCTGCAGCTCCTCGGCGCGCTCCAGCGCGACCGCGATGTGCTGGCCTTTGCCGATGTGTGGCTCCAGCAGGCAAAACTGCCCTCTCTCGTGCGTGCCACTGTGATGCGCCATGCCGTCGTCGCTGCCAATTTTTTGGGTGACTACGACCGCACCCTCCAGCTTATCCGCTCCAGCGAATGGAAAACTTCGCAGGCTGTCTTATTCGAGGCGCGCGCCCTTTTCTACAAGGGTGAGACGGTGGAGGCCATCAAACTGCTCAACGCAAAAATCCCGCGATTTGCCGACAAAGAGCGCGATGCCCTTTTGAGCCAGCAGGCACGTTTCTACAACGATTTGGGGCGCACAGACTATGCCTTGGCGGTGATGCGACGCCGCATCCACGAGTTTCCCGCCAACCCTCAACCGCGTATCCATCGCCTCCACCTCCTTAGCAAGACGGGCCAGATGGATGCTTTCGCGCGCGAGTTGAAAGACTTGCGCGACAAGTTCTCCTCAAACCTCTCAGCCATGCTCGCCTTGGCCGCCTTCGCCTCAGAGCGCGGCAGGCCGGACATCGCAGAAGGATGCTACGAAACGGCGGGAATCCAGCGCGGGGTCTTTCTGGATAAAACCACCGTCACCAACCGCCAGTCTTTTGCGGCATTGCTCATCGAGTCCTACATCCGCGCGAGGCAGGCGCCAAATGCCATCGCCGCGTACAAGCGCTTGCAGGCTGTGAAAGACCTGCATGCGGACGATCCCCAAGGCACTGTCCACGCCTTGTTGGCAGCGGCCTGTTTCGCGCAAGGCGATGCCCCTACTGCCCGGCGGCACTTGGACGAATTTTTCTTTGAAAACCACGCCAGCAGCGAGGCTAGGGCACTCATCAACGCAAAGTTGCGCCAAAAGGCCACCTTGAGCACGGAAATCGCGCGAGAAGCCATCGACAAAGAAATCGAGCAACTCACACGGAGTGTCACCACGCGCCATGCGCGCAGGATCTCCGCCGAAGTCGCCCTCGCTGTCGCTCGCCTCCTGCGTTTCACCAACGCGCCCAACGATGCTTTGCGCGTCCTTGAGCGGAGCCTGCAGGAAACCCCGGGCAATAGCCAGCTGCGGGCAGACTACATCCTCACGCGCATCCAGTGTGGCGCCGTTGAGCCGTCGGGTCCGCGCAAGGACTTGGCGGAGGACGTGGAGGCCTTGCTCGCCATGCGCCGCCCGGCCCCCGGTGTCTGGATGGAAATCAAAAAGTGGCTTGATGCCGACACCCGTCTGCCCAGCGACAAGGCTGGTCAACTGCGCGAACGCGTTGGGAAACTGGTGCGCAAAGACTTGGTCGGCATCGAGAGCGAAATGCTATAAACACGGGTTGCCTGCGCGAGCACGCATCGGCAGAGCAGCGGAACGGCCGTGTTCCGAGCACTGGATTTGGCGGGCAAGCTCCACTATCATTGTCGGACGAGGGCGCTTGCCATTGAGCAATGCCAAGCTTCCATTCCCCGCTCATTGCCATGAGTACAGCCAGCGGACACACACATCACCACGCGGATGAGGACGAATCTTCCCGAGCCTTCTCGCATTCGCACGCTCACGCGCCTTCCCACACCCACGTTCACGCAGAGTGGCGGACGCTGGCGGTCCTTGGGGGCTCTTGCGCGTTTTTTGGTTTGGCAGGCTGGCTTGCGACAGCCTTGGGGGCGCCAGCTTGGCTCGTTTGGGTGTGCCACATCGTTGCGATGTTTTGTGGCGCTTGGAATGCCTTGAAAGATTCCATCGAAAACTTGCGCCGCAGGACTGTGGACATCCATTTCTTGATGTTGGCCGTTGCAGTGGGTGCCGCGTCCATCGGCGCTTGGGGTGAGGGTATCCTGCTCTTGTTCCTCTTCTCTTCGTCGGAGGCCATCGAGGCCTTTGTGACCCATAGGACGCGTCGTGCCATTGATTCTCTTTTCAAAGAACAGCCTCAGACGGCTCTTGCGCTTGACGCGGAGGGGAACGGGACCGTCGTTCCCGTGGACTCCGTACGCGCGGGGCATTTGCTGCTCGTACGCCCGGGCGACGTATTTCCCGTCGATGGCGTCGTGCAGGAGGGTGAGAGCGAGACGGACGAGTCGAGTTTTAGCGGTGAGGCTCTCCCAGTCTTCAAGAAAATGGGTGATGAGGTTTTGGGTGGCACGGCAAATCTTTGGGGCGTGTTGAAGATCCGCGTGTTGCGTGGTGCGGGCGAGAGTATGCTGCAGCGCATTATCCACCTGATACAGGACGCCCAGAAGCACAAGGCTCCCACGCAAAGTTTCATCGATCGCTTCGGCAGCCGCTACACCTTGTTTGCCTTGGGGATGACGCTTGCGATGTTCTTCGTCTGGTGGCTTGTCGTCGGCTTGCCGCCCTTCGTCAACACCCCTGAGGGTACTTCGGCTTTTTATCGTGCCATGACGTTGCTCGTCGTCTCTAGCCCCTGCGCGCTCGTGCTCTCCATCCCGTCTGCCATCATGGCGGCCATCGCGTGTGGTGCGCGGCGGGGCATTCTTTTCAAGGGAGGTGGCGGCATCGAGAAACTTGCCTCTGTGGATTGCGTGGCCATGGACAAGACAGGGACGCTCACGACGGGCGAGCTCTCCGTGGAGCGCGTGGATTCCTTTCCTCCGGGGCGCGCACAGGCGGTGCTTGGCATGGCAGCGGCTCTTGAGGCAAACGCAACTCACCCGGTTGCTCGCGCCATCACCGCCCATGGGCAATGCCAGGTGGCCGTCGGGAGTGTCACTGCGTTCAAAGAGACACACGGCAGGGGCGTGGAGGGCGTGGTGGACGGCGTTTACTGTGCGCTGGGAAGGCGCGAATTTGTCGAGGGAAAAACAGGCCTCGCCGGTGTGCAAGCTGGTGCCCAAGGCGCGCTCGCGGAGGAACACTCCGAGGTGTGGCTGGGCAGCGAGGGCTTGGTGGGGCGCATCGTGTTGTGCGACAAGATCCGCGACGAGTCGGCGGTTACTTTAGCGGAGCTTGAGCGTGTAGGTGTGCGCACGGTCATGCTCACGGGAGATCGCTTGCCCGCTGCGCAAGGAGTGGGCGCGCGCCTTGGCATCAGGGAAATCATGGCCGACTTGTCTCCTGCGGAAAAAGCTGAGCGTGTGCGTGAGCTCGCTTCGCGCGGGCACCGTGTGGCCATGTTGGGCGATGGCGTGAACGACGCGCCTAGCCTGGCCGCCGCACATGTCGCCGTGGGCATGGGTGCGCGCGGTGCGGGCGTGTCTTTGGAGCAATGCGACGTTGTCTTGGTCAACGATCGTCTGGATCTTTTCCTCGATGCGCGCGAGCTTGGCCTGCGCACACGCAGCGTCATTCGCCAGAATCTCGCGATATCGCTTGGCACGATTTTCGTGATGGTGTCGGCGGGCATTGGTATTGGCGTCCCGCTCTCGCTTGGTGTGCTTGCCCATGAGGGCTCCACAGTGTTTGTGTGCCTGAACAGTTTGCGCCTGCTCTTGCGCCGCCGGGCGGCCCGGTGCGGGCAATAAAAAGGCCACCGTGTTTCCACACGGCGGCGATTTCGTTGTGACGGCGCAAAAGCGTTTTTACTTTTTGCTTTTTGAAGCGACCTCTTTCAACGAGGCACCTGCCTTGAACTTAACGCTCTTGGAGGCCTTGATCTTCAGAGGAGCGCCAGTCGCGGGGTTCCGTCCTTGGCGAGCGGCGCGTTCGACTACTGCGAAGGTGCCAAAGCCAATAAGCTGTACCAGCTTGTCTTTTTTGACGCCGAGTGTAATCGCATCAAGCGTCGCCTTTACGGCGGCATCGGCGGAGGCTTTGCTGGCATCCGGGCCGAGGAGTTCTTGTACCTTTTCGACGAGTTCTGTCTTGTTCATGGTGTGTAGGGTTTGTGTTGGAAGAAGCTGTTAGTGCGTGTTCAACCGCGCGGATTCAGGGGAAAGCTTCAGGCGCGTCAATCCCTTTCCATAAGGCTTTCCCCGCTTCGGCGCCTGCCAAAAAAAGAAATTCTTATTTGCCAAAAACAGACCCTGCCATTTGTTGCCCTCCCACTTATGGGCAGTTTCAACACCATCAAAGACTTCAGGCTCGAAGGCAGACGCGTCCTCATACGCGTGGATTTCAACGTTCCGCAGGACAAACAGACTGGAGCCATCACCAACAATGCGCGCATCGTCGCCGCCTTGCCCACCATCCAGTACGCGCTGGAGCACGGCGCCGCCGTCATCCTCATGTCCCACCTCGGGCGCCCCGATGGCGCGGTGAACTCCAAGTACAGCCTCAAGCCTGTCGCTGCGGAGCTCGCCAGCCTTCTGGGTCGGCCCGTGGCTTTCGCCGAAGACTGCGTCGGGCCGCAGACGGAGGCCGTCGCCAGGGCCATGCAGCCGGGCCAGGTGCTCCTCCTTGAAAACCTCCGCTTCCACATTGAGGAAGAGGGTTCCATAAAAATCAAAAACGCCGACGGCACCACGACCAAGCAGACAGCCGACGCGGCCAAGGTCGCCGCATTCCGTGCGAGTCTCACCCGCCTGGGTGATGTCTACATCAACGATGCCTTTGGAACTGCCCACCGCGCTCACTCCTCCATGGTCGGCATCGATCTCAAGGAACGCGGCGTCGGTACGCTCATGGAGAGCGAAATCAACGCCTTTGACTCTGTGCTCAACAACCCGAAGCGTCCCATGCTTGCCATTCTCGGCGGAGCCAAAATCGCCGACAAGATCCCGCTCATCAACAACCTCCTCGAAAAGGCGGACGAGATCATCATCGGTGGTGGCATGGCCTTCACCTTCCTCAAGGAAATCGAGGGCATGAAAATCGGTTCCAGCCTCTTCGACGCCGAGGGCGCGGCGCTCGTCAAAGACCTCATGGCGAAGGCCGCCGCCAAAAAAGTGCGCATCACCCTGCCCGTGGATTTCGTGACAGCAGATAAGTTTGCCGCCGACGCTGCTTCAGCCACCGCCACCAAGGAAGAGGGCATCCCCGAAGGCTGGATGGGGCTCGACGTCGGCCCCAAGTCCATCGCCCTTTTCCGCGAAGCCATCCAGCGCGCCAACACCATCATCTGGAACGGCCCGGCGGGAGTCTTCGAGTTCGATAAATTCGCCAACGCCACAAGGGCAATGGCGTTTGACATCGAGGCCGCGACCAACAGGGGTGCCATCACCATCATCGGCGGCGGCGACACGGCCACTGCGGCCAAAAAATTTGGCGTCCACAAGAAAGTCACCCACTGCTCCACAGGCGGCGGCGCGTCCCTCGAATTTCTCGAAGGCAAAATACTGCCGGGCGTCGCAGCCCTCGGGAAAAGGTAATCCACCATTTCACCCACCATCCACCACTGAACAAGCACCACATCATGCCACGCACAATCATCATCGCCGGGAATTGGAAGATGAACAAGACGCCCTCCGAGGCCACAAGCCTTGCCAGGGACATCGCCCAAAATATCGGCAAACAAGCTGTGCCAAGCGTCGTCATCTGCCCGCCCTTTACGGCCCTGCATGCCGCCGCCACCCAGATAGCAGGCTCTGCCGTGCGCCTCGGTGCGCAAAATATGAGCGACAAAGCCTCGGGCGCGTACACGGGCGAAATCTCCGCAGCCATGTTGCGAGATTCTCAGGTGTCTGCCGTCATCCTCGGGCACAGTGAGCGCCGGTCCTACTACGGCGAGACGGACGCCATCGTGAACAAGAAGACCATTGCAGCCATCGAGGCAGGCCTGAGTCCGATCGTCTGCGTCGGCGAAACCCTGTCCGAGCGCGAGGCAAACAAAACATTCGAAGTTATTCACGCACAGATCTGCGGCAGCCTCGCCAACATACAGCCAGTGCAGACAGAAAATCTCGTCATTGCCTACGAGCCCGTCTGGGCCATCGGCACAGGTAAGACAGCCACTCCTGCCATGGCCCAGGAAGTGCACGCCTTCATCCGTAAAGAGCTGGCCGCCCTCTTCGGCGAGCCTGCCGCCCAAGGCGTCCGCATTCTCTACGGTGGTTCCATGAAGCCCGACAACGCAGATGCTCTCCTCGCAGAACTCGATATCGATGGGGGCTTGATCGGCGGTGCTGCATTGGCAGCCAAGGACTTCCTTGCCCTCGTAGAATCCGGGCGCAAAGCATCTTAGCCCCATTTGCGATAGCGGGTCTAAGCCCAACTCAAAAGGCCGAAGCATACCCTGTTTAGGCCTTTTTTCGCATTTTTCGTGAGACGTATTGAGCCTTGGGATAGTCGCGTCCGCTCCACACGGGGCAACATGTCCGTGGGTGTTCCGTTGGAAACTCCTGCTACAACTTGATTCTGACGATGACACCGGTTGGATGTGGGGTGATGTGGGCACCGTCTATTTTCGGATCCGTGAGCAAGACGCACGCAAGGCAGATTTCAGCAAAGTTTGGATGGTGTTCCAGTGCGGTTGACTTGCCCCCATCCAGAAAACTCTGTCGATCGATGCAAGAAGGGGCGAGTACGCAGGAGATGGCGAAACGATTCGAGGTGAGCAAACGGACGGTGGAGCGTTATTGGAAACGATTCGAGCAGACTGGATAGTGCGGCGCATTGTAACGAAAATAAAAAGTGCCCTCGTTGTCGTTCAATATGAGGAGGTCGTCGTCAATCATGGTGAAAGGGATGTATGTAGTGTTCTGAAGAAGTTTATTTACGCGCAATGTTGTTCGCTTCTTTTTCGCTGAGAATTGTGTAGGGTTGTGATTCTTCGACTTTGAGGTGGTAGTTGCTCATGAGCGAGAAGCCATAAGTCTCCCGCATCAAAAAGAAGCGGACGAAAGATTCCACAATCAACAATGTGCTTCAATTCCTCAAGGATGTCGCCGAGTTTGTCGAATGATGGACGTTCAGGGTTTATATTCGCGGAGTTGGCCGGTGTAGTCGCGCAGGAGTATTTTGCCGTCAGGGCAGATGGATTCCATATAATCTGGATTTATGGGGATTTTTCCGCCGCCTCCAGGTGAATCGATGACGAACTGGGGTACGGCATAACCGCTTGTGAAACCGCGCAGGCCGCGAATCAACTCGATGCCTTTTTGTACTGGGACGCGCAAGTGGGCTGAGCCTTTTATCAGGTCGCAGGCGTAGAGGTAGTAGGGGCGTACGCGCATCATTAGGAGGCGATGGACGAGCGAGCGCAGGGTGTCCAAGTCATCATTGACGCCGCGCAAGAGCACGGACTGGTTGCCGAGGGGGGTGCCTGTGAACGCGAGGCGCTCGGTGGCTTGGTAGAGTTCTTCGGTGCATTCGCGCGGGTGGTTGGTGTGGATGCTCATCCAGATCGGGCCATGTTTGCGGAGGATTTCGCACAGGGCGGGCGTGATGCGCTGGGGCATAAAAACGGGGATGCGGGAACCAATGCGAATGAACTCGACGTGGGGAATGGCACGCAGGCGCGACAGTAGGTAGTCTAGGCGCGCATCGGTGAGTAAGAGTGGGTCACCTCCGCTGAGAAGGACGTCGCGCACTTGGGGGTGCCTGGCGATGTATTCGAGGGCGGCTTCATGGCGCGGGTGGTAGTTGTGCACGCCTGAGACCATGCGCCCGCGTGTGCAATAGCGGCAGTAGGCGGCGCATTGGTTGGTAACGAGAAAGAGGACGCGGTCCGGGTAGCGGTGCACGAGGCCATCCGCGTGCATTTGTTCTTCCTCGGCAATTGGATCGGCGAATTCTCCGGGCGTGTTGTGGGCTTCTTCTCCGCGTGGGATGATTTGCCGACGGATGGGGCAGTCCGGGTTGCTGCGGTCGATAAGGTTGAAAAAATAGGGTGTGACGGCCACGGAGAGCCGTTCTTGGGCGTGGTGGAAACCTCTGCGTTCGGACTGCGTTAAAGGCAGAAATTGCTCAAATTGCTCGGGGGTTATGAGGCGGTGCTTGTATTGCCAAGTCCAGTCCTTCCATTGGTTTTCTGGGATGTGCGCCCAGAGTCCTTGTCCCTTGAACCAGTTTGTTCGGTTATCTTGCGGTTGCATGATTTGCGGGGCGAGGAATGAGACGGCGGGCGTGGACGTTGTCAAGGGAGGCGTGGGCGGTGCACGGAAACACCCATAGACATGTTGCACCATCTGGAGGCAGCGGAAGCGTGGACAAAAACCAGACCATGAAACTTCATTCCCTGAGAGTATTGGGCAAGACAAGTTTTCGCTGCGCCACGAACTCGTGTGCCACGCCCTCTCAAACGGCATCCGCGCATGCGCGCGCCAGTTTCGGATGCTCTCGCAACACCGTGCGCGAATGGCTGCGTCGCT
>JAITHA010000056.1 GCA_031280235.1 Puniceicoccales bacterium | reverse complement strand
GACGAGGCGCACCTGTTTATTTTTGATCGTGAATCTGGCAAGACTTGGGACGAAAAAATCTGGAAAAGCGAAAGAAAATTTGGCACGCGCGACATCACCGTCTGGGGTGCGTAAAAAGCCTTGTTATCCGAGGCAATAAGAGTCAACACATGCAATTTAGTCAGGACATACTTCTACCTGTCGAATTGCCTCCAATGCTCGAGCGAGTTTTTTGAAGTCCTTAATTCCTGGCCTTATTTCTACGCCGCTATTAAGATCCATGATGTGGGGAAGAAGGCTGGCAGCCGCGACGACATTGTCAGGGCCGAGGCCGCCTGCGAGTATCCATTTTTTCTCGGGGAAGGTGTGCTTGAGAACGCTAAAAGATGCCCAGTCAGCAACGCGGCCTGTGCCCCCGTATTCTCCTCCTTTGGAACCGTCGCAGAGGAAAGCATTGGCATAAGGAATAAGCCACTGGGGCCAATGCATTCCCGTCAAAACACGCGGGGCAAGCCAAAGACGCGAAATATCGATTTGCTCAAGACACCTCTCTGCAAATATGCGAGCCTCTGACAAGCTTGGGTCAAAATGAAGCTGGAAAAAATCGAAGTCAGCGGCAATTGCCTCGTCGATTTTGTACCTGTCTGGCTGAACGTCCACATAAACGCGTCGACCAACAGGGATGCTATCAAGGAGTTCGCGAAGCATTGTAGGCGACACGCACCGAGGGGATTTTTCCCAAAGGTTGAGCCCAATGTAGTCAACGCCGAGGGCAAGCGTGCCCTCGATATCTTCTGTTCGGACAAGTCCACAGACTTTTACCTCTATTTTTTCTTTTTCCTGAGTAGAGGAAGAGAGGTTCGTATTTGGCATGATTTTGCTGTTAGTTTTTCCGCCTCAAGTGTGCGGGTGGAATGGAAAGAGCCTCTCTGTATGTAGCTATTGTTCGCCGTGCAATGTGAATGCCGCGTTTGCTCAATTCAAGCACCAAGGCTTGGTCACTGAATGGTTTGCCTGGAGGCTCGCGAACGATGATATCGGCAAGTACTTCGCGGATGCTCGTGTTGGCAAGCGCCTCGCCCGAATCTGTTGTGACGCCTTTGGTGAAGAAAAAACGCAATTCAAAGGTACCATGCGGCGTGCTCATTCCTTTGTTCGCAACGGCGCGACCGACCGTTGTTTCGTGAAGACCAAGCTCCGTGGCGAATTGCGCCATGGTGAGGGGGCGCAACTTGGAGATACCCTCGTTGAAAAAGTCACCTTGATACTTGAGGATGAGGCGTGCGATGCGCTCTAGCGTCTGTTGGCGCTGTTCAATGGCTCCGATGAGGAAGCGCCCGTCCCGAATTTTTTCCGAGATATAACCGCGTTCCCCGGCCTTGAGGGAAGACAAGGCGAGGAGGCTTTTATAAGTCTGGTTCAGGCGCAAGCGGGGAATGTGAGCATCATTCATGGTGACATCCCAACCCGTGTCGTCGGCATTGCGATGGACGATGACGTCTATCGTGATAACACGGTTTTCGTCACGCGCCAGGAAACGTCTTGCCGGGGCGGGGTCGAGAGAGGCGAGTGACAGTGCTGCCTCGCGAACTTCCTCGGGCGAGGTGCCCAGCTTCTGGGCGATCTCACGAAAATGTTGTTTGAGCAAGAGGGGGAAAAACTTGTCAACGAGGAGGGTGGCGAGCGTGCGCCGTTTGTTACCGTGCAAGAGCTGGATGAGAAGGCATTCGCGCAAGTCTGCGGCACCGATTCCTATTGGTTCCATGGACTTGAGGATTTCCCAAGCGTCGAGAAATGTGCTCCGGGACAAGCCGTGCTGGAGACAAAGGGTGCCGATGTCAGTGCTCATGAAACCGCGTTCATCCAACTCGCCGACGAGGTGCTCGAGTGCCTTGAGAACATCTTGATCGTGGGTGGCGAGAGCGGCTTGCGTGAGCAGGGTTTCCTCAAGAGACCCCTGTGCCACAGCAGAGTCGAATATGCGCTGTCGGCGCTCACCGTCGTCCTCGGAAAACGGCTGCTCTTCAGAGTGTGCAGCGTGAGTGTCGTCCTGCCAATCGTCTCCAATCTTGCGGAGTGTTTCTTCGAAATCTTCCTCGTTGGCTATGTTGTCGCGCTCGGGTCTGTCGCTTGCGAGGGCGTATGCCTCAAGATCGTCGACATCCCCCGAAGCGTCGCTTTCGCCCAAACTGTTCTCTTGGGCTGGGGCCAGATCGCCGAGGGAGAGGGGGCTTGAGTCAGAGGTCGGCAACTCCTCGGGTGGGATTTCTTCGAGGAGGGGGTTGGCGACAATTTCCTTGGCGATTTCCTGGTGGAGCTCGGTGGAGGCCAGCTGAAGAATACGCAGGGACTGTCTGAGTTGGGGCGTCAAAATCTGCCCCTGTGCAAGACGTTGTGTTTGCTGCAAACCCTGTGTGCTCATTGCCAATTGTGATTCTTCTTTACCCCCGGCCTCATTAAGTCGCAGCGCGAGAGGGTTCACGAGGCAATGGGTAGCAACGGCATTGGCAATCTTTTACGGCAACAAGAAAGCCCCCGGAGAGCTTCCGAGGGCTTTTTGAAAGTGGAGCGGGCGAACGGGCTCGAACCGTCAACATCCACCTTGGCAAGGTGGTACTCTACCAATTGAGCTACGCCCGCATCTTGAAAGAACAGGGCACACAGTGGGTTTCCTCCACGCGTTGTCAAGCACCTGCTACGTTTTTTGAGGAACTCGCTCTTTTTGTGCGGCCTGCCCCACCCTGCACATTACGTCTCGCCGCCTGCGGCATTTTCCACATTCCGCTCCTCGTTCCATGCACCATGACATTGCTCGACCGCTACATTCTTCGCGAATGGCTCAAGGTTTTCGCCATGACCCTCATTGCGCTGATCGGCCTGCTGTTGATCGGGCGCGCATTTGATGACGTACCAGACTTCTTGCGCTGGGAGAGCCCCGTATCGCTTGCCCTGCACTACTTCGCGCTCCAGGTGCCATTCTACCTCCCGGTCGTTCTCCCCGTATCGCTTCTCATCTCGGTGCTGTTTGTGCTAGGTTACTTTCACCGCAACCGGGAGCTCACAGCCATGCGCGCTGCGGGTATGAGCATCTTCCGCATCACACGCCCCCTCTGGAGAGCTGGCATCGCGCTCTCTCTCCTATTGCTCGCGCTCAATGCCACCATTGTGCCGTGGGCGACAGAAGAAGCCCTGCTGTTATCCGAAACCGCCGAATTTGACTACCGCTCAAGGGAAATGCAAAAGGGCAGCGGCACAGCGAAGGCCAAGAGCACTGTGCAGTTTTACTCCAACAACAAGGACCTGCGCGTCTGGGCTATCAACCAATTCAGCGGCTACACAGGGCGCGCCTTCGGCTTGAGCATCCACCAGTCCAACGCCGCCGGCAAACCCGTGAAAGCATGGCTGGCACGCCTCGGCCACTACGACGCAGCCGGCAAGAGTTGGGTACTGGAAGACGGGCGCATCTTGGAATTCGACAGCTTGGACGGGCGCATCATTTCCGAACCGCGCTTCACACGCCTTGTCATGTCGGACTGGACGGAAGACCCGCGTCTGATGCTCGCGCTGAACAAAATACCCAGCGATCTCTCGATAAACGAAATCCGCAATGTGCTTGACCACGCGGGCATGGAAAAATCCTCCCGCATCCTGCGCTACGAGGTGCAGTATCACTACGTGCTGGCCAGCCCCTTTTGCTGCCTGGTGATCGTAGGACTTGCCGTGCCCTTCGCCGTGGCGGGTGTGCGCGTCAACCCCATGGTGGGAGTCTCCAAATCCCTGCTTTTATTCGCGCTCTATTTTTTCCTGTCTCGCGTGTGCGCCCTCCTCGGCGAACAACAACATCTGCCGCCCATGCTCGCCGCCTGGATGCCCAATCTGGCGATGTTCGCACTTGCCATCCATCTGTGCCGCCGCGTCAATTAGTCACCTCGCCAAACTGGACTTTGCACAAGGCTGTCCACCCTATTTTCAGTAAAAAAGAACTTCAACATTCTCTCAAACTACCCAGCATGCATCTCTCCTTATGCTACCTACAAAACGATACATCCCATTAACCCTCCTCACTGCTGCGGCCACGATGGTGGGGACAACACAGCTCGCCGCCCAAGAAAAAGCCGAGCTGTCCATCTCAGCGCTGCGTGCACAAATACGTGTACTTGACGAAGACGTCCGTGCCTTGAAAGCCAAGCAAGGCGAGCCCGATGCGGCCTCCGAAAAAAGCGCCTCGGTCTCCGTCAACTCAAAAGGCTTTGCCGCTACCTGTGCGGACGGCGCCTTTGCGCTCAAGATCGGCGCCCTCATCCAAGCCGACACTCGCTTCTACCTAGACAACGGTGACAGCGACAACGTACACCAAAACGCCTTTCTCCTGCGACGCATCCGCCTTCCCGTCACGGTCACCGCAGGAAAACACGTCACCTTCCACATCCAACCAGAATTCGCCGCCGCAGACAGCGCCACGG
Organism: Puniceicoccales bacterium; assembly: GCA_031280235.1. Classification (GTDB taxonomy): domain Bacteria; phylum Verrucomicrobiota; class Verrucomicrobiia; order Opitutales; family UBA953; genus CALNBE01. The sequence goes on along the minus strand of JAITHA010000056.1, from coordinate 5,234 downwards.
GTGGTAACACGCAACTCACAGATGCATGGGCTGAGCTGCGTGCAACCGAAGCCTTCGGCCTAAAGCTCGGCAAGTTCCCCGGACCGGTCTCCCTCGAGACGCCCAACAACCGCCACTTCATCGAAGCCTCCTTCACCAACCAGCTCGTAGCCACGCGTGACATCGGTCTTGAGGCAGCCGGCTCTTTTGCCGAAAAACGTTTCGTCTACCGCCTCGGTTTCTACAATGGCACACCCAACAACTCATGGTCGGACACCGGAAATCTCGGCGACGGGAATTTCTCCGTGGGCGGGCGCGTCACCCTCAAGCCCATATCCAAGGTAAAGGACGGCGTCACAACAGAGCTGGCCTTCAGTATCGGCCTCAGCTACGGCAACGAATCAGCAAGCGACAACAACGGGCGCATCCATAGTTACGGGCAGCAGGAAATCATCAACAGCGGCCTCGGTGCGAGTAATCGCTATCGTGGTGATCACTTGCGTTTCGGCCCAGCGATTGAGTTTTATCACGGCCCCTTCAGCGCCATCGCCGAGCTGCTCCAAGAACGCTGGGAAAGCGCACACGAGCGCTTCGACAACTACGGCTGGCGCCTCGTCGGCGGCTGGGTCATCACGGGCGAAGACGCCAAAGGGCGCGTGCAGCCTAAAAACCCCTTCAGCTTGGAAAACGGCACTTGGGGCGCCCTGGAAGTCAGCGCACGCCTCAGCGGCCTCCTCGTCGACGAGCGGCTGCTCGACCACGTGAATGCCTTCAGCTACGGCCTCGGCCTCTCATGGTACGCCACGAATAATTTCTCCGTGCACCTCGACGCCGTGAAGACCGACTTCGGCAGCGGCATCGCCCTCAAGGACGAGTTTGTTATCTTCGCCCGGGCGCAAATCAACTTTTGAGCCTACACTCAAAAAGAGCACCACGCCAACCGCCAGGCGCTTTCAGGAAAACGCTGCCCTCGCCATTGACGAAGCGGCGTTTTCCGCGTCTACTTCCCAGCACATGCCACGCTTCATCCTCGCTTCAGCCTCGCCTCGTCGGCAAAAACTACTCGCGCACCACGGGTTTTTCCCCGAGATAATCCCGGCACAAGTCATCGAGCACGAAGACCCTGACGCTGATCCGCAGGAAATGGTTTTGCACAACGCCTCCCTCAAAGCCCTCCACCTCGCCGAGAGGAATCGTGACGCGCTCGTCCTCGGCGCCGATACCACCGTGGCGCTCGGTGAATTTGTACTCAACAAGCCGACTGATCTTGACGAAGCGCGCGCCATGTTGCGCCGCCTCTCCGGTCGCGTACACACCGTTTATACCGGCGTGGCCCTTGTGTGGCGTGAACGCGCACTAAACAGCGCACATTGCATCACCAGCCATGTACGCTTTAAAACGCTGGATGACGCTACTATCTCCACATATTTTCAAATCGTAAACCCTCTCGACAAAGCCGGAGCATACGGCATCCAAGAAGGGCGGGATTTGATCATCGAAGACTACGAGGAACCCATCTCCAACATCATGGGCCTCCCGGTGGAATGGGTCGCGGAACAACTGGCCATCCTGGGCATCACCCCCAGAACAAAGGCTTGAAATACCAGTGTGCACCGCCACCGTCGGCACATAATTTCGCCGGGGGAGTAGCTCAGAGGATAGAGCAGCTGCCTTCTAAGCAGTTGGTCGTGGGTTCGAATCCCGCCTTCCCCGCCATTCTTTGGCTGTTCACAAATCTCAGAACTCCAGGTAACAAGGGCGCGAACTGAAACAACTCTTGAACGAAGAATAGCGCGGGTGCCTCTCCTTGTTGGCAAGCCTTTGGGAAAGTGGAGATTTTCCAAGCGAAGCAACAAGACCGGACGCGAAGCGAGCCAGACCATCCCTGTACTCCAAAGGGCCTAGCGGCGCTCTCCACTAAGAGCGCCATTCTGCGGTGTGCGCAGCGCTCGCAGTGCGGCTCGCGCGCATCCCAGACTTAGGTTGTTCAAATCGTACCGGTGTGCGCCGGTTTTCATGCGAGAGCTCTCCCTTTCCCTTTCTTTCATTGTCAACTTTTCTTGGTTCGACACAGTTCCGAAAGGTTGATGAACGCTTGGCGCGAGAACGCCCAGCGCCACGCCAGCAACAATGAACCTGATTTTACTCAAGCCCGACGAGGCAAACAACGGCGGCTTGCCGGGCGCTGATGTGCGCGCTGTGCACATCCGGGACGTCTTGCGCGCCAAGGCAGGCGACACGGTGTGCGTCGGAGTCGCCAGCGGCCAGCGTGGCACGGCTCTCCTGCTCGGGATCTCCACAGCGCAGATTTCTTGGGAAATCGCTTGGGAGAAAACCACGCCAAGCCCATTCCCCTTGCGGCTACTCGTCGGCCTGCCACGCCCGCAAACAGCACGAAAAATCCTCCTTGAGTGCGCCTCTCTGGGCTTCGCCGAAATTCACTTTTTCAACGCCGAAAAGGGCGACCCAGCCTACGCGCAAAGTTCTCTCTGGCACGGCGGCGAGACGAAAGACCTGCTGCACAAAGCCGCAGCCCAGGCCTTCACCACGCTTGTGCCAATCCTGGCTCGGCACGCGTCGCTCGATGAAGCCCTGCAGCGCGTCGCGCCAGCTGCGACTGAGGGCAACACCCGGCGCGTATTCCTCGATATTTATGAGGCAGGCGAAGCTCTCGACAAAACCTTGTACGCCGCTTCCAGCATACTCATCGCCATCGGCCCCGAGCGCGGTTGGAGCGCTACCGAGCGCAATACCTTGCGCGGCGCTGGTTTCGCTGGGGCGCACATGGGCGAGCATGTCTTGCGTGTCGAGACGGCCTGCGTCGCCGCTGGCGCCATTGCCCTCGCCGCCCTCGGACAGTGGCAACGACACGGGACCCGCTGAAGCACAACGCCCCTGTTTTCCGTTGCTCGGTGGAGGCCTGCCGCCCACCTTCAACAGGCATGGCCACTCCTCCGTTTTTTTATCAGGACACCTTCCCTCTCGGGAAGGACACGACCGAGTATCGGTGTATCTCGCGTGACTACATTTCCGCCAGCGAGTTCGACGGCAAGCCGGTGCTGAAGGTCGCTCGCGAGGGACTGACCCTTCTCGCCAATCAAGCTTTTCACGATATCGCTTTTTACTTGCGCCCAACGCACCTCACGCAAGTCGCCGCCATTCTCGACGACCCGAACGCCAGCCAGAACGACCGCGCCGTCGCCATTGCCATGCTGCGCAATGCCGAGGTCGCCGCCCAAGGCGTGCTCCCGTTCTGCCAAGACACAGGCACCGCGACCATCGTCGGCAAAAAAGGCCAGCAAGTCTGGACGGGCGTCGATGATGGCGAGGCACTCTCGCTCGGCGTCTATAAGGCCTACACGGAGAACTGCCTGCGCTATTCGCAGACCGTCGCCCTCGACATGTACAATGAGAAAAACACGGGGACAAATTTGCCCGCACAGATCGACCTCTACGCCACGAAAGGTGCAGAATACAATTTCCTCTTCGTTGCCAAAGGCGGCGGATCGGCCAACAAAAACTACCTCTTCCAAGAGACCAAGGCCCTGCTCAACCCAACGAGCCTCGAAAAATTTCTCGTCGAAAAAATGAAAACCCTCGGCACTGCGGCGTGTCCTCCCTACCACCTCGCATTCGTCATCGGGGGTACCTCTGCCGAGACAACAATGAAGACCGTCAAGCTTGCCTCCACCAAGTATCTCGACTCGCTCCCAACCACGGGCAACGAACACGGGTGGGCCTTCCGCGATGTTGAGCTTGAGGAGCGCGTGTTGCAAGCCGCCCACAAGATTGGCCTTGGCGCACAATTTGGCGGCAAGTGGTTCGCGCTGGATGTGCGCATCATTCGCCTTCCACGCCATGGCGCTTCGTGCCCAGTGGGCATGGGCGTCTCGTGTTCTGCAGACCGCAACTGCAAAGGTAAAATCACCACCGAAGGCATCTTCATCGAGCAGCTCGAAACCAACCCGACACGCTTCATCCCGCCACAATACCGCGACGCTTCGGCTAACGACGACCCGGGCGTCGTGCGTATCGACCTTGACAAACCCATGCCGGAGATTCTCGCCGAACTTTCCAAGTATCCGGTCAAGACGCGCCTTGCACTTCGCGGCACCATCGTCGTCGCGCGCGACATCGCCCATGCCAAGCTCAAGGAACGCATCGACACTGGCCAAGGCTTGCCCGACTACATCAAGAATCACCCCGTCTATTATGCTGGCCCAGCCAAGACGCCAACGGGCTATGCTTCCGGCTCTTTCGGGCCGACGACTGCTGGGCGCATGGATAGCTATGTCGATCTCTTCCAAGCGCAAGGGGGCTCGCTTGTTATGATCGCCAAAGGCAACCGCAGCCAGCAGGTGACAGACGCCTGTAAGAAACACGGCGGTTTTTACCTTGGCTCCATCGGAGGTCCGGCAGCCATCCTCGCCAAGGAAAACATCAAAAAGGTCGAGCTCCTCGAATATCCCGAGCTGGGCATGGAAGCCGTGTGGAAAATCGAGGTCGAAGATTTCCCGGCCTTCATCCTCGTCGACGACAAGGGCAATGATTTCTTCCAACAGCTTGATGGCACAGGTTGCCCCGCCTGCGCCACTGCGAAGTGAAGCCACCCCAGCACACAACACCAAGCCATGCTCACACAACCCGAGGATCTTTCAGCCCTCACACAAGTAGGGCGTACGCGAAACCAACCTTCCAAAAAGCTCGAAACCTTCCCCAACCATAACCCGGGGCGGGAATATACCGTCGAGCTGCGCACGGAGGAATTCACCTGTCTTTGCCCGGCGACAGGCCAGCCCGATTTCGGTATTATTACCATCCGCTACATCCCCGGCCCACGTATCGTCGAGACAAAGTCCCTCAAGCTCTATTTCTGGTCTTTCCGCAATGAAGGCTGCTTCCAAGAGCATCTCGTCAACCTCATCGCCGATGATCTGCTGGCAGCACTCGCCCCCGTGTGGATCGAGGTCGTGGGCCAGTTCGGCGTCCGCGGCGGCATTGGGATTACCGTTCGCGTTGAGCACGACTCACGTCAAAAGACTTAGAGTTTATCCCTAAATAAATCTTGTATTATGAGTCTCCATAGGGCAAGGTAGGCAGATGAGTCGAACCAAGCCATGGGAAACGTCGGATGAATTATGGGAACGAGTGTTGCCACTGCTGCCCAAGGAGCCGAAGAGGGAGCCAGGCCGGGCTTACAAGCGCAAGCCAGGAGGAGGTCGCAAGGGAGCCGATGAGCGCAAGGTATTTGAGGC
>JAITHA010000050.1 GCA_031280235.1 Puniceicoccales bacterium | reverse complement strand
TGGCCACCGGCGCACGCCATCGCTTCAATCCGCCCGCGCGCCCCAACTGCCGACGTCGAAAGTGTCCACGCCGCCATCGAAAACGAATTCTTCGATTTGGAAAACTTTTCGGGCCGCGCACACTTCATCGCAATGGCAGGCACCTACCAGCACTTCTACAACTTCGCCCGGAAAAACCGCTCGCGCGCCAACAAAACCCCGGTCGAATTGCTCCGCGAAAAAGCCCCAATCTGCACCCTCACATCCTCCTTTTACACCCTTGCCTTCTCGACGCACACATGGGTCAACTTCTGTCTAGACCTCACGCCCGATCGCCGAGTCCTCAAAGAGTCCCAGGTGAGGACGCGAAGGAGATGAACACCAAGTTCTATCTGTGCGTCGTCCCAATCAGGGCCTCTTCATTTATCGTCCTATTTCGTGACGACACACTCTAAAGCGAAGCCAGTTCCACGGCCAGGCGCGCGGCGTTCTCGTACGCGCAAAATTCTCGTTCGACCCATTGCCGTGCCGCGTTGCGAGTGTGCTGGGCAAAGGCGGGATCCTCTCGCAGTTGGCGGACAGCTGTCACCCAGCCAGCATGGTCATCGACGGGAACCACTTGTCCTGTGAGCCTGTGGGAAATGGCTTCTGGCGCGCCGGACACCGGCGATGTCACCACCGCGACGCCGTGGGCCATCGCTTCCGGAATGACGTTGGGCAAGCCGTCGCGGTCGCCGTCTTTGGCGACGATCCCCGTGAAAAGAAAGACATCCGCCCAAGCGTATTGCGCGACGATTTCCGCATAGGGTAACTCGCCGGCGAGCGAGACACAGTCCTCCAGCCCAAGGGTGGCGATACGCGTGCGCAGCTCCTGCTCCAGTGGTCCTTTGCCAGCGATGCGTGCCTCGATGCGGAGTCCCGCGTCGCGCAGGGCGCGCAAGATCCGAAGCTGGGCGAAGAGGCCCTTTTTGGGCACGAGACGTCCAATGCTTAAGCAACGCAAGGGGCTGTCGCCCACGACGCGCAGGGGCTTCATTGGCGGGAGTGTGTCGAGCCCGCGCCGTATGAGGCACACTCTGGCCGCTGGAGCACCGAGCTCCAGCAAGCGCTTGCGAGCAACCTCGGTGGTTGTGTGGACGAAGCGTGCGGTGGCCAGTTTTTCGCGGAGCGTCCAGTCTCCCCCGTCGCGGAAAATGTCGTACGCGTGTGCGCCCATCGAGAAGGGAATCCCAGTAATCTCATGCAAGAGCCAGGCTGCTGCCGTCGGCATCGTGGCCCAGACGGCATGGAAAAGATCGGGCGGGTTGGCGCGAAAAAGATCCGCCTTGTCCAACGCAAAGGCTAGGCCGAGCAGGTTCTCACCAATATTGAGCAAGCTCGGCGGAGATGCTCTCATGTAGGCCGCCCAAACCCTCCGGAGCGCGCCGGGGTGGCGCCATGCCCAGAGGGGAATCTTGAAAAATATCACGCGCAGAATGGCCCAAAAAGGGTAGCGGTGCACCGGCACGCCCTCCCACTCGGCCTTCCCGCGCCAGAGCGACCACAGCTCAATCTCGTTGCCCCCGCGCTCGCGCATGGCGCGGATTTCACGCTGCAAGAAAGTCTCCGAGACAACAGGGAAGCAGGTGAAGAGGTAGACAATACGCATGCGGGATGTGGTGAAAAAAAGGACGCGCAGCTTGGAATCAAGCGGCCTTTTCGTGCAAACCAAATGAAGCTCAGGACAAGCTCCGAAAAAATCCGTTGACACCCCGGGTTTGTTCCTTTCCCTCCGCCGCCTCCAATTACTCCAGCAGTTCCAACCATAAGCACATACACACAACCATGAAAGTCAGTCCATCGCTTAAATCGCTGAAAAAGCGCCATCCCAATTGTCAGGTGGTGCGCCGCAAGGGGCGTATCTACGTCATCAACAAGACACACCCGCGTTACAAAGCCCGCCAAGGCTGATTCTGCCGTCGCACTTCCTCATCCAACAACCTTTTTTACCGTGAAGAAAGAAACACATCCTACAAGCCACTTGGTCTGTTTTCGGGACGTCTCCACAGGCACCAAGTTCCTCACTCGCTCGACGCTCCGCTCCAAGGAGACGGAGGTTATCGGCGGCGTGGAATACTACGTCTTCCCGAGGGAAGTAACCGCCGACTCTCACCCAGCCTACACGGGCGAAAAACGCTTCGTGGACAGTGCTGGGCGTGTCGAGAAATTCCAGAACAAGTTCCGACGTCGTTCTTAAGTCGCTGCGGTTTGTCTGGGCGAGCCCTTTCGCCGCCAGCTGTCACCTTGCAAAGCCCTTCGCCATTTCGCGCGAGGGGCTTTGCCGTTTCCCTTGGGGGCTCCTTTTCTACGGACGTTGCTGTCACGTTACGTGGTTGACGTGTTGCCCGTCTTCTGTCTCTTTCTCCCGCTCACAAAAAACAAACCGCGCGCAAATGACCAAGGAACAGGTTCAAAAAATCATCCTCGATATCATTGCTGAGATCGCTCCCGACGAGGATCTCAGCAAGGTGAAGCCCGATGTTCGCCTTCGCGAACAGCTCACTCTGGATTCAATGGACTTCCTTGATATCGTGATGGAGCTGCGCAAAAAGCACGGCATCGACGTGCCTGAGCAAGACTACGTGCAGCTTGCCTCGCTGGAAAGTAGTAGCAACTACCTGTTGCCGCTCTTTTTAGCGAAGGGCGTCTGACGTCGCTCGGACATGGATACGCCCGAGGGAAAACTTGCCGCGCTGGGCCTTGCCCTGCCGTCGCCGCCTGCCGCTGCCGGGGCCTATGTCCCGTCTGTGCGCGCGGGTAATTTGCTTTTTCTCGCAGGGACGCTCCCCATGCAAAATGGCAAGGTGGCGTTCACGGGAAAGGTTTCCCGGGAGCAGGACAGGCTTCAGCACGGGTATGATGCCGCACGCCTATGTGCCCTCAACGCTCTGGCCAATATCAAGGCGGCCATTGGCTCGCTCGACAAAGTTGTGCGCATCGTGTCGGTGAGCGGTTTCGTCAATGGTGTGGACGATTTTTCGGGTAGCCCGGGAGTTGTCAACGGTGCCTCAGAGTTGTTCGTCGCTGTCTTCGGCGACGCTGGGCGGCACGCGCGAGCGGCGGTTTCCGTCAACGGCTTGCCTCTCGGGGCTTCGGTCGAAATCGCCGTCATTGCCGAGCTCGCTGCCTGATTTCCCCAACGGGGAGGCTCTGCCTGCCAATCCGTTAGATGGTGTCGCCATGCGATAAAAAGCCAGATGAGGAGGTATCTGATTTGGGCGGTGGCACGCTTTAACCCTTGGCGAGCTGGTGCAGCTCTTGCAGATCCAGCTTGCCGGTGGCGAGGGTGGGGATCGCGTCCACCTTTTTGATAATGCGCGGAATCCAGAGTTTTGCCAGGCCGTCGTGGGCGAGCGTGGCGCGCAGTTGCTCCGTGTCGATGTCGAGGGTCGTCAGCAGGACAAGGGTCTCGCCTTTCGCCTCATCAAACCGTGCAGCGATGGCGATGCGCAATTGTTCGTCTTCGCCAAAGTGAAGGTTGAGGGCGCGGCGCACGGCGTCTTCGACAGTGCCATGCGGCACCATTTCGCCACCTATTTTGGAAAAACGCGACAGGCGCCCTTTGATGAAAATGAAGCCCTCGGCATCCATGGACGCGATGTCACCCGTGCAATACCAGCCGTCGGCGGTGAGCACTTCGCGCGTGAGCTCGGGTTGCCCAATGTAGCCCTTGAAGACGTTGATTCCCTTGAGCCAGAGGATGCCGCCTACGTGCGCCGACGAGGGCTGGCCGCTGATCGGGTCGGTGAAGCGCGTGGCTATCCCCAGGAAGGGGCGCCCGATGGAGCCTCGTTTGTTCCCCACGAAGACACCGTTGCGCACCGCCGGGTCGGGGATGTCAAACAAGTTGACGCCCACGACGGGCGATGTCTCCGTCGTCCCATAGCCTTCGCGGAACATGCCGTCGAAGCGTTTTTCCCACTCCTCAGCCAGACCCTCGGGAGACTTTTCCGCGCCAGCGACGGCGAGATCCAGCGAGGCCAATTCAGCGGGCGAGGCTTTTTTCAAATAGCTGCGGAAAAAAGTCGGCGTGCTCACCATGAGGGTGGCGCGCTCCTCGTGGATGGCCGCGATGCTCCGCGCGATGTCCAAGGGCGAAGGGGTGTTGACGACGCGCACGGCCCGCGTGAGCGCAAACCACACAGAGACGGTAAAGCCGAAGCTGTGGAACACCGGGAGGTTCCCGAGAATGATGGAGCCTGGGCGAATGTAGCGCGTCTCATCGATCTGGCTGCAATTGCCGAGGATGTTGGCGTGCGAGAGTGGCACCCCTTTGGGCTGGCCAGAGCTGCCACTTGTGCAGAGCGCCGCCGCCTCCGCATCGCCGCCGCACCGGGGGATGCGCCAGAGCAGGCAGAGCAGGGGCGTGGGCAGCAGGATGGCCAGCGCCATTTGCGCGATCAAGTAGGGTCTGGGGGCCGTCCTCAAAAGCGTGGGCACGTCGATGATTTGCTGTACAGCCGCCCAGGGGAAATCGGGAATTTTTGCATCGAGCCTGTCGCGCAAAGCCTGCGCGGTGACAAAGGTCTTTATCTCCATCGTGGCGACGCAGGACTCCAGCTGCTGGCGCCCAATGGTGAAATTCAAGTTCACGGGCGATTTGCCCAACATCACACAGGCGATGTTGGTGACGGTGGCCGCGATGCCGGGTGGCAGCACGATGCCGATGCGCTTCTCCGGCATTGCCCTCCAACAGTGGGCACACCAGCGCGCGAGGGCCAGCAGGGTCGCGCCGCGAAACGCCATCCGCGTACCACTACGGTCTATAACCAAGATGCGAAACGGATGCCGCGAGAGCGAGCGGACGATTTCCCGAGCAAGGTTGCGCTTCAGCTGCGGGCGCTCTGCGTAGAGCTGGGCCTGGAGCAGCAGCACCGCCTCGCGCGCGCCGCCCGCCTCCTCATGCGAAAGCGCTTTGCCGAAGGCGACTGCGAGCTGCGGCTTGCCGAAGCGTGGTAGGCGGCGGAAAGGTTTCCCCGCGTGGAAGCTGAACAGCGAGCCCCAGAGGCCGTCTATTGCCACGGGAAGGATGGGCACGCGGGCGCGCCGTGCCATCAGTGCGTAGCCGCCCAGAAAGGCGTCGAGCACCCCGTTGCGCGAAATCTGGCCTTCGGGAAAAATCACGATGCACCCGCCGGCGGCGAGGTGCTCGGCGGCCACGCGCACACCTTCTTTCGCATTGCTTGGCGAGATGGGGATGCCGCGAAAAAGACGGACAATACGGCCCATGATCGGCGACTCCAGATACACATCCCAGACAACGAAGCGCACAGGGCGCGGGATGAGCGTTCCCAGAAGAAGTGTGTCGAGGAAAGAGACATGGTTGCCAACGACGACAAGCCCGCCCGTGGCCGGGATGTTTTCCAAGCCACTGACCTTGAAGCGGTATCGGTTGCGCAACACGGTGAGCACCAACACCTGCAGACAGACCATCCACAGGGATAACCCAGAGTGTGAGCGTTTTTTGCGGATCACCACTCGCACGATGTAGGCTAGGGAGAACCCGAGCAGGTGTAGTAGGGTGATGATGACAAAGTTCCGTCCAGAAAAAGGGGAAAACGCCAGAACGGGGACAAGAGACGCGAGTACCATGGGGAGCACACCTTGCAAATGAACTTTTTACTGGCAAGGAAAAGGGCGTACCCGTGCCGATTACACGAAATGCCCGTCCAGCATGTGCAACACGCGGTCACAACGCCCGGCGAGCTCGGGGTTGTGGGTGACCATCACCACGGCGATGTCGTACTCGCGCGAGAGGTGTGCCAGCAACTCAAAAGCGAGGCCGGAGTTGCGCGCATCAAGGTTGCCCGTCGGCTCGTCGGCCAAGAGCACGGGCGGCTTGTTCGCGATGGCGCGCGCGATGGCCACGCGTTGTTGCTCGCCACCGGAGAGATGCGTCGCCAGGCGCTCCTTCTTGTCGCCGAGGCCAACGGCCTCCAGCAACTCCAACGCGCGCTGCCGCATTTCCTTTTCGTCGAGGCTACCGCGCTTGCGCATGGGCATCATGACGTTCTCTGCGGCGGTAAACTCCGGGAGCAAAAAGTGAAATTGGAAGACGAAGCCAAGGTAGGCATTTCGCGCCGACGTACGCGCGTTGTCGCTCACGCGCGCCATGGGTTTGCCGCACACAAAGACTTCTCCCGCATCCGGGCGGTCCAGCAAGCCGAGCAAGTAGAGCAGCGAGCTTTTCCCGCAGCCAGATGGCCCCACGATGGCGTGTGTCTTTCCGGCGTGCGCATCAAAATTCACGCCTTTCAGGACGTGCGTCCGGTTCTCGTCAGTGCCAAGAAAACGCTCAAGGCCGCGGCAGGAAAGAGTGCTGTTCGCCGTGTCGCTCATCTTTATTCGAATAGCTCCAGCTGGGCCTCAGCGCGTTGGTCGAAGGTTTTTAAAATCGCACGCATCTCCATGCGCTCAAAGAAGGCACGCGCCGCGTTGTCGTCCGGCTTGGCAGGCGCGGAGCAGTCCACGGCAAAATCAGACCGGAAGCGAATAAGCTGCTGGTTGAGCCTCAGCAATTCTCGCGCCCCGGCCAGCACTTCGCGGAAGCGCGCAGGCTCGACCTTGTCCAACGCCGTCAGGAGCCCGGCAATGTCGCCATATGCCAGGAGCCAGGCCAAGGCCGTCTTGGGGCCAACACCGGGGACGCCTGGGATGTTGTCCACCGCGTCACCAGTCAGCGACAGGAGGTCGACGATTTTCTCTGGCGGCACGCCAAACTTTTCCTGCACACCCACCGCGTCGAGCTTTGCCCAACCCGCCTTCGTGGCCCCCGCCTGCGTAGGTATGAGCAAGTGCACGTGCGCATCCACGCATTGCGCGAAATCCTTGTCTGAGCTCGCAATGCGCACCTCGCTTCCCTGGGCCGCCAAGGCGCGCGCCGCTGATGCGATCAAATCGTCCGCCTCCACGCCCTCTTCTTCCACGACACGCGCACCCAGGAAGGGCGTCACCTCTTTCAGAAAAGGGATCTGCCGGGCCAGCGCCTCAGGCATTTCCGGGCGGTGCGCTTTGTAACCCTCGTGCAGCTCAAGGTGGCGCCGCGAACCCGCTTTGTCAAAAAACACCGCGATGGTGCACGGCGTTTCCAGTTCCTGGAGCTTCCAGATCGAGCGCACCCAACCCATGATGGCATTCACAGGGAGACCATCGCGCCGGGAGAACACCGGCATCCCGTGAAACATGCGGAATGCGAGGTTAAAACCGTCAACGAGAACGTATTTCATAGCCCAGTGCCCGTGTTTCACTTCCCGTGGTGGTCGTGATGACCGCCACAATGCCCGTGCCCGTGGCCCCCGCAGCAGACATGCTCGCGGTGCGGATGCCCATGCGAAAGCTCCTCGGCAGTCGCCTCGCGCACAGACGCCACCTCAACCTCAAAACGCAATTCCTCCCCAGCAAGCTCGTGGTTGCCATCCAAGAACACCTCATTTTCTGCGACAGAAGTGACGGTCATCACGCGGAGCTCGTCGGCCACCTGCGCATGGAATTTCATGCCCGGTAAGATCTCCTCCTCCTCTGGGAAACGGCTGCGCGGCACAGCCACGACCAAGCGCGGATCGTGTTCCCCATAGCCATCTGCCGGGGCCACGGTCACCTTCTTGGCATCCCCGGTGCCCAAACCTTCCAAAGCACGCTCAAGACCAGAGATGATATTTTGCGCGCCATGCAGATACTCCAACGGCTGCGAACCTTCAGACGAATCAAGGACATTTCCCTTGGAATTGGTCAGCGTGTAATGAATGGCTGCGACAGTATTTCGGGCAATTTTCATGACCCCGACGACAATGCTCCCCTCCACCCAAAAAGCGAGGGGAATGCACAAAACAGCAGAATTCCCCATGCAAACCACCCTTATGCGTTTTTCCTGTTGTAAAACCTCGATTGTTAATTACCCCCCCCCTAACACTCTTTTCATGATACCAACATCATTCATTGATCTACACGGCCGCAACACGTCTGCCACAATTGCTGCCGGGCGCTGTACCTCTGCTTTGCCACGGGGCGCTTCGTCTCTCCGCGCGTTACTCTTTTCGAGGCGGTTCTTTGCAGCGGCGGCGACATTCGGGGCAGCGGCTTTTGTGCCGTCGGCGTCGGCGGAATACGCATGGAGCGTCAATCAGACAATTACCACTCCGAATTCTGTCACAGATCAATCCGCGAAGGTTGATGCGCTCAGCGACGTGGCCCTTGCGGTTTCCCTCACCGTCCAAAGCGCGGGGCGTTTGTCCTTTACGCACTCTGAGTCGAGGTTCTACGTGGGCTACGACCGCTCCGGCAATTTGCTGGTTCAAGGTGGCGGCGGTGTTTCGGGCGTCGATAGTTACCTCGGCTACTCATCCTCCGGCGAAGGCTCGGCCACCATCACGGGCGCAAATTCCACGTGGAGCATGAGTGGCTTGCTTAGGGTCGGCGTGAGTGGCACAGGTTCATTGGCCATCGAATCCAGCGGCAAGGTCTCTGTAGCGGACAAAGTAATTCTTGGTACTGCGCCATTCTCGACAGGCTTGGTTCGGCTGACTTCTGGCGGTATTCTCGAAACACGTTACATCCGCAAGAGCGAAGGTCAGGTTTCGCTCGAAATCAATGGCGGCACCATTTGCGCTCTCGCCGACACTGGCGCGGCTGATGTCCCTAGTTCTTTCTTCTCCGAATTTGTCACAGACGACATCGAATTGTCGGGGGAAAGCCTTGGCGAAGGCCAAGTCGCGTTCACCTTCGACACCAACGGCAAGAACGTCGCGATCAACACCGGTCTTTCTTATGTTCAAGGCTCGGGTCACAACTTGGCCATCGGTTTTGCCAAAATCGGTACGGGCACGCTCAACCTGAGCGGACAGACGACCAAGGCTCATGGCGCAGGCTTTAGCGCGGACGTCATCGGCAATGCCAGAATCGCGGAAGGCACGTTCGCGTTGGACACGCTGCCGATTTACATCGGCGAAGGGGCGTTTGCCTCCAACTCCATTGACGTCAGCGGGACGGCGGCCCGTCTTAGAGTCTGTTCAATATCTTTTGAGTAAGATGACGAGGAAGGCGAGGACGACGAACTGGCGGCTGGTATTGAGCTTGCGCTCGCAATTTTTCCAGAGGCGGCGGCATTTTTCGAG
>JAITHA010000010.1 GCA_031280235.1 Puniceicoccales bacterium | reverse complement strand
ACGAGCTGCCCGTGGTTATCGCACGAGCACCAATCTAATCACGATGCTCTACTTCCACGCCGCGAAACTGACCTTCCCATGTCACCAGCACTCCCACTCAAAGTAGCGAGGAACCAAATTTCTGGCTCAAAATAATAGTTTTTGGCAACTTTCGGGCCTTTTATCGGCACTTACGCACAGTGAAAAATTCCTATTGAGACTGAGAATTATTTTCCAACATGTCTAATAATTCATCGGGCACGGAGAATCGTGCGTGAAGGCAGTTTCGTATGCACTGGGCATGTTATATATGTATTTTAATGTGAAAGGGAGACTGCGAAGGGTGGCATTCGTTTTTGGCGAAGCAAACAAAAAATACCCTTCGCCTCCGGCCTTGGAAAAGGGGGCTAAAGGGGCCGTCTCGGCTCACCCTGTTTGGGGCATGCGAACCGAACCGCACAACCTAACGGGTTCTCTATCCTTTCTTGCAGTTGAGGTATTCGATGATTTGGGCGATGGAGACGAGGCGGAGGTTGAAGAGGCGTTTGAAATGGAGGATCTCGGGGAGGCGTTGGACGGTGCCGTCGTCGTTGACGAGCTCGCACAAAACGCCTGCGGGCTGGAGGCCTGCAAGGCGCGCGAGGTCGACGGCAGCTTCGGTGTGCCCCGGGCGTTCAAGGACGCCGCCTGGGCGGGCGCGCAGGGGAAAGATATGGCCTGGACGGACGAGTTGCGCAGGCGTGGCCTCGGGGTCGGCGAGGAGGCGAATCGTGCGGGTACGGTCTGTTGCACTGATGCCGGTGGTGATACCCTCTGCGGCGTCGACGGTGATGGTAAAGTCGGTACGGTAATTTTCGCAGTTGTGGGTCACCATTGGGGGCAGTTTCAGGCGCTTGAGCTGGGCTTCGGCCATGGGGACGCAGATGATGCCACTGCAGTGGCGAATCATACTGGCGATGGTGGCAGGCGTGGCTTTGGTGGCGGCCATGATGAGATCGCCTTCGTTCTCGCGATTCTCGTCATCCGTGACGATGACGAGTTTGCCGTCAGCTATGTCGGCGATAGCATCTTCGACGTGGTCAAAGGTCGGGTTTGGCATGGCATTACTTGACGACGATGTTGACCAGTTTTCCTTGGACAACGATTTCCTTGAGCACTTCTCTGCCCTCGGTGAATTTTCGCACGTTTGCGTCGCTGTGTGCGGCGGTGAGAAGTGCTTCACGGCTGGCGTCTTTTGGGAGGGTGGCTTGGGCGCGCACTTTGCCGTTCACCTGAATAATGATGATGGCGGTGTCTTCAATGAGTTTGGAGGGATCGAAGCTCGGCCATCCTGCTTCGACGATGCTGGATGGGGCGGTGCCGGGGGGAGCCGCGCGGAGGCGATGCCAGAGCTCTTCTGCGATGTGTGGGGCGAGTGGGGCGAGGATGCGAAGGAAATCCTGAACGGTGTGCTGGGCAAGCGCGGGAGCTTTTTCGGCTGCGTTGAGGAATATCATGAGCTGGGATATGGCGGTGTTAAAGCGCAACTCCTCGATGTCGTTGGTGACTTTGCGAATGGTTTGGTGGAGAGCGCGCTCGAGGGCGGCATTGGCAGGAGCGTTGTCCTGAATGCGCGGGGTGAGGGTGCCCGCGCTTTCGTCAACGACGAGGCGCCAGACGCGCCTGAGGAAGCGTGTGATGCCCTCGATGTTTTTAGTGTTCCACGGTTTGGCGGCTTCGAGCGGCCCCAGGAACATGAGGTAGAGGCGAAGCGCATCAGTGCCGTGGGCGTGGACAATGTCGTCTGGGTTGACGACGTTGCCGAGGCTTTTCGACATTTTCTGTGATTGTACGTCAATGCGGATAGCGGGGTCTTTTTTCCAGAACCACTCGCTACCGCATTTTTCTACTTCGTCCTCGGTGAGTTTTTGACGTGGGGTGTTTTTCAAATTTCGGGCATCTTCGGCTGTGACCGAACGTGGCTTGCCGTTTTCGTCGAGGAAGAGGTGGTATTCGGCTTCTCCAAGAATGATGCCTTGGTGGAAAAGGCGTTGGAAAGGCTCTGGCGTGGGCACGACGCCGATATCGTGCAAGAAGCGGTGCCAGAAGCGCGCGTAGAGGAGGTGGAGAACGGCGTGTTCGGCGCCGCCGATGTAAAAGTCTGGCACGCCCCAATAGGTGAGTTTCTCGGGAGAGGCGATGGCAGCGGTGTTGTGTGGGTCGATGTAGCGCAGGTAATACCAGCAGGAGCCCGCCCATTGAGGCATGGTATTCGTCTCCCGCAGGGCGGAGATAACGAGGTCGCCCGTTGTCTCTGTGGCAGCGTTGCCCTGAGAGATTTCACCCGTACTGAGGTTGATGTTGACGTGGAGCCACTCGGTAGCGCGGGCGAGTGGGCTCTCGCCTGTGGCGGCGGGCAGATAGCTTTTTATCGCTGGCAGCTCCAACGGCAGGTGGGCCGTGCCAAGCGGCAGAGCACACCAAGTCTTGCCGTCCATCTGGCAGGAGACAGGGGCGGCTGGAAGAAACTCGCGAAAGGGCGATGCGGTGGGGATACGGGCATAATCTTCCGGAGAGACCCAG
The DNA here is from genome assembly GCA_031280235.1 of Puniceicoccales bacterium. Taxonomy (GTDB): domain Bacteria; phylum Verrucomicrobiota; class Verrucomicrobiia; order Opitutales; family UBA953; genus CALNBE01. Next base: position 6,164 of record JAITHA010000010.1, on the reverse strand, counting down.
AGGATAGGGAAAGGCTCGCCCCAGTAGCGTTGGCGCGAGAAGAGCCAATCGCGCAGCTTGTAGTTGACGGCGCTCTTGCCGAGGGAACGTGCGGCGAGGTCTGCCGTGATGCGCTGCCGTGCCTCCTGTCCTTGGAGGCCGTCGTATGGGCCGGAGTTGACGAGGTACCCGTCGGCTTCGAAGGCGGCTTTATCGAGGTCGGGACTCATGCCCTGTGGCGGGGCGACAACCGGGATGATGGGGAGTTGATATTTTCTGGCGAAATCCCAGTCTCGCTGGTCATGCGCCGGGACGGCCATGATGGCCCCAGTGCCGTAGCCCATGAGGACGTAGTCGGCGATCCAGATGGGGATGCGCGCGCCGTTGACGGGATTGGTGGCGTAAGTACCGGAGAACACGCCAGACTTATCTTTGGCAAGGTCGGTGCGCTCGAGATCCGTCTTGTTGCGCACTTGGGCGATGTAGGCATCGACGCTGCCGCGACAAGCCGACGAGGCCAGGCGGTGGGCAAGCGGGTGCTCCGGGGCTATGACGACGTAGGTGGCGCCAAAGAGGGTATCAGGGCGCGTTGTGTAAACGGTCAGTTTCTCCCCAACTGCAGCTCCGTCGGCGATAGCAAAGTCCACCTCAGCCCCTTCCGAGCGGCCAATCCAGTTTCGTTGGAGGCGCTTTGTGGATTCCGGCCAATCGAGGGCGTCAAGGCCAGCAATGAGTTTCTCGGCGTAGGCCGTGATGCGCAACACCCACTGGCGGATGGGGCGGCGCTCGACAGGGTGAGATCCTCGCTCGGAGCGCGGCCCATCAGGCGTATTCAGCACCTCCTCGTTGGCGAGCACCGTCCCAAGCACCGGACAAAACCAGACGGGCTTGGCATCCACATAGGCAAGGCCGTTCTTGAAAAGTTGGAGGAATATCCACTGCGTCCATTTGTAGTAGCTGGGGTCGGTGGTGTTAACCTCGCGCGACCAGTCCACGGCGAAGCCCAACATCTGGAGTTGGCGCCTGAAATTGGCGATATTCTGCGTGGTCTGCGTAGAAGGCGGTTTACCGGTCTGGATGGCGTATTGCTCGGCTGGCAGGCCAAAGGCATCCCAACCCATGGGATGGAGGACGTTAAAACCGCGCGCCTTTTTGTAGCGGGCCAAGATGTCAGAGGCAGTGTAGCCCTCAGGATGGCCGATGTGCAGGCCAGCAGCAGAGGGATAGGGAAACATGTCGAGAATGTAATACTTGGGGAGAGAGGCCGCCGCGTCGTTGGCGCGGAAAGTGCCACGCTCCTGCCAGAATTGTTGCCAGCGGCGCTCCACAACGCCGTGCTCGTAGGCGCCATCGGCCCCGGTCCCGGCCCTTGTCGTGCTTGTTTGGGTATCTGTAGACATCGTGTGAAAGGCGGCGCAAGGTAGCGAGAACGCGTCAATGGGAAAGCACGTTTAACATACGACTGCGCAAAAACGTGTGCAGCACGGAAAAACACCACCCCCGCACCGTCCAACAATGGCACTCGTGACTTATTTTCTGGAACTATTTTGCAAGGCATCTGTTTTTCACAGCCCATGGACAAGAATTTTTCTCACGAGGCCGGGCAGTGTTCCCGACGCAATTTTCTTAAGAATGCGGGCTTGGTCATGGCCGCAGGCGTTGCCTTCCCAGCTCTGATCCCCGCGCGCGCCCTTGGGCGCGACGGGCACGTGGCCCCCAGCAACCGGGTAGCCCTCGGTGTCATCGGCGCCAGGCAAGGTTGGGACAGCATGGCGAAGTGCCTGCACTTCGCCGACGTGGAAGGCGTCGCCGTCTGCGAAACAGATGGAGCCCGGCTGCGCCAAAAGGGGAAGGCAATCAAAGGCCGCGCAAACGGCAAGGGCGTCAAACTCTACAAAGATTTTCGCGAAATGTATGCCAATGCGAAAATGGACGCCGTGATCATCGCCGCACCTGACCACTGGCACGGCGTCATGGCCGTAGCCGCAGCACGCGCCGGAATAGACGTTTACGGCGAGAAACCCCTCGCGCACACACTCGTCGAAGGTCGTGCCATCGCCAACGCCATCAAACAACACGGGCGCATCTGGCAAACGGGCAGCTGGCAGCGCTCAGGAGACAAATTTCGCAAAGCAGTGAACATCGTCCGCAACGGCCTCCTCGGCAAACTCACGCGCATTGAAGTAGGCACACACGGGCGCTGGAGAAAACGCCTCGGCGAGAAGGCCGTCTTCGACACACCCGAGGACTACGATATGTGGGTAGGCCCCGCCCAATGGATGCCCTATGACCCACGCGTCACCCACTACGAGTGGCGCTGGTGCCTCAACTATGGCGGCGGTAACCTCATGGACTGGGTAGGCCACCACGTAGACATCGCCCACTGGGGCGCAGGCTTCGACAACACAGGCCCGGTAAAAATCTCCGGCACAGGCGAATATTCTACAGATGCCCCCTACGACGCCGAAATGACCTACCGTTACGAGTGCACCTACGCCAACGGCGTGACCATGGTAGTGGACAGCAGCTCAGGCACTAAATTCATCGGCGAAAACGGCAAATGGCTCTACGTTAACCGCGGCGCGTTGGACGCCTCTGACAAGTCCATTCTCAACTTCACACCAGGCCCCAACGACTACCACGCCTACAAGAGCACCGACCACTGGCGCAACTTCATCGACGGAGTGAAAACACGCCACGAAACCATCACCCCAGCCGAAACCGCACACCGCGCGGCAAGCGTCGGCCACCTCGGCCACATCGCCATCATGACGGGCCGCACCATCCACTGGGACCCCGTCTCCGAAACGATCAAAGACGACCCCGGCGCAAGCGCCCTCCTCCAACCCACGCTCCGCGCTCCGTGGAAACTCTAACGCGCATTTAACCCAGCCCACAGCCAACGACTGACATCAACCGACCCAGACAACACCATGAAAAGCAAACTCCTCCTCCTCGCCGCCGCTATAACACTGAGCGCCTGCCAAGCCAACAACGCCCCCGAGGCAAACGCTCCCAAAGGCGAATGCCCGATCCAAAAACAGGAAGGCGCCGCCAAGGCCTGTCCCCTAAAGGACAACCTCGTCTTCAACAACGCCGACTTCTACACGCAGGACGGCAAATTCAACGAAGAAGCCGCCAAGGACGCCATCCTGCGCCTCCTGAAGTACTACAGTTACCCCGTCACCGCCAAGACACGCGGCCAGCTCTGGGTAAGCGACTACGGCACCGGGCGCTTCACTGAAGTAGGCCTCGCCGCCATCATGTACAAAAACCATCTCGACGGAGCCTCCAGCTTCATGCTCCAAGACCTCTTCCTGCTGCCCAACCAGATGCTCCCCGAACACTGGCACCTCGGCGAAGACAAAGAAAACGGAGTCCCAGCCAAGATGGAAGGCTGGCTCGTACGCAACGGCGAAACCTACACCGTCGGCGAAGGCGAAGACAACCTCGCCACCCTCGGCATCCGCGTGCCCGCCGCACACACAGGCGGCGTAACCGTGAAGCATGCCCAAAAGCTCACGCCAGGCGAATATAACCAACTCGGCAAAATAGCAGAACACCACTGGCAAATCGCCGGCCCCAAGGGCGCCATCATCACCGAAGTCGCCAACGCACACTTCGGCCCCGGCGTCCGCCACCAAGTGCCAGCCATCAACGCCCACTTTTTGAAGTGACGCACACATCGCGCCGCCCAACGCGCACAACCCAAGCCCGCCCACGGCCCATGCCGCAGCGGGCTTGTTTGTGCTTCCCCAAACACGATTCTTTCTTACTAACGCAGCCTCTTGTATATGAAGCAACGAACTTTGCAGCGCGAAGCCACCATTCGGGGAAAATCCCTCCATTCTGGACAGGACGTGACTCTCACCATAAAACCAGCCCCTGTCGACACTGGCATCGTATTTCGCCGCATCGACCTCATCGGGAAACCAGAGCTACGCCCACTCGTCGAAATGGTCTCCGACCTCGTCCGCAACACAACTGTCTCCTCCGAGCACCTCAAACTCCAGACCATCGAGCACATACTCTCCGCCTTCAGCGGCATGGGCATAGACAACGCCTACGTTGAAATGGACGCCAGCGAGCCCCCTATCATGGACGGCTCCGCACGTCCCTTCGTCAACCTCATCCACCAAACCACCCCGGTGACCCAAGAAAAAGACCGTGTCTACTTCGAACTCAAATCCCCCGTCACCGTCACCGACGGCAACCGCTCTATCATCGCCCTACCCCACGACGGACTGCGCATCACATGCACGTCCGCTGACGACCGCGGCATACACACCCAACACCTCACCATCGACATAGACCCTGAAGTCTATGAAGCCCAGATCGCCGCCGCACGCACCTTCACCATCTACGAAGATATCAAAGAACTGCTCGAAAAAGGTCTCATCCAAGGTGGTTCTCTCGACTCCGCCATCGTCATCAAAGGAGACAAAATCGTCTGCAAGGAACCCCTCCGCTTTAAAGACGAACTCGTGCGCCACAAGATTCTCGACATCCTCGGCGACATCACCCTGATCGGGGTCCCCCTCAAGGCGCACATCATCGCCGTGCGCACTGGCCATGCCCTCAACGCCCGCCTCTCCGCCGCTATCCGCCAGCAATGGCTCGAAACCACCGACCCCAAAGTCAAAAAAAGTAAACATATCGAATCCGAGGGCACAAAACCCCAAGTCGGCCCGCTGACCAACGCCATCGACATACGTCAAATCCTCAATCTCATCCCCCACCGCTACCCCTTCGTTATGCTCGACCGCGTGACCGAGGTCATCAGTGAAAACGAACTCATCGCCATCAAAAACGTCACTATCAACGAACCTTATTTCCTCGGCCACTTCCCCGGAAACCCCGTCATGCCCGGTGTCCTCCAGCTCGAAGCGATGGCCCAAGCCGCAGGTCTCCTCATGCTCCGCCTGACGACTCACGAAAACAAAGTCTGCTACTTCATGAGCGCGGATAAAGTGAAGTTCCGTAAAGCTATCACCCCGGGCGATCAAGTCGTCATCCACGCCAAACTGGTGAAAACACGCGGCACCAAAATCGGCATCGCCGAATGTTCCTGCAAAGTAGGCGATGAAATTGCCTCCAGCGCCGAAATCATGTTCGGCGTCATTGAGGTCGGAGAAATTCAATAGCCGCACCGGGCAGCCCTCCACGCCAAGTTCTCCAGCCATGGACACCACCGCCCCCATTCACCCAACGGCTCAAATACACCCCACGGCCATAATTGAAGAAGGCGCACACATCGGCCCCCACTGCGTCATCGGAGCCTACACCTACATCGGCGCTGAAGTCTCACTCGGCGAAAGCTGCGAAGTGCGACACCACGCCACCGTTGAAGGCTGGGTTCTCATGGGCTCAAACAACATCGTCTTCCCATACGCCTACATCGGCGGCAAAACCCATGACCTCAAATTCAAAGGCGGACGCACAGGCCTGCGCATTGGCGATAACAACGAATTCCGCGAATACACCACCATTCACCCAGCCACAAGCGAAGGCGATTTCACCCTCATCGGCGACCATAACCACCTCCTCGCCTACTCTCACATCGCACATGACTGCATCCTCGGCAACCACATCGTCATGAGCGGCCACTGCGCCCTCGCCGGCCATGTCATCGTAGGCGACCACGCCGTCATCGCCTGGGGCTGTGGCATACATCAATTTTGCCGCGTCGGAAGCTACGGCATGGCATCCGCCTGCTCAAAAAACGTAAAAGATATCCCGCCCTACATGATCGCCGAAGGCTCTCCAGCCGAAGTCCGCGCTATCAATAAAATCGGCCTCGCCCGACACGGCTTTTCCACCGAAACAATCACTGAAATCGGGCGCGCTTACCGCTTCCTCTACCACGAAGGCCTCAACAGAACACAGGCCCTCGAAAAAATCCAAGCCCTCCCCGGATTTTCCCAAAAACGGGAACTCCAAATCCTCGTCAAATTCTACAAGACAAGCAAACGCGGCGTAGCATAAGCCCGGAACAAGGCTGGCCCTCACCAGTTGACTCCTTCCATTTATTAGACGTGTTGGGAAATAGGTATTGCCAAGAAGCTACGAGGGAGGCAGGCATTTGGGCATGCAAATACTTGAGCGCATGTTCAGAAACGAGAGAACCATGAAGGCCGTCTTCGGTTTGGGCTCCGAGAAGTTCGACGAATTGGCCGAGCGCATGG
>JAITHA010000090.1 GCA_031280235.1 Puniceicoccales bacterium | reverse complement strand
CAAGTGCCGAGCACCCCGAGTTGGTGCTCGTAGGAAGTGGGAGCGACGTTGTAGCCAGCGTCCGTGCGCAGGTTGTCGTGCAAAATCTGAAAGCCGCGCGCGGATGTGCGGGAGTTGCGAATGCCGCTGCCATCCTCCAGTTTTGTTTTTGCAAAGAGCGAGAAGGTTTTCGATTTCCATTCCTCCCTGTCGCGAAGCTCTGCGGCCTTGCCTTGGCGCTTCAAGACAGCGATACGTTTTTCAATGAGAAAATCTCTCAATCCCGGGGGTAGTTCTGGTGAACGTTTGTCGGGACTTTTCGTGTGAACAACTTTGCCGTGGGGGATGCCCTGCGGTTCTTTTATCAGGGCGAGAATCGGCGAGGTGCGCTCGACAGCCTGGCGCAAATCCTCCAGCTGCGCGTCGCTCGCCGGAGAGACGACGGAGGCCGTCCAATCACTGTTTCGCGGATAGGCCACTGTGCGCGTTGGTTCGACTTCTGGCGCGTCGGGATGGCTGGTCACTGTCACCTCAAGAGAATCGATCGGGATGTTTTTGGCAGCCGCCTGAATGGCGAACTCATCAACCACGCTGCTGGCAATGACGGCCACCTCCGTATCCCACGAGGGCGCGCCAAGGCTGTAACCGGCGTAATCGCGATCGCTGTCGCTGAGATACTGGAAATCCCGGATGCGCAAACGGCGCACGCCGGAGCGACTTTCCGCTGTGACTTGGGCGCGCAGCAAACGCGGCGAAATGTCCGACAACGACGTGAAAAGCGCGGCTCGACGCCGGGCGAGGTAATCGCGCAGCGACGGTGTCCCAGTGTCATGGACGAGGCCCGGCTTAGCATCGCCTTCGCCGACGAGAGCACCGGCCTCTACCGCGCCCACCAAGGGAACAGTGGCGGCCAAGCCGGAAACCGCCAGCAACCAGCGGGTGTAGTGTGAGTGGATTGTGTTGTATTTTTTCATGGTATGATGAATCAAGAGGCCGAATTTTGCTATTTTGACCCAACAAGTCAACAAATGTTTTCAAGCAAATTTCCCCTGTGATTTGCATGAGTTTCATCCATTTTTGCGCCGCGCGGGGCTACGCCGCGAACCACCGCCAAACAAAGGCTACAAGGGCGCACAAGCCTCCACCGATGCCAAGCGGGAGCACCGCCGCCAACGCCGTCCAGCGAGCGGAACGCGTCTCCTTGTATATCGTGAAGAGGGTCGTGCTGCAAGGGTTGTGGCAGAGGCTGAAGAGCATCAGACTTACGGCGGTAAGGAGCGTCCACCCGGACTGCGTCAACAGGGTTTTCACATCGGCCACGCTGTCGGACTCAAACATCACCCCCGCCTCGCCTCCTGGGATCACGTGTTTGGTGAGCAGGACGCAGAGCATCAGGATGGTGGGGATGATGATCTCGTTGGCCGGGATGGCGATAATGTAGGCTAGGAGGATAGTGCCATTGAGCCCTAACACCCAGGCGACAGGATCCAGCCCCTCGACCAACCAAGCGGCGAGCAGGCTCCCGTTGACAGACACTTTGGATACGAGCCAGATAAGCGCACCCGCTGGAATGGCGAAGAGGATGGCACGCCAGAGGACAAAAAACGTTCTATCGACAAACGAGGTGTAGAGCGTGCGCAGGACGTTGGGCGGGCGGTAGGGTGGGAGCTCCAGGCTGAACGTGGAGGCCTCGCCGCGTAAGACGGTGCGGCTCAGTACCCAGGAAGTGAGCAGCGTGAGAGCAAAGCCAAGCATGGCGACGACGAAGACGGCGACGCTGGCCACCGATCCCGCCAGAGCCGGCGGCGCAAGGGCTCCGAGGAAAATGCTGGCCACGAGAATTTGCGTCGGCCAACGCCCGTTGCAGAGTGCGAAGTTGTTCGTGAGAATGGCGATGAGGCGCTCGCGAGGCGAATCGATAATGCGCGTGGCGATGACACCCGCAGCATTGCACCCAAAGCCCATTGCCATGGTGAGGGACTGTTTGCCATGTGCGCCAACGCGATGAAAAAGCCGATCGAGATTAAACGCGACGCGCGGTAAGTAGCCAAAGTCTTCCAGCATCGTGAAAAGCGGGAAAAAAACGGCCATGGGCGGGAGCATGACGCTGACCACCCAAGCCGTGGCACGGTAGATTCCGTCGACGAGAATGCCTGCAAGCCAAGCCGGGAGGAGCGCGTGGCTCTGGGCATTCAGGAAGGGATACACTTGCCCGAGCAAGCAATCGTACAGGAAAGCGCTGGGGACGTTGGTCCCGCTGATGGTGAGCCAGAGGACGATGGCAAAAATCAGCGCCATGATGGGGAAGCCCGTCCAAGGCCCTGTGAGAAGGGCGTCAAGCTTGTGCTGCAAATCGATGCGCCGCGAAGTGCCCTCCCGCGCCACAGAGCGCACAACAATATGGCTGGACTCGGCATAAATGAGCTCGGTGAGGCGATCCTGATAATTCGCGGGCAGCTTCCACCGTAACTCTGCGGCGGCCTCGACAAGGACCTCGCAAGCCGCACGCGCAGGGGCCGACGACGCATGAGCATCTGGCAACGACGCGCCTGGGGCAACGGCAGCAGCGTGGTCATTGCCCAGCCAACCAAGGTTCCCGGCTCTGACCATGTCGGCAACGACATGATCTCCCTCAAGCAAGCGCAGGGCCACCCACTCCGGGTGGCCAACCGCCGGGAACAGCTGTACCAGCCCCCCCTTGATGACGGGAAGTGCCTCGCGCAACCCCGGCACATCGAGCTCAAGGCGGCGGGGCGTGCACACCACTTCACCCGTGGCGACAGCGTGAATCGCAGCAGTCAATTCCTTGATACCCTCGCCCCGGCGCGCCGAGCAAGGAACGACCGGGATGCCAAGATCTGCAGCGAGACGCCGCGCATCCACAAGAAGCTTGTTGGCACGCGCTTCGTCCATGATGTTCAGGCAAAGAACGGCCCGCCCAGTGAACTGCAAAATCTGCAAGACGAGATTGAGGTTTCGCTCCAGTGCCGAGGCATCCACCGTGATAACGGTGACATCCGGCTGGCCAAAAAGGAGGAATTCGCGCGCCACCGTCTCATCCGGACTGGCCGAACGCAGCGAATAAGTGCCCGGCAAATCCACAATCTTATAGCGCGCGCCCATGTACGCGAAGCCACCCTCGGCACGAGAGATGGTTTTGCCCGGCCAATTTCCCGTGTGTTGCCGCAGACCTGTCAGACAGTTGAAGACGGTGCTCTTGCCCGTATTGGGATTTCCTGCAAGTGCAACGACCTTATCCCAACTGCCGATACGCACCCCCAACCGCACCAAACCCTCGCGAGAAGCAGCAGGACAGGAAGAGCAGGCAGACGATGGACAAACCTTGGACATGATGGCACGCCCTAAACCGCCTGCAAATCCGTGTGTCAACGAAAGACGGAGCACGCTCTTGTCAAAGCGCCTTTTCGAGCTGTCTTTTTCGCCTTCGTCTCTTTCCTCACCCACTTATGAGCAAGCCGCTTTTTACAGGTTTCAAGGGCCGACACGCCGGAGTGCTGCTCCATCCCACTGCCCTACCCTCGCGCCAGGGAGCGGGCACACTCGGTAACGAGGCCCACGCGTTCGTGGATTTCGTCGCCGACTGCGGCCTCGGCTGGTGGCAGGTCTGCCCACTGGGCCCGACGGGCTACGGCGACTCTCCCTACCAGAGTTTTTCCGTCTTCGCGGGAAACCCTTATCTGCTGGACTTGGAAACACTCAAGGACGCGAGCTTGCTCGTCGAAAACGACTTGGCCGCGCTGCGCGCCCTTCCCAGCAAACATGTGGATTTCGGCCTCTTGTGGGAACACTTCCACCCCGTCCTCAAGAAAGCCTGGTGCGCAGCCAAAAACGCGCCAACACGCCTCGCCGCCTTTGGCGACATGCGGGCCTTTCGTAAAAAAAACGCCGCCTGGCTGGAAGATTTCGCCCTGTTCACCGCTCTAAAAAAACACTTTGACGGCACGCCTTGGCAGAACTGGCCGGACAACGCACGCGACCACCACAACGCGATCGCGACACACTGGCCACAGTCCGTCAAAGAAGACGCCGACGCCATCGTCTTCCAGCAATTCTTGTTCTTCGCCCAATGGCAGGCCCTGCGCGCATACGCCACGACACGCCACGTGCGCATCATCGGCGACACGCCCATCTTCGTGGCCATGGACAGCGCAGACGCCTGGGCCCACCCCAGCCTCTTCCAGTTGGATGCCAGAGGGCGCCCAACCCACGTCGCCGGCGTACCACCCGATTACTTTTCGCAAGACGGGCAGCTCTGGGGCAACCCGCTCTACAACTGGGAACAGATGCGGAACAACGGCTACCACTGGTGGCTGCAACGCCTCCGCGCAGCCTTCGAAATGTTCGACGCCGTGCGCATCGACCACTTCCGCGGGTTTCACGATTACTGGAGCATACCCGCCGGAGCCACCGCACGCGCCGGGCAATGGTGCGCCGGGCCAGGCCTCGATTTCTTCAAAACCGTAGCCGCAACACTGGGCGACGTCCTGCTCATCGCCGAAGACCTCGGGGAGCTCAACGACGGCGTCCACGCCCTACGCAAAGCAACAGGCCTCCCGGGCATGGCAGTCTTGCAATTTGCCTTTGGCGGCGACGCCTCAAACCTCTACCTGCCCCACAACCACACCCAAGATTGCGTCGTCTACCCAGGCACCCACGACAACAACACCGCACTCGGCTGGTACACCGAAGCCACGGAAAACGAACGCGACCATTTCCGCATCTACCTCGGCACCGACGGCAACACGCCACACTGGGATTTCATCCGCGCCGCATTCACCTCTCCCGCAACCTCCGCCATCATCCCCCTCCAAGACATTCTCGGCAAAGACGCCACAGCCCGCTTCAACATTCCCGGCAAAGTAGGCGGCAACTGGCAATGGCGCCTCACACTCGAAGAACTCGCACACGCACATACCTTCCTCGCCCCAACACTACGCAAACTCGCACAAGCAACAGGGCGCCTGTAGGCCACCCCAGCCACACCCAACCAAGCGACAATACTTCCGCTTGCCTTCCAAAAACAACAGGCTTTAACCTCCTTCCCATGCCTTGGCAGTTTGTCTACACATCAACGCCAACCGGCCTAGTCCCTGGCCGTTCAGGTTTTTGCGTCGTGGCGCGCCACCGAGCCATCCCAGAGAGCCTCGTGCCAACATTGGAACGCATCAGCGTTTATGAACCACTGGGCAGAGATCGCCCCGTCATCTTCAACTACCGCCTCTTGCAAGTCACAGGAAACAGTTACGGCGTCCTCTCACGCTACTGCGATGCAGGCCTTGATTACACAAGCCGACGGAACTACCTCGTACACCATCTGGTTTTCACCGCCGCCGAGATGCCCACCTTTCCACCACCTGCCGAAGTAGCACGCCGCTGGACAGGCTGGATTTCCTCTTGGGAAACAGCACCACGCTGGCTCGACGACGCCGATGCAGCAACCTTCGCCAACCTGCAACAAAAAGAAACCACCCTGCCCTGCAACACTTGGGGAAGGATCTCCAACGACGCCGCCAACGCCCTCCTACCCTGCCCAGATGGTATCCCCGTGGAAACCACCTTTTCCCTCCGGCCAGAAACACCCACCACGGAAACCATCCTGCAGCTCTTTGCAGAATCCGCACTGCTCTTGCACAGAGGCCCATGGTCTTGCGGCTTTGCGACACAAGCCCAGCAAACGGACATCCCGGCACAAATGCTCTGGCGCGCGACAAACAACCCGGAAGCACTGCCAACCACACGAAACGTCCTGACGCTGCCCTCTCTGGGACCATACACCGAACCCTCCCCTCTGGCTAAAATCGCACGCGAAGGTCTCTCTGCGCCTCCAACAAAAAAACCACGCATTGTAAAAAAAACACCCACCTCTTACCCTACCCTCACCAGCCAACACACAAGCACAACCGACACAAAAAACATGTCGGCACACAACACAAACACAGACACTGGAGATGATAAAGCAATACAAACAATTCTCCCCGGAGGCATAAAACTCCTCGCCACCATTTCCGCCATCAGCCTCGCCCTGCTCATCATCGGCACCGCACTCCTTTGGTCAGATAAACCAGACTCCCCCAAGCCCCCCAAAGAAATAACAGGCATGGACAATAAAAAGAATACACCCTCCATCCACGCTTCCACCACATTCCAAGAAAGCATCCGCAAAACAGAAAACTTGCGCCGCGAAATCGACGCCGCCATCAGCAAAGACAATTGGCTAGACGCCACAGAACTCCTGAAAAAACACCAGAAACAACATCCCGCGCTCGCCCAACAACTCCATCAAGAATATTGGCCACGCATCAAAATAAAACTCGCTGCCGCCCACATCACCGCATTCCAAAAACAAATGGAAAAAGCAGCAAGCGAAAGTTTTATCCCCCCCCAAAGTGTCACCGCTTTGCGACGAGCGCACAATAACGCACTCACCGAAATCAAAACCCTAAACATCGAAACCACCCCACAAACAACAACTGCATTAAAAGAAAATGAAGCCCTTTTAACCTTCCTCGAATCTCTCCCAAGCACGGCACCCATCGAAATTGCCTTTCTCAACTGGCTCACCCCTCCTCAAAAAAACCAAACACACTCCTGGGACCATCCCGGCCACATCCCACTCCCATCTCCCAAGCTATCCAAGCTACTCGCCGAACCCACCCAAAATCCACTCAGTCTCTCCCTCGATACCATCAACACCTGCACAGAAATGTGCCCCCGCAGCGAAAGCAAAATAACGCCAACCCAAACCGCCACCCTCGAGCTCAACAACGAAGCCGCCCGCATCACCACGACCCCCAAAAAACAAAGAATCACAATTTATCTGACAGAGAAACGCTCGGGCACTCCCCCGTACATGCTCACACGCACTGACAAAGAATATTTTCGCCTCGAACGCAACTCCGCCCCCCACACACAAGCACCCTTCGAAACCTTGCTCCGCAGCCATGAAAACCTGCGCCTTACAGTGCTCCGCAAAACCAGTAAACAACAAGAAAATATCCCCCAGGAAAGCGTCACATTTTTCCTCATCTCCCCACAGAAACCACCCACCCCGCTCACAGCCCCACTATCCTTGCTCGTAGAAACAAGAGCAAAAAAAACATCCTCAATCGCACCGCCTGAGTGGCTCGTTCAAACACTAAAAAAACGCTTCCCGGCTCTCAGCACTCATGAGACCTCCCTCGCACTCATCCCCAAAGAAGACCTCGAGTACGCACCATTTTTCAACGGGACTAAATTAACCCTCAAGATTCTCACCACGGCCCTGAATGAAGCAAAACGCGAAGCCTCAAGCCAGGCACTATCCCTCAGGGAAGAAATTCAAAAATACGAAAAGTCACGCCAAACAGCCTCCCTCGCTTCTCTAAACTCCATCGAGACAATCATCGCCCTTAAAAAACAACAGTTCAAAAAAATCGAGACACGCATCGAGAAAATTGAAACGCGGCAAAAACGAATCGAAACACAGAGCGACAAGCAGGCTCTTGGGAAAAACACACCCTACGTAATCGCCATCCGCTCAAAAAACGGTAAAACTCTCAACGTATTCCCCATCATCAACTTCGAATAAACAAGAGCTGCAACAATGCGATAGACATTGAGAGGAGTTTCAGTGCGACTCATAAGAAAAATACCCCAAAATCATCCTAAAATTATGGTTCCTCGCTGTTTTGAGTGGAAACGCTGCGAAAGTTGAATAGGGTTGGGGAGGATTTATGAATAGAATTTTCATGACAACAGAAAAACTTTTTGAACAACTTCTTGGTCTTGCTGATGAGTGGCGGGTGGAATCCTGCACCTTTGATGCAAG
>JAITHA010000073.1 GCA_031280235.1 Puniceicoccales bacterium | reverse complement strand
GGCCAGCCCTGCAAGTGGCGGTAACCAGAATGTGTGGAAGGCTGGAGACAGTGCGCTCACGCATTGGACTGGGAACTATACTTCCTTTGAAAATCTGGACTTTGTGACTTTCGACGATAGCGCTGTTCACAAGACGGTCATCATCAGTGGTAGCGTCACTCCTGGCGGTATTCTTGTGGACACGAATGTTGGCTATACCTTCAGCGGCAGCGGCAATATTCAGGGTTCGGGCGCTCTGATCAAACGCGGCACAGGGCTCTTGACGATAGGTAACAGCAATGACTCTTACACGGGTAACACCGTGATTGAACAAGGCGGCATCAGCATCTCGAATGTCAACTCACTCGGCGGCGCCAGCTCAGTGATAACCATGTGGGATGGCACTTCGCTGAGCGTGCCAAACAACTTTGATAGAAAGATCGTTTTGGACGATGGGGCCAGCATCACGTTGACCCTTCCTTCAGGTGATGCCACCCTGAAGAGCCTCATTGAGGGTACGGGGAATGTCACCATAGCAGGGACTGGGCGCCGCATTTTCGAAGGAACAACGGGCTTCACGGGTACATTGACCGTCAACGACTATTTCCGTTTCACCGCAAGCAGCGTCAACTGGGAAAACACCCATGTGGTCATGGCGAACACGTCTCCGACGGCCAACTCCGAGATCAATGGTGCTGGCACGAAAAAATTTGCCTCTCTCAGTTTGGCTGGCGGGACGACGACCCTCGAAGCGGCGAACGTCATTGTGGACATACCCCTACTCAAGGGCATCAATGCATCGGGTACGACCTACTTTCAAAAGGGTAATGACAATAACAGACAGACTTCTTCCACAGGGAAGATCACGATAGATGTGGTGGCGGGTGGCACGCTACAGCACGAGGTGCCAATTGAGCTGACAGGCCTCTCGACTCTTGAGAAAACAGGGCCTGGAACTTTGAATCTTGGAAGTTCTAATTGGGACTCGACCGGTGCTTACAAGTTCAACCACATTGTTGTGGAGGAGGGGGTTCTTCTCCTTCAGGGCAAGAATAATTTGAAGGATGCTTGGAGAAACGTTGCGAACGGTGCGACGTTAACTGTGAAAAACGGTGGTACGTTTCAATTCGGTGGTCCTGGTGACACGTTTGGAAGTTGGGGTGCGGACAGCGGGGAGATTCCTTTTAAGACTTACATCCAAAAAGGAGGAAAAGTCATTGTGGCTCTGCAGGGCACTAATGCCCATGCTCTCGGGGACATCTATTTCTCAGGGGGGAGCCTTGCTCAGAATAACTCCACTACGGATAACTTTGCTTTGGTTGGGACAGTCTATGTCTCGCCGAACACGGATCCAAGCGCTGGGGCGCTTGGGACAGAGGAGAATCCGACGGTATCCACCATCTCAGGGCCGAGGAAGGTCAGCCTTGCTCAGCAGGAAAAGAGTACGCTCAGGAACATTGATTTTGTCGTCGATGCAGCGGCGGAGCTGCTCGTCACGGCGCAATTTGCAAAACGATTGGGAGACAGTCAAAGCTCTGGTTTTACCAAAAAGGGCTTGGGCACGATGGAGCTTCAGGCGGCCAATGAGTACTTCGGAGCCACGATCGTGGATGCCGGGCGTTTGAAGATCTCCGATGGGGCGAGTTTTAGTACAGACGCTGCGGCGACCTTTGTAGTGAATGCTGGTGCGACCTTGGAATTTAATCGCACGGACACTGCGCTCAACATGCCCAACGCTTTTTCGGGTGCCGGCGAGATTGCGAAAGTGAACACGGGCACCGTGTCGCTCGCGAATTTGACGAACTTTACAGGGCGAGCGACGGTGAAGGGAGGGACGCTGGATGTCTCAGGCGGCCCATCGCTGGGCATCCGCAGCATCAACGTCAACGGCGGAACGCTCAACATCGGGAGCGCGAAGACGCTGGTGCTCAGTACTTCCCAGAGCTCCATTGCTGGCCATGCGGCGGCGGGCCCCTTCTCGGGGGATGACGTCACGGGCTCGCTCTCTCTCTCCGGCGGACACACGCTCACCGTCGGCGCCATGGGCTCTGTGGATGTGCTGAATATTACCGGCGGCCTCGCCCTGAACAATGCGACGCTGTGCCTTGAACTCCTCGGCAACTCCTCAGGTGGTGACTACGATAAAATCATCCTTGGTGACGCGCTGACGCTTGGTGGCACGTCAACGCTGAGCTTCGCTCACTCGGGCCTCACTCAGTCCAGCGTTTTCGACCTCATCACATCAAATGTGGCAATTGGCAGCAATGTGCTCACAGGTCTCAGCATTGCGTGGCAGACGTCCGCGCCCGATTTTGCAACAGCGTTGAAACTCAGCGATGACGGGAAGACTTTGCAACTTGCGCTGACTCCCTACGAATACTACTGGCGTGCGTCGTCGTCGGCAGCTTGGGGTGACGCCATATGGGTCAACGAGGCTAAGAAGGATGCATGGATGCCAGGAGACTTGATGAATATCCCCGCAGGGTTAAACGCGGTATTTGATGATGAAGCGGGGATTGATCCCAATGTGGCGATTACTGCTGCGACCGAAATCTCGAGGGTGCGCGTCGTCGGTGGTCAATATGTTTTCACTAACGATGGTGGCAAGTTGGCGAACCTGAGCGCGGGCACGGGCAGCCTTGAAGTGAATGGTAGCAGCACGAAGCTTACGCTCACGTCAACTCTGGGCAGCGGCGGGAATGAATTTACCGGGGCAGTCACGATTTCCAATCAGGGTGAAATTGAATTGAGTGACACAGGTGGAGGCGCTGTTGCCTACATTGGCAACGACGGGCAGGCGAGCCTCCTCGGCGCTGGTAGTGGCGCGGCTGGCTTGGTGCTGGACGGAGGCAAGCTGACCTTTGCTGGTACTAAAGCCACCACGACCGACCGCCTCTTTACGCTGGGCGCGAGTGGCGGCACGCTGCAGGCCGACGCAAAAATCACTTTCAGCGGCACGGGCGCGATCGCGTTCGGGGGTGCGGGCACGCGCACGCTTACGCTGGCAGGCTCAAACACGGCCAGCAGCCTGGCTGCGGTGCTGGGCAACGCAGGCACGGATGCCGTCAGTGTGGTGAAGCGCGACGCGGGCACTTGGTATCTCAACGGCGCGAATACTTTCACAGGCGGTGTCTCACTGCAGGGCGGCACGCTCGGCGTGGGCCATGCCACGGCGCTGGGCACGGGTACGTTGACTTTTGGTGGCACAGGAACGTTGACGAACGCGACGGAAGGTGGCCTCGGCCAGACCCTTAGCTTGGCCAATGCAGTGGCGCTCAACGCTGCGGCGACCATCAGTGTGGCGGCCTCGACCACCCTGACGTTCACCGGAAACATCACCGGCAGCAACGGCTTCACAAAAATAGGCACGGGGATCTTGGAGCTTCAAGGGAGCAACACCTACGGTGGTGCGACCGCAGTGGATGTCGGGACGCTGAAGTTGGTTGCCTCAGGAAATTTGCCCGCAGCCACCACCCTCACCCTTTTTGCAAACACGGTTTTTGACATCTCTGCAGCCAGCGGTGGGCGCGCAATCAGCGGATTGTCTTCCACGGCAAGCAACGCGAATGTGACGCTTGGGGCAAACTCCCTGACGCTGGGCGGTAACAGCAGCTCCTTTGTCGGCGTCATCAGTGGCACGGGGGGCCTGACCCTGACGGGCAGCAGTTTTGTCGTCTCCCTTTCCGGCGCAAACACCTACTCGGGAGTGACTAAGCTTGGTGAAGGTTCTCTCGGGCAGGGAAGGCTCAAGATTACCGGCAGCGGTTCCCTGGAAAATAGCGTCGTGGCGGGCCGTAATGTGGGTGGTATTCATTTTGATATATCCGAAAGCACGAATAGTACCGTCATCATTGGCGGTCTGATTGGCAGCGGGGACATGGTAAACGCGGTGAAACTTGGGAGCAATACCCTGCAAATTGGCAAACATGGCGTGCCAGGGGCAGATGGGCAATTTACCGCCTCCATCGGCAATGGTGGAGACACGGGCGGTTTCACTAAAGAGGGCACTTTCACCTTCACCTACGCCCCGAACCAAGCAGAAAGGCATGTGCGCTACACAGGCGAGACCGCCATACTCCAGGGGACTTACCGCCTCGCGCCTACGGTTGGATCCGGCGAGTATGCCTTGATGGCCTCCAGCGGCGTACGGCTTGCTGATGAAGCCACGGCTATCTTCGACATCTCAGCAAACTACGCTGACAGTACTCGGATACGGGCTCTCACAGGCGGTGGTACGGCAGGTGGCACGGTGACCCTCGGAGACAAAACCCTCATCGTCGGCGGCAGTACGACGGTGGGTTCAGGTTCCAGTACCATGGGTGAGATCACGGGCACTGGTACCGGGACTTTCGGTGGCGTTATCGTTGGCACAGGCGGCAAAATCACCAAAGACGGCACGGGAGTTTTCGTCCTCACGGGCACGAATACTTATACAGGTGGCACGAAAGTGAGCGGCGGTGAATTGAGCATCGCGAGTCTTGCCAATATCGGCAGTGGTGGCGTGACTTTCGACGGTGGCAAATTGGCGGTGACGGGTGTGTCGGCGTTCGATGTCTCTAACCGTACGAATGCCATTACGGCCTCCAGCCAAATCAGCACACAGGCGGCAATCCGCTTCGGCAATGTTACCGGCAGCGGGTCGTTGCAAAATCTCGGGACAGCGAACCTGCTCTCCATCGGGTCTTTCAGTGGCACTATCAACAGCGAGAAGCTGAGCGTCGAGGTGGGCAAAACCCTCGCGACGGCGACGAATGTCAAGGCGCTTTCTGCCCACGGTACTACGTTGGGTGTGGCCACGATAGGCTCGCTCAATGGTGGGGCGCAGCTCGGGAACTTCACGCTAAACATTCGCAATGAGGCGGATGCCGCAGGCGCGCTGGACAGATACGACTCGTTTGCGGTCACGGGAGCTGTGGATTTCTCCGGCAGCGCAACCTATATCATCAATCTCACTGATTGGATCGGCGGCACCTACAACCTGCTCACGGCAGGAACGCTGGACATCACTGGTTTCGACACTACCAGCGCGGGGCTGCTGTCCGACCATATCCGCATCAACGGCTCGTCTGCGGCGAGCGACGTGCGCCATGGTGCAAGTCTGGCCAAGGTGAGCGATACCCTGCAGCTCAAATTCTTCGACCAGAGCTTCGCCCTGACTTGGAATGGCGACAGCACCAATTCGTGGGACGGTGCGCAGGCCAACACCGTTTGGCAAAAGACTGTTGCGGGCGACAGCTACTTTTTGCGCGGCGACGCAGTGAGTTTCACCAACACCGGGAATTTTACGGATGACGTGGTGGTGGATGGCTCGCGTGTCGTAGCCAGTATGGATGTGACGGGCGGCAGCTACACCTTTGTCGGCGCCGGTACGAGCGCGCTCATCCAGGGTTCGACAGCGGCCAGCAGTCCCGCCTTTACGGTGACTTCCACACTCACGATTTCCGGCAGCGGCACGACGACCTTTGATGTTGCGGTAGACTTTGAGCAAATCGCCGTCACGGCGGGCACGGCAGTCTTCAAAAAGGCGGTTTCGGCTTCGCAAGACGCTGCCAGCCAGATTGCGATTTCCGGCAGCGGCACGACGGTGACCTTTGCCAGCACAGTTGGAGCGTCGGATGGCGTGACGATTGCCACCGGAAGCAAGGTGGTCTTCCAGCCGGACACGGCGACGACGAGCAATGCCGTGGATGTGAGCTTGAGCAACGGCACGGTGGAATTTGACATCGACCCGGGTGCTGTGCCCACAACGCCCTTTAGCTACGAGCACTCTGGCGAGATTTCTGGCACGGGCACTCTGACCAAGAAGAACGGTGGCACCTTGGTGCTCTCCGGCGTGAACACGCTGGCTGGCATTGTGGCCGTCGAAGCGGGCATCTTGGAAGCTGAGAATACGGCCTGTCTCGGCACGGCGGACATCACGTTGGGCAACACGGCTACCACGGCAGGGACGCTGAAGTTGACTGCGCTTGTGCCAGACACCTTGGGCGCGCGCACGCTCACCGTCGCAGCAGGCGGCGGCACGCTCAACAATGCGGGCAGGCTGACGTTCGGCTCAGGCGCGACGCTGACTGGCTCAGGCGCATTGACTTTCGCTGGCATTGGCGGCGCGGTTATCAACGCTGCGACGACAAGCGGACACACTGGCGCGGTGACCCTCAGTGCCGGAAGCCTGGAACTTCAGACGGTCGATGCGTTGGCAGCCAGTTCGGCGCTGAACCTTACCGGCGGCGACGCCACGGCAGGGAAATCCCAGCAATTCAAGGGGCTGAACATCGCCAGCGGACATAGTTTCACCTTTACTGGTGGCACGGCCAGCGAGCGTAACCTGACGCTGATCGGTGGCGTGAATTTCCACTCGGACATCGCCGGCGATCTCACCGGTGTGAACGACCTTGTGCTCGGAAATGGCGCGGCGCTGACTTTGGCGCCTCTCGCCACGCTCTCCATCGGCGGCGATTTCACACTCGGCGACAGCAGCAAGCTGACCGTCAACGCCGGCAACGCCAGCGCGCCCGGCATCATCGAAGTTGCGGGCGCCCTGAACTTTACCGGCGGCACGGGCGTGGAATCCATCATTAACATCGGCGGCTACACGAACCAGCAGACCTATGTTGTGGCGACGGCCAACAGTATCACCGGGATTTACAAGGCCTATGTGGGCAACAGCGAGTACACTTGGAATACTTCGGGCACGAGTCTTCCGCAAACAGCGAATGAAGCCCGCTATCTGGACCTCACCCTCGCGAAGACTACGAGCGGCGGCCTAGAGCACTTGGGCGTGAAGACCTCTCTCGTCTGGGACAACACGGGCGATGCGTCCGCGCACGGGACTTTCTTCGTGGATGGCACGAGCTCGAAATTCACCATCGGGGTTTACCCGGACATCGTGGCGACGCTAAACGACAACGCCACTTCGACAGCATGGTACACCACCGCTGACGGGCTGTGGGATGGTAAGACGTTGACGAAGACCGGCAGCGGCGAACTCGTCCTCGCGACAGACAACAACTACACGGGCAAAACCATCGTCAAGGACGGGTGGTTGACCCTGAAAACGGGCAAGGCCACAGGGCAGGGCAAGAGCGCTCCGGATGCCGTGGTGAACCTGGGGACGGATGCAACCTTGGCTTTTGATTTCGCAAACAACGACACTTTCGCCGAAGTGATTACCGGCGCGGGTAGCGTCGTGAAAAACAACAGCGTGGGCACGGTGACTCTCACCGGCGTGAGTACCTACACAGGCGCGACGACGGTGAAGGGTGGCACGCTCGCACTGAGTGGCGCAGGCTCCATCGCCGATTCCAGCGGGCTGACGCTTGATGACGCGAGCGCCAAGCTTGACATTACGTGGGTGACGGCGGGTGCCACGCTCAAGGGCTTGGCCTCGACTTTCGCGACGAGCGAAGTGGACGCCGCAGGGAAAACCCTGCAGGTGGGCACCAACGGCCAAGCGGATGGTGCGGGCAGCTTCGCAGGGAAAATCACCGGTACAAACGGCCAGCTCGTCAAAGAAGGCAGCGGCACGCTCACACTCTCCGGCGCGAACACTTACACGGGCGCGACCACGGTGAAAGCGGGCCCCTTGGCATTGACCGGCGCGGGCAGCATCGCCAGCTCCAGCGGGCTGACACTCGGTGGCGCGAGCGCCAAGTTCGACATTGCGGCGGCCACTAGCGGCGCAATTGTGCGAGGGCTGGCCTCGACCTTCGCAACGAGCGAAGTGATCATCGGCAACAAAATCTTCCAAGTGGGCACGGCTGGCGAAGCGGACGGCGCGGGCAGTTTCGCCGGAAAAATCATCGGTACAAACGGCCAGCTCGTCAAAGAAGGCGGCGGCACGCTCACACTCTCCGGCGCGAACACTTACACGGGCGCGACCACGGTGAACACGGGCATTCTTGCGCTGGGTGGCGCGGGCAGTATCGCCAGCTCGACCGGGCTGACGCTCGCGGCGAACACGGGCTTCGACATCTCGGGCATCACCAGTTCCGCCACAATCAAAGCGTTCACGGGCGACAACGGCTCGACGCTCGTGCTCGGCAGCAAAGCGCTGACCATCGGCTCCGCTGGTCAGGCCAACGGCAACGGCACTTTCGCCGGCAGCATCACCGGCAGCGGCGCACTGGCCAAAACCGGCACGGGCACACTGGTGCTCAGTGCCGCAAGCCTGGGTTTCAGTGGCACGACTAACGTCGCACAAGGGTGCATGGATTTGCACAACGCGGCGGCACTTGGCAGCGGACAAGTCACCATTGCTGCGGGCGCAACCCTGCTCGCTGGCGCGAGCGGCACCTATGTGAATAAGCTCGCTGGTGCGGGGATGTTCCTCGTGAACTCTCCTGTCGTGGCGACTTTGGCGGGCGGCAGCACTTCGTTCACGGGTACTGTCAGCGTGAGCGGCACGGGTGCTGTGCAAATCTCCTCTGCGGCGAATCTTGGAACGGCGCGCCTGAATCTGGGCGACGCGGCGTCCGTTGGCAGTTTGGTGACCACGGGCACGGCAGCCATCGACTTGGGTAGCCGTTCGGTTACTCTCGGGACGGCAGGCGGCTCTTTCGACGTGGCGGATGTCGCGCAAAAGGTCTCCATCACGCCCAGTTTCAGCGGTGGCCCCTTGACCAAGACAGGCGCGGGAACGCTCACACTCAAAGCGTATCCCAACTTGTCTTATAGCGGCAACGTGTCCGTCAACCAAGGCACTTTGGTTTTGAACTCCGACAACGTGATCGGGACGGGCGGCATAACGATCGATAGTCCGGCGACTCTCAGCATCGAGGCCACAGGCAGCTATTCTAACGTCCTCACGGGCACGGGTACGGTCGTCGTCGCCTCCAGCAACGCTGTGCTGCTCGCTTCAAACCTTGGTTTCAGCGGTACTTTTTCGGTGAAGAGCCTTGGCATTCTCGGCATCTCCGCCGTTGGCAATGTTGGAAATAACGCGACAATCTTGATCGGTGACGCCACGACGCGAGGCACCTTGCGGATGCTTGGCACAGGTGATACGTTTATCGACCTCGGCACGCGCAGCGTAGTGCTTGGTGCAGTCAGCGGCACGATCGACGTCCTCGGAGGAGACAGGAAGATGAGTCTTCAGGGCGAGCTCTCCGGCTCCGGTAGATTGCAAAAGACAGGCCCGGGAACCCTCATCCTCTCTGGAAGCAACACCTACACTGGCGGGACGGATTTGACGGTGGGCAGCCTCGTCGCAGGGAGTGACCAGGCGCTGGGTACGGGTACATTCCTGCACAGCAGCTTGGGTACGCTGGGCTTTGCCGACGGCGTCTCCATCCCGAACACCATCGTCCTCAACACAGCCGCCGTACGCAGCTTTGATGTGGGCGGCGCGGACACGGCGACCATCACGAGTGATTTGCTGAGCAACAGCTTGGGCGCGACCGCCACACTGAAAAAGGTAGGCACGGGTAAGCTGATTTTGGCGAGCAACACTGCCTTGGATGGCATCAAGACTGTGGTGGACATCTCCGAAGGAACCCTGGAAATCACCAAGGCGTCCTTTGACAAAAAGCTCACGGGCGCGGGAACCCTTCAGGCGACACTCAACGACGCCAGCACAGAGTTTTCCTTTGGCAGCGCCGTCGGGACGGACTTTACGGGTACCTTTGAGTTGGCGCGCGGCGTCATCGTCCTCAACGCAACGAACGGCGTGCCCTTGGCCAGAACGACCCTCAAGCTCGGAGCCGATTCCACGGCGAAGGTGACGGAAAACCGCACCCTCGGCACCCTCGCGCTCGGTGGTGGCACTCTGGACTTCGCCGTGACAAACCTTGCGCCGGACGGCCTCTTGCGCGTGACCTCGCTGGACATCGGCGGCGGTGGCACCATACGCGCCGACCTCGGTAAACCGGTGGACACCTCGTTGCCCGGCCCCGGTACCAACATCTACGACCTCTGGGTGGGCGGGGCGAATTATCAGCAGCAAATCGTCGCAGCGGACACTGTGGTGACAGGCGGCGTTCTCCTTTGGGAGGACTACTCTGGCGCGAACATCGCCTCCGGCGAGCAGATCCGTCTCATCGAAACCGCTGCCGACGGGCGCGTGGGTTTCTTGAAGTTTGATTACCTCGCCAGCGTCAAAACGGACAGCTTGGTGGCAGGCGGCAATGGGCTCTACCTCGGCTTTGGGCTCGCGGAGATTTCCGCTGATGCGAACAAGGTTGTCGTGCTCGACGCGACAGGCGCAGCCCAGCCGAAGCTTCACGCGCATTTGACGGGCGAGGGTGGCTTCACCTTCACCGGCACAGTGGGCACGACCGTCGAAATAGGTGGCGTGGCTAACGACTACACCGGGCCGACGGAAATCAACCGCATCCGCGCTGTGATGGCCTCAAACAATGCTTTCGGCGACCGTACCGACATCGTCCTCACCGGGAATGCACGGCTCGACATGGCCGGGCATTCGCAGGTGGCCAACTCCCTCAGCTCGCAGGACGCGACCTCGCAGGTGAAACTCGGCGACTTGACGGTGGGTGCGGGCAACTTTGCTGGCGAGCTCACTGGCCCCGGCACTTTCACCAAGGCTGGCGGCGGGGAATTCACCTTGGCGGGGCGCGCCACACACACCGGCGATACTACGGTGACCGGCGGTACGTTGAAAGTGGCGGGCACGCTCGGCACGATGCTCCCGCCAACCAGTGGCTCCAATCTCATCTCGATGAGCCACGTGGGCAGCTTCCATGTGCAGGGCGACGGCCTGCTCCTGCTCTCGCAGGCGGGTGACATTGCGCAAGAGATTTCGGGCAACTTCGACGGCAACGGCAAGATCGTCAAGGCGGGCGGCGGCACACTCATCCTCTCCGGGGCGAACACAGCCTACACGGGCACGCTCGCCGTCACGGGCGGCGAAGTGCGTATCTCGGCGAATGAGCATCTCGGCCTCGGCGTGAACACTCTTGATGGTGGCAAGCTCACCTTGGGCGGCCCATCAGGCTATGACCATGCGCGCAACTGGACGATGGGGCCGAATGGAGGCATCATCAGCAACCGAGACGACTACGTCTTCAGTGGCGTCCTCACCGGCGAAGGCTCCATGGCCAAGGAAGGCTCAGGCAAGCTGACCCTTATCGCGCCAGCCTTGCACGCCGGCGTCACGGAGTTTCGCGAGGGCTATGTTGTGCTCGGCGTGGAGGATGCGGTGGCGCGCAGCGCGGCGGTGGTGCTCATGGGTAGCAGCGTCGAGTCGTTGCACAGCCAAACTTTCAACACCCTTGAAATTTTTCAGGGCCGTTCGCTCACCATGGCTGGTGCGGACGGCTTGGAGCGCAATCTTTCCGTCACGGGCGGGCAGATTGCGGGGAGTATAATCGGGTTGCACGACCTCGTGAAACGTGGCGCGGGCGCGCTCGCACTCACGGAGACACTCTCCGTGCCGCTCTCCCTCGACGGGAAGCTCATCGTTGAAAGTGGTACTCTCGCCATCGCGCTCGTGGAGGGCCGCGAGCCGGTCATCCGCGCCACCTCAGTGAAATTCGCGCCTCAAGCCGTGTTGGATATTTCCGGCTACAACGCCACCTCCTTCGACTCGGGAACCACTTCCTTCACACTCATCGAAACTTCCGACCTGATCCGCGATGAGGATTTCCCAGCGCTCTACACGGTAGGTGGCACCGTCTCGCCAAAATTTGTCACGGCCCAGATCCTGCCTGGCGCCAACGGGCGTTCCATCGTCGTGGATCTCGGCCTCGCGTGGTATGACAAGCATGTTGACGCCGTGGGTCAGCACGACCGCGCTCACGGGGTTTTCGAGTTGGACGCCGGGGGCAGCTTCACGTTGAGCTCGCCGCTCAACGATCGCGAGTTCCCCTTCGTCTCCCTCCTTGGCTGGGACGGGCGTACGCTGCGCAAGACGGGCGCGGGCGCCCTCACCCTTGCTGCGGCGAACACCTACAGTGGCCCGACCTACGTGGACGGCGGCTCGCTCATCGTCACGGGTTCTTTGGGCGTGAGCGTCAACGCGGCAAGCAGCTACGACGGCAGTGTCGTCGTGAACGGCGGGACGCTCGTCTTTGACCAGCTGACTGCGCAGATCCTTCACGGAGACATTCGCGGCAGCGGAGCTATCGTGAAACGCGGTTCTGGCCTGCTGTCCCTCACGGGCGATGTGGATCTGGGCTCGCTGACGGTTGACCTCTATTCTCGTGTGGCTTTTGAAGGGAACGCTGTTGCCCTCGGCTCGTTGACCGTCAACGGCGAGGCGGCGCTCGACTCAGGCGTCGAAGTGGCCACGTCTGACATCACGCTCGGCGCCAGATCACGCGTGACGCTGAATACAGGCGCGACGCTGCGTCTTTCAGGAAATGGCGAGCTTGGGGCGGACTTGTACGGCACTGGCCTGCTCGTCAACGAAAGGGGGAGTTCGCTGGTGACGAAGGGCATCGCTGGCGCGTTTACCAACAAGGGCGAAGCCCAAGTGGGTGGCAGCATCGGTGGGCGTCTTTACAACGAGGGCCTCACTGTGGTTGACGGTGGTGTGGTTGGTGGCGTGGAAAACGCGACTGGCGGGCGCCTGCAGGTCAATGGCAGTGTGCGCGGTGGGCTGAACAATAATGGGATGGCCATCGTGAAGGGCGTCGTTTACGGCGGTTTGCACAACAAGGCAGGCGCCGAGGACCAGCCAGGCGCGTCCTACATCCTTTCGCCGGACTTCAAGCGCTACGAGATTGCTGGCACTCTCTACAATTCAGGGCGGGTGCGTTTCGAAAACCTTGGGCAAACGCTTGCCGTCGAAAATTTGGCCAACGACTCTGATGCACCGGGCTACTATGACATCGAGGTGGACATCGGCAGCCCTGTGAATTCCGACCACATTGAACTGGGCGTAGGAGGCAGTGTCATTGGTCGGCACATCTTCAATATCTACAACGTCTTCAACCCTGAGAAAGCCACGCCGGGCACGCGCATAGACCTGATCACTGGTGGCAAGATAAACAAGGAAGCCGTCATCGAGATCACCCGCCCGCTCAACGTCGGCCTCTTCCAATACGACATTATCGACGGCGCCACCATCGGCATGACGGCTTACAGCTCTTCCGCGCAGGTAGCGACAAATATGGCCGGCGCCATGTCTCTCGGCTGGTTCTCCCAGCTGGACAATCTCACCAAGCGCATAGGTGAGCTGCACTTGAGCGGTGCGACGGTGGCCCCGGGGAACGGTACTGCTGCGGCACCCGGGAAACGCCATTCTGGAAGCGAGATGGAGGAATACTTCTGGGTGCGCGGCTATGGGCAACAGATCGACGCCGACCTGAAACTCGACGCCGTCCGCGGCTTCCGCGAAAACCAATATGGCGGCGATGTCGGCGCAGACCTTGCCTTCACGCTCTCCGCAGACAGCCTGCTCTACGTCGGGGCCTTCGTGGGTTATCAGGGAGCATCGCGTAACTTCAAGGATGGCGTTTCCAGCAAGAGCGACACGCAGTCCGTCTCCGTCGGCGCCTATCTCGCCTGGCAGCACAGCACGGGCTGGTTTGCAGATGCGCTCCTGAAAGGGCAGCACTTTGACACGGACTACCGAATTGAAGGTGTCAAAGGCGGCTTCAAAAACCAAGGCATCGGCTTCACCCTGCGCGCTGGCCGCCGCTGGGAGAACGCCACCCGCTGGTTCCTCGAACCAAGTTTCCAGCTGGACTACACCCACATCTTCACCGAGGACTACTCGATGGACTCCGGCATCAAGGTGAAAACGACAGACATGGATTTGCTTCGCTATTCCGGTTCATTGCGGGCGGGCAAGACCTTCGAACTTGCTGCCGGACGCGCCATCCAGCCTTACGCCAAAGTCGGCGCGGAGTATCAGGACAGTTCTGGCAACACGGTACGCGCTGCGACGGCAGAATACTCGGGCTCCTGGCGTCCCAGCACCGATGGCACACGCGTCGTCCTCGGCGTCGGCGTCGCTTGGCAATGGAGCCCTTCGCAGCAAGTACACTTTGATGGTGAAACAGCCTTTGGCAGCAAGTACGACACCCCATGGTCGCTGAACCTTGGCTACCGCGCCCGCTTCTGAAAAAGAAGCGGGGACGGGAAGGGGTGTAATAGAGATGGTAAAGTGCCGCGTGGCAGGGGTGTTGTTGCCGTCAGTCTTGGAGGTACGGGACGAGAGCGGTGACAATGCTTGGTTGGTTCCTCGCTGTTTTGAGTGGAAACGCTGCGAAAGTTGAATAGGGTTGGGGAGGATTTATGAATAGAATTTTCATGACTGCAAAAAAAACTTTTTGAACAATAGACGTGTTGTGATATAAGTGCTCGTCTCAATAACTCGAAAAATACATCAAATTTCTGGCTCAAAATGATAGTTTTTGGCGACTTTCGGGCCTTTTATCGGCACTTACGCACAGTTAAAAATTCCTATTGAGACTGAGAATTATTTCCCAACATGTCTAATTTCTTGGTCTTGCTGATGAATGGCGGGTGGAATCCTGCGGACGGCCTGTCACCGAGTCTGAAGCAAGACAGGTGGCCGAAGAACGCTTCCGAAGAGTGTGTTTTGGCAGTTTTTTCAATCCCTCCATGTTTGTTGGTCCGACGAGAAGCGGGATTGGGGGTGGAGGTTTTGCCTATGAATGGAAGGATACGACTCCGGGTAGGGATTTTGTCATCCTTATCACAGTTGATGAAAGCGGCTACACAAACGTTAGCTTTTTGGGGCACCTGCCCGGTTTTTAGCTGGATCGGATGAAACCCGACCCGAGGTGCCCGCTTCTGATGGTTAGGGAAAGATGCAACAAATGATTAATTCAGGGGGGGGGGGCAGGCCCAATTAACGTTCACTATTTGTTCAATAAAACGACAGGAGCTATTGACGATTTTAAGATCGCCATTCAGGGGGCGAGATAGACATGAGAGTTCGCATTGTAAGAGACTCTTTCAAAGGATGTCCGTCCTATGCAAAGCTGGATGCTGATAGCGACCAAACCGTTGTTCATCTTACGGTTGGTTCGGAACTATATGTGCAGGCTATTTTTGTTTTTTCTAGAATAACGATCTTTTTTGTTATTGATAATTTCAACAGATTTACTGGAAAACCTGCTTGGCTGTTTGAGATAACAGATTGGACTATGCCTGACGATTGGATTATAAGCGCATTCAATTATGATCCGTCGATTGTCATAGGCCCGAGGATTATTGCTGAAAACATCGACGCATATAATCGTTTTGCGGAACAGGAGCCGGATATGGAAAACGCAATGCATGACCACATCCCAAAATGGGGAGGGAGCCGAAGGAGACGGAGCGATGATTAGGGCAGTTGTGGAATAAGAGACTGTGCAAGCTTACGCGAGGTATTTGAGCTCAGTTGATGTAGAAGTTCCACAGCCCGGCCCGATCGAGACACCTGCCTCAGATGCTCAGAACCAATTTACAGACAAAATAACACACTCCTGAAATTTGATGTGTTTTTCGAGGTATTGAGACAAACGCTTATATCGCAACATGTCTAATGAAGTTTCATGCTCTGGTTTTTGTCCGTACTCCCGCTGCCTCCAGATGGGTCAACATGTCTATGGGTGTTTTTGCCGAGTACTGTTTGGGGGCTTGCTTTTTTGGGGGCTGTGTTTTTGGGGTGGGTACATGGAAATCTTTATTTGTGTGCTTTCTGTTTTGCTTTTGTTGAGCGGGGTTGTGGCGGTGTTTTTGCCATTAGTGCCGACGCCTTTGCTATCCTGCCTGGGGGTTTTGGTGTGCTTTTTCGGCTGGCCGACTGGTCCGGTGAATGGAGGGCTTTTATGCGGGGCTGTGGTGCTGACAATCTTGGTGCATGTCTTTGAATTTCTGGGAGGATATCTGGGGGCGAAGTGGTTTGGGGCGACCTGGCGTGGAGGGCTTGGGGCGCTTGTCGGAGGCGTGGTGTTGTCCATTTTACTCTTCTTTCTTTTGCCCGGGGTTGGGTTTGCGCTGGGGCTTTTTCTGGGGCCTTTTCTGGGGGCGATCGTTGGTGAGTTGCTAGGTCGGCGCGAGTGGCGCGAGGCGACGAGGTCGGGCGTGGGGACGTTGTTGGGAAACCTTGCGGCGATGCTGGCGAAGCTCGCGGTCACGTTGCTAATGCTTGCCGTTTTCAGTGGTGCAGTGCTCTACCGCCTCGTGGCGCAGTCTTAGCTGGCCGCAAGCGGCGTCGATGTCGTGCCCTTTTTCGCGGCGCAGGGTTACGGAAACGCTGTGGGCCTTTAGTTCCTGCTCAAATTGTTGTTGTTGCGCGCGACTTGGGCGTTCCCAATGGAGGCCTTCCACGGTGTTGTAGGGGATGAGATTCACGTGTGCGTGGAGGCGGCGCGCGATGCTCGCGAGGGCGTGGGCTTGGGCACGTGAGTCATTGAGGTTGGCGATGAGGATGAATTCAAGAGTCAACATCCGCCCGTGGCGCCGGGCGAAGGTTTCGCAGGCGGGCAGGAGTGTCTCCAGCGGGTACAGGTGATTGACTGGCATGATGCGGTTACGCACGTCGTTCGTCGCGCCGTGCAGGCTTATGGCGAGGCGTATGCCCAAGGGTTCGTCGGCCAGCTGGAGGATGCGTGGTACGATGCCTGAAGTGGAGATCGTGATGCGCCTCGCGCCAAAGCCCAAGGCCCACGGAGCGTTTATCAGGCGTAGGGCGGCGAGCAGGTTGTCATAGTTGGCGAGGGGTTCGCCCATTCCCATCACGACAATGTTGTCAAATGAGGCGAGGCCATCGTGCGTGTGTGCTGAAGAGGCGGCATCTTCCATGTGGCAGACGGCCATGAGTTGGGCGACGATTTCTCCCGTTTCGAGGTTGCGCTTCAAGCCTTTCAAGCCTGAGGCGCAAAAGCGGCATCCGTAGGCGCAGCCCACTTGTGCGGAGAGGCAGATGGTCTTGCGCGACAGCCCGGTGCCGACGCCTTCTTGTGGCGCGCGGATGATAACGGTCTCAATGAGCGAGCCATCGCGCAGGCGCTGGAGTAGCTTTTGGGTGACATCGCCGGAGAGACTGTTTTGCAGCACGGTGTTCGGCGCGAAGTCATAATTGTCGGCAAGCCATTCGCGTAGGGGCTTGGGCAGGTTGGACATGGCATCGGGCGTGTGGATGCGTTTTTTGTAGAGCCAGTCCATAACCTGTGTTGCGCGAAAGGTAGGATGGCCCAGCGCGGTGATGCGTGGGCCGAGTGTCCCAGGTGTTTCCGCGAAGATGGGTGGTTTTGTGGGGATAAATTTCACGACGCGAAGGCGGCGGCGTTCTGGCATTCTCGTTTAAGGACGCCGACAAAGGGGAGGTTTCGGTAGCGTTCAGCGAAGTCCAGCCCGTAGCCGACGACAAAGACGTCAGGTATTACGAAGCCGGTGTACTCGGCGTCAAAGGCCGCCTGGCGGCGCCCTTTTTTGTCCAGCAAAACGCAGGTGCGCAGGCTTGCCGGGGCTTGTTTCTGCAGCTCGGCTTTGAGAAAGGCGAGCGTGTTGCCAGTGTCCAGGATGTCATCCACGAGCAGGATGTGTCGCCTGGAGAGTGCGAGGCGGTTGGTGGCGTGCATTTGCGGGTGTGTGACGGGCGAGTCCGCATCTTGGTATGAGGAGACGCGGACGGTGTCGATGCGTGTGTGGATGCGGATTTGGCGTAGCAGGTCGGCCATGAAGACGACGGCGCCGTTGGCGATGCCGACGAGTGTTAGCTCGTGCGCGCCCAGTGCTGTGTAATCGTTGGTGATTATCCCGCCGAGAGAGGCGACCCGCTGCGCGATGATCCTGCTGGGGAAGAGGACGGTTTCGACATCCGGGTGTGTTTCGGGTGGTAGGTTAAGGGCTTGGCGTGAAAAGTTCGGCATTGGCTCGCAAGGGCAGGGATTAAGAAAGCGGCGGCGGGGAGGAACGAAAAAAGTCTCGTGCGGTGGCATGTTTTTCATTCGCCAGTGCCTTGGGATGCGTAGTTTGATGCCTCTGTTATGGGAAATACTTTGGGGCGACTCTTTCGCGTCACTACTTTTGGAGAAAGCCACGGGCCGGGTATTGGGGTTGTCATAGATGGCTGCCCGCCACGCTTGCCGCTTGATGCCCGGGAGATCCAAGTCGAGCTGGATCGTCGCCGCCCCGGGCAGAGCCAGCTGGTGACTCCGCGTGCGGAGCCAGACAAGGTCGAGATTCTTTCCGGAGTCTATCAGGGTCTCACTCTTGGTACTCCGATAGCTCTCCTCGTCGGGAATAAAAATGCGTATTCCGGTGACTACGATTCGTTGCGCGAGCTCTTTCGTCCTTCTCATGCCGACTATACCTATCAGGCCAAGTATGCCTACCGCGACCCCAATGGCGGCGGGCGGGCTTCAGCGCGCGAGACGATTGGGCGTGTTGCTGCGGGGGCCGTGGCTTTGAAAATTTTGCGTCTGGTGGCCGGGGTGGAGCTTTGCGCCTGCGTCGAGAGTATCCAGGAGATTCGAATGCCCGAGATGCCGGATTTCCCGAGGCGGGAGGATGTCGATGCCAGCGCGGTACGTTGCCCGCATTCGCCCACGGCCTGGGAGATGGAGCAGCGCATTCTTGAGGCCCAGAGTCGCAATGATTCCGTGGGTGGCGTCATCCTGTGCCGTGGCAGAAATCTCCGCCCGGGTCTTGGCGAACCTGTTTTCGATCGCTTGGAGGCCGACCTTGCCAAGGCCATGCTTTCGATTCCGGCGACAAAGGGTTTTGAAATCGGCAGTGGTTTTGCCGGGACGCTCCTCTCGGGTAGCGAGCACAATGATGCCTTCGTCTTCAATGGCGGGCGTTTTCGCACAGAGACCAACCGTTCGGGTGGTGTTCAGGGCGGCATCAGCAATGGAGAGGAGATCTACTTTCGCGTCGCCTTCAAACCCACTGCAACTTTTGCCCGTCCCCAGCGCACGGTGGACGCACAGGGCAACACGGTGGATTTTACGGTACGAGGGCGTCACGACCCGTGTGTCTTACCGCGTGCAGTGCCCGTTGTTGAGGCGATGGCGGCGCTGGTATTCGTCGAGCACTGGATGCGCGACATTGCCCAAAACAACATCCTCTCTTGTTAATTCAGGACGAAGAATTTGAAGAGCAGGCAGCCGGCTGGGATGGTCAGCACGAGAGAATCCAGCAGGTCGAAGGCTCCGCCAATGCCCGGGATGGTTTTCCCCGAGTCTTTGAGGCTGGCTTTGCGTTTGAAGACGGACTCGATGAGGTCGGACGGGATGCCGAGGATGCCCAATGGCAGGGCGAGGAGGGCGGCTTTGGCTGGGTTGAATCTCTCGGGAGAGATTTGCCAGCCGAGTGCTCCGTGGAAATGGGTGAAGAGCCAGGCAATCCCGGCGCCTGCGGCGGCGGCTCCGATTAACGCGCCCGCGCAGCCTTCCCAAGATTTGCCCGGGCTGATACTTGGTGCCATGCGGTGACGTTTTTCCCCAAAGGAAAGGCCAAGCAAAAGGGCGCCACAGTCGGCAAACTTTACTGTGCCGACGAGCCAGACGGCCAGCAACATGCCGGACTTGTCATGGCCATTGGCCCAGAAGGAGGCGGAGAGAATGCCCAGTGGCGCGATGCTGCACGGGATGTAGAGCCAGGAGAGGGCCGTTGGGGCTTTGGTGAACACGGAGACCAATTTGTCGGGAATAAAGAGCAGTACGAGGGCGATGGCACCGATGAATAAGCCGGGGAGCTCCGCCCGGTAGTCCGTATTGCCATAGATCTTGGCGGGGATTTTTTCCTCCAAAATACTCGCGCAGACGGCCAGCTGGAAGATCACGCCGAGGGCGACAGTCATTCCACGGCGCCGGTGCAGCAGCTGTGCCCCACAAAGCAGGAGCATCCCAGAAAACTCCCAGTGCGCGGCGGCTGAGACGAGTAGCAGGATGGCCAGCCCGCCATGGATGCCGCCGAAGTACAAGGCGATGGCGACGAGTGTCCAGATGGAGATTGTGGAAAAAAGCCGTGAGAGCATGGGAGTGAGCTGTTGAGCGAATGAGACCTTGTTTGTTGGAGCGTTGGGGGGGGGGGGAAGGAGGCGTTGGGCGAGCTTTCAGGTGGCGTCGCTTTGCGAGGCGATTTGTTCGCCCGTTCTCCCAAAGCGGCGTTCGCGGAGAGAAAACTCTGTTATGGCTTTCAGCAACTGTACCTCGTCGAAGTCCGGCCAGAGCACGGACGTGAAATACCACTCGGCATAGGCGGCTTGGAGGAGGAGGAAGTTGCTCAGGCGTGTTTCTCCAGATGTGCGAATGATGAGGTCTGGGTCGGGCATGTCTCGTGTGTAGAGGTAGCGGGAGAATTTATCCCAGCTGAGCTCGTCGGTGGAGGCATGGCCAGTCGCGACGTCATTGGCGTAAGAACGGGCGGCCTCCAGTACTTCGGAGCGTGCGCCATAATTCAGGGCGAGGACGAGTGTTTGCCCGGTGAAGCGCGCCGTCTCGTGGATGGCGCGTTCAAGGGGCACCCGGGCGTGGTCGGGCAAGACGTTGATGTTGCCGATGACGCGCAGGCGGACGCGCCGCTTCACAAGTTCATCAAAATAGCGGTTAATGTAAGCTTCAAGCAGGAGCATGAGCGCGGCGACTTCGTCTGCTGGGCGTTTCCAGTTTTCTACGGAGAACGCGTAGAGCGTGAGGTAGCGGATGCCCAGCTTTTGCACGGACTCGAGGATGGCCAGGACGTTTTCGCCACCTTTCTCGTGTCCTTTGATGCGAGCCAACCCGCGCTTGCGGGCCCAACGTCCGTTGCCATCCATGATGATGGCGACATGGCGCGGGATATGCACTTGGACATCGCAGGAGGAGCTGTTCGGCATGGGCAGATGTGTGAGAAGAGCTTGTGTGAGCGGGAACCCGGCGGTGGGTATTTCGAGGCGCTCAGTTTCGAGAAACAAAGCGCACAGGCAAGAACGCAATCCGCCTCATGCGCTGCGTGGCTTGACGTTGGCGGGGCAAGTCGTTTGCCTGCGAGCAAACGTCCTTTTGATGAGCGCTTCCAAGACCATTTTCCAAAAAATCGCCGACCGCGAGATTTCCACCACCTTTGTCTATGAGGACGATCTTTGCTTCGTTATTCGCGACATTTCGCCGCAGGCGCCTACGCACTTGCTCGTGGTGCCTAAGGCGCCTGTGCCGCGCCTCACGGAGAGCACGGAGGCGGATACCGCGCTGCTTGGCCACCTGCTTTTCACGGCGGGGCGGATCGCCCGCGAGCATGGCTTGGATGGAGGCTTTCGCATCGTCATCAACAACGGCAAACAAGCGGGCGAGACGGTGCCACACTTGCACCTGCACCTACTTGCCGGGCGCGAGTTTGGCTGGCCTCCGGGTTGATGGAACAGGGGGGCGCGCGCGTGCCGTGTTTTCACTCGCATGGAGGTGAAATTTGGCACAAGAGACGGGGTAGCATGGCCTACTCCATCGGACTTGACTACGGAACAAACTCTACGCGCGTGCTCGTTGTGGATTGTGCGGACGGGCGGGAAATTGGTCTCGCCACCATTGATTATCCATCGGGAGAGCAGGGTGTCTTCCTCGACGCGAGCAACCACCTGCTCGCCCGGCAACATCCTGCCGATTATCTCTTCGCCCTTGAGCATGGGGTAAAGGCCGCGCTTGAGGCCGCGCGCAAGGCGGTGCCGGGTTTTTCGTCGGCAGACGTCGTCGGCATCGGTGTGGATGGCACAGGCTCAAGCCCGCTCCCCGTCGATGCGCGCAACAAGCCTCTCGCGCTGAGCTCACGCTTTGCTCGCAACCTCAACGCCTTTTGCTGGCTTTGGAAGGACCACACGTCCATCCCCGAAGCGGCCCTCATCACACAGATGGCGCGCCGCAAGCGCCCCAGGTATCTCGCCAGGATCGGTGGCATCTATTCCTCAGAGTGGTTTTGGGCCAAGATATGGCACTGCCTTAAGACAGACCCCACCGTCTTTGATGCCGCGCACTCCTGGGTCGAACTCTCCGACTACATCCCCTCTGTGCTGGCTGGTGCCAACTCGCCTTCGCAAATCGTGCGCGGCGTCTGCATGGCGGGCCACAAGGCCATGTACGCCAAGGAATGGGGAGGCCTCCCTGACGAAGGGTTTCTCGCCGCGCTCGACCCGAAACTTGCCGCCTTGCGGGATCGTCTCTATACCGCCGCCCACGACGCTTCCACACCGGCGGGAAAACTCTGCCCTAAATGGGCCAGGCAACTTGGCTTGCCCATCGGCATCCCCATCGCCATCGGCGAAATGGACGTGCACTACGGGGCAATCGCTTGCGGCGTGGAGGAGGGCACGCTTGTCAAGGTCATCGGCACCTCGACGTGCGACTGCGCTGTCGCTGTCGCCAGCAAGCGTGTCGCCAATGTCCCCGGCATCTGCGGCATCGTCAACGGCTCAATTTTGCCGGGCTACATTGGGATCGAGGCCGGGCAGTCAGCCGTCGGGGATATTTTCAAGTGGTTCGTCGAACGCGTCCTCGGCGACGCCTCCGCTCACGTCAGGCTTACCAAGGAGGCCTCTGCCTTGCGCCCTGGGCAATCCGGCTTGCTCGCGCTTGACTGGAACAACGGCAACCGGACGATCCTCGTCGATCAGAGCCTGACGGGCCTCTTGCTTGGCCAGACGCTCTACACGACGCCTGCAGAGATTTACCGGGCCTTGATCGAGGCGACGGCTTTTGGCGCGCGTGCCATCATTGAGCGTCTCCGCGAATACGGTGTCCCCGTGCGACGTATCGTTTGCTCGGGTGGCATCGCCGAGAAAAATTCCTTGCTCATGCAGATATACGCGGACGTGACGGGGTGTGAAATTCGCGTTTCGCGCTCCTCGCAGGCTTGCGCGCTTGGTGCGGCGGTGTCTGCAACTGTGGCTGCGGGTGTCCATCGCGATTTCAAAACCGCGCAGGCGGCGATGACAGGTCTCAAGTCCAAGACTTATCGCCCAATCCGGGAAAACCAGATCATTTACGACAAGCTCTACGCACAGTACAAGCTGTTGCACGATGCCTTTGGCAATGTTGTGAAGACGGCAAATCTTGGCCGTGTGATGAAAGACTTGCTGGCCTTGAAAACTCAGTCATAGCTGCTGCCCATTCGCATGGACATCACCCACTTGCGCAAGGAATATGCCCGGGCCGGGCTCGACTTGGGCGACCTCGCGCCCTCGCCAATCGCACAATTTGAGCTGTGGTTTCGCCAGGCCTGCGAGCTGGAACTCATCGAGCCCAATGCCATGAGCCTCGGCACCGTCTCGCGAAGCGGCGCCCCAAGCTGTCGTACTGTTTTGCTCAAAGCTTTTGACGAGCGTGGTTTTGTCTTTTTCACCAATTACACGAGCCATAAGGCGGAGGATATTCGGGCGAACCCACAGGTCTCGCTTCTTTTCCCGTGGCTCGCCTTGGAGCGGCAGGTGCAGGTGGTCGGGATGGCGGAGAAAATCAGCACCCGGGAATCGCTCGCCTATTTTATGTCGCGTCCCTACGGCAGCCAGCTTGGCGCATGGGTTTCTCACCAGAGTAGCGTCATCTCCTCGCGTCAGTTGCTCTTGAAAAAACTCGATGAAATGCGGCGCAAGTTTTCTGAAGGGAAAGTGCCCTTGCCTGACTTTTGGGGTGGCTATCGTGTTGTCCCGTCGATGATGGAATTCTGGCAAGGACGCCCCAGCCGCCTGCACGACCGTTTCCAATACACCCGCGCTGGCGACGCGTCTTGGCAGATCAATAGATTGGCCCCGTAAAGCTGGCGAGCATCGCCCGGAACTGCGCCACAAACTGGGCCAGTGGCGCGCGTGCCAGCAACACCCACACCATGGCCCCGGCAGCCAGCCAAGGGCCAAACGGTACCTCAAGCCCAAGGCTGCTCGTGCTCTCTTTCCCAAGCTCCGTATCGTTACCTTCGCAGGATGCATGGGAACTCGCCTGGGCTTCGCGCTCATGTGTAGGGGGCGCGGGATGGCGGAAGATTCTCCTGACCAGAAGCAATGGAAGGAGCACCAACGCGCCGATCATTGAGCCGCCAAATAGGGCGAAGAACGCGCCTTGCCAGCCGCAAAATGCGCCGATGCCGCCCAGCAGGATGACATCCCCTTCGCCCATGGCTTCGCGTCCGGCGGCCCAGGAAGCCAGCAGGCGGAACCAATATACCAAGCCTGTCCCCGCGAGAACCCCGGTGAGGGAATCTGCTGCAGAGGCTATCGTGGCGGCAAACCATGGCGACGTTCTCGCGTAGCCATGCATGCCGGGCAGCGCCACCGAGAGCACGATGCCGACAATGGCAAGGCTGATGTTCAGGGTATCTGGCAGGAACATCGTATCGAGATCGATGAAGGCGAGTATGACCAACCAGGCCGCGAGGAGCATGCCCGGCAGTGCCTGTTGCCAGGGCAGCAGCAGCCAGCAGGAGGCAAAGAGTGCGCCCGTCAAGGCCTCCACCAGCGGGTAGCGTACGCTGAATGCACGCCCGCAACAGGCTGCGCGCCCGCGCAGGCAAAACCAGGCGAGCACGGGGATGTTGCGAAACCATGGAATGGGCGCGCCGCATGTGCAGTGCGAACCGGGGCGCACGACAGACTCGCCCTTCGGAACGCGTGCGATGCACACGTTGAGGAAGCTGCCCACCATGGCACCGAATACGCCGAAACAAACGGCGAAGGCCCAAGGGTGGCGTAGTTGTATCTCGTGCAGGAATTCCCAAAACATGCGCCCAGAAAATCAGGGGGGACAGGGGCTTGGAACTCGAAAAGTGTTGTCGCGCAGCCGTAGTCACTGCGCCGTTTTCAGCCAGGCACCTGCCTGCTTGAGGCTCTCCAGTGCGGCTTCCTCCCAGCCACGGTTTGCAGCAGGGTTGGCCGGGCTGGGATGCAGCACCCGGCAGATGCGCACGGGTCGGCCTGCCAAGGCTTCTTGCGCGCGTTTCCAGGCAAAGCCGCCGACTCCGACGACGAGTTCAGTGTGTAGCTCTGCCAGAAGAAGGCGCAGGAAGGCGTCACACAGTTTGTTTATCTCTGCCTGCCTGTCGAGCGAGAGTTGTTCAGGTGTGAGGTTTCGTCCGAGGCGTGTGTTTTCGATGAAGAGCAGGGGGCAGTAGTTGTGCACGTAGTGTTCGCGGAAGAAGGATTCTGCGTTGCCAAAGTGCTTCTCGAAAAAACCCCAGAGGCGGCGACCGCTTACCTCGGAGCGTTTGCAAGAAAAGCCTTCGACGGGTTTGTGCGGATGTTCGCGGGCTGGTTTCCCTACAGGTCCCTCTATGTGAAGAAAACTGCGCACGGCGGACACTTCGCCAAATGGAATGCCAGTCTGCGCCATGCCGTAGGGCCCGGGGTTCATACCGAGGAAGACTACGCGCTTGCGCCCGCAGGCATGTCGCGCGAGGTAAGTTTCGTGGATCTCACGGGCATACTCCAGTGGGTTGTAAACGAAGGCCGCCGCCGCCCCAAAGTCCATCTTCTGAAGCTCGCTGGAGAGGCTTCGCGTTGCTTCGATCAAAATATTACTACTCATCCGAAGAGGGCCTCGGTGTAGGCTTGGACAGAGAAGGGCTGGAGATCCTCTGGCTGTTCGCCGATGCCGACGAAGTAGACAGGGATGTGCAGGGCACGGTAAATGCCCACGAGGGCCCCGCCGCGTGAGGTGCCGTCGAGCTTCGTGATCACCAGGCCTGTCAGGCCGACGGCTTCGTGAAAAACGCGTGCCTGCTCGATGGAGTTTACCCCGAGTGAACCGTCCACCACGAGCCAGCGGTGATGGGGTGCCATGGAATCCAGCTTCTGCACAACGCGCCCGATCTTTTTCAGCTCTTCCATCAAGTGCCCTTTCGTGTGCAGGCGCCCGGCTGTGTCGAGCACGGCGACGTCGTGGCCACGTGCTTGGGCGGCGTGTACGGTGTCGTAGGCCACAGCTGCGGCATCTGCGCCGTGCTGGCTGGCCACGAGTTCCACCTTGAGCTTCTCGGCCCATGCGTGGATTTGCGCATTGGCGGCGGCGCGAAAGGTGTCACACGCGCCGAGGATGGCCTTGTGCCCGTCTTGCTGCAGGCGCCAGGCTATTTTGGCGGCTGTGGTTGTTTTCCCGGCACCGTTGACGCCGAGCAGGGCGATCACTTCGGGCTTGCGGGAAGCATCTGGCTCGTAGCGTCCTTCTGCGCCTTCGAGCACCCGATTCAGGACGGCAGAACCGATTCGCGCGGCGTCCTGCCCGCGTAGACCCTTGTCCTTGCGGTAGTCCGCGCGGATTTCTTCGAGAATCTCCGTTGTGGTCTCGACGCCGAAGTCAGCCGAGTACAGTGCTTCCTCCAGCTCATCGAGTGTTGCGGTGTCGAGTTTCGCGGCAAAAAGCCCGCCCACCTTGCCAAAGATTTTTTGGAAAGTGGGAGTGTTTTTGCGGATGGTCTCTTTGAACTTTTGGAAAAATGAGCCGAACATTGCGTAGGTTTGAGGGAAATTTGAGATACACGCCCTGTCCATGATATTTAGACATGGGTGTTTCCGCGCTGTTTTTACCACTGGCTTGAGATCTTGTGATGACATACTTTATGGGCATGGGAGGTCGAATTGTTTGAATGTGTCGGGGATTGGGGACGTCGCGGAAAATTCTTCGTGGTGTGAGTTCCAGATGAAGCGCAGTTTTAGGGTGTGGGCGTGTAGGAAGAGGCGGGTGGAGGGGGGATGGGTTTGTTTTCCAAGCGTACGGTTGAAGGTGAAATCGCCGTAGGTCTTGTCGCCTGCGATGGGGTGTTCGTGCATGGCGCACTGGATACGCAGTTGGTGTGTACGCCCGGTTTGGGGGGAAAGTTTTAGCAGGGAGATTGAAAGTGGCGTGCGTGTGCCCCCGAGCCATTGGTAGTGGGAGATAGCGGGGAGGCCACCGTTACCGCCTTGGGTAGCGCGCAGTTTGCTGTTGCTGTCATGGCGCTTGGAGAGTCGATCGCGCCAAGTTCCTTGAGGGAAGGGCAGGCGCGCACCTTTGACGATGGCGTAGTAGGTTTTGGATACGCTGCCGTCGTGGGCGCGGAAGAGTTTTTTGATGTGTGCGGCGAGGGTGTGCTCTGCCGTGGCGAGGACGAGTCCACTGGTTGGCGAGTCGATACGATTGAGGAGGAAGAGACGTGTGCCGTCGGCGAGTTGGTAATATTCGTCGTCGAGATTGTAAGGCGCGTTAAGCAGGGCCTGTTTTTTGTCGGATGGTCCGTTGGGATGCGATGCGAGGCCAGCGGGTTTTTCGAGAGCGATGAGGCCGGTGTGGTGTTGTGCGAGGATGCGGGCCGAGGTGCCGAGAGGGAGTGGCGGTGGCATATTTTCCGGGCAAGGTTAGCGGTAGTGGAAGGTGAAGCACCCGTGGTCTTCATCGCCGAGGGTGGCGATCATTTCGGGTGTCCATGGATCGAATGGGGTGCGCGATTCGATGGCGTCTTTGCAGGTGTAGGTGCCAGTTTGGCTGGCGGAGCTTTCTTTGATGACGACGTTGCGGAGTGTGCCGTCTTTGCGGAGGATGAATTCGATGACGACGACAGTGTGGCCGGTTTCGCGGTGTTTTGTGCGCATGAGGGACATCCACCAGTTGGCTTGAATGATTTCGACCATGCGTTGGGCGTAGTCGCCGAATTCGCTGTAGCGAGAGTCGAGGGAGACGATGCCTGCCTCGTTGGTGCCCGTTGGGCGGCGTGCGAGCAGGCCGAATGTTCCGACTTTTGCGGCTTGGGGCCGTGGGGCTGGCGTCAAGTTGTCGGCGGCGTTTTCCTGTCGTGTGATGGTGGGTTTCGTCGTAGCTTTATTTTTGTTTTCGGGGTTGGGGGCCGGTTTTGTTTTTTTCTTTTCGGTGTTTGGTTGTTTATCCGCTCTTTGCCGGGTTGTGTCGTCTGTGGTGCTGCGTTTTTCGCGACTGTTTTCTGCCTTGTGCTTGGGGAAACTCTCTTTTGTGCGGTCGGCCCTACCGGCGCTTGTGTCTTGTTGTTGTGGGCTGGGTTGGTCTGGGGCTGTGTGCGTTGGGCTCTGGGTGTCGGCAGATGGTGGCGCAGTGGGTGGTGCGGGTGTTTCGGGGGTGTCGTTGGTAGGGAGGTGGCCCAGTGGTTGGCCGGGTTTGGGCTGCAGGTGTTGGGGGAGAAATTCGCGCGGGATGTTGTTCACGATGTGGGTGGATTTTTCGATTTCGCCGTCGATTTTAGGCATGTCGTTGCGCTGCGTGTCTGGCCTGGGTTGGGCTGCGCGCTGTGTGGCGGCTCCGGTATTTTGCGTTTTGGGGGGCGAGAAAGAGGGCGCCTCCGGGTTTATGGAGACGAATCGTGGTTTTGGGGGGCGCATTTCCTCTGGCAGCAGTTCCACGGGTACGGTTGTGGCGCGTGCGACGAGCTGGCGTGTTTTTTGAGGCGCCCGGGGGATGATGGTGGAAAAGGTGTTGGGCATGGCTTTCCATAGGGTGAAGTGGAAGAGCAGACTGAACAGAAATGCGCCGAGGATGGTCAGAGCTGTGGCACCTGTGAAATGGCGAGCTGGCAACGCAAGGGCCTGATGCTGGGCGTTAGGTAGTCTGTGTGCCTGACGCTTCCTTTGGAGGGAGCTGCCTGTGGTTGTAATCCTCGGGTTCACAATGCGTGCATGACACGCCTGTGCGGTGTGTGGTGCAAGGTGGAAAAGGGAGCGTACAATGAGGCATGGGTGCGCGAAGGATTTTTTCTGGCGGCAGTGGAGCGTTTGGCGCAGCCTCGCGGCATGAATTTGCAATGGGCATGCCTTGTGGCGGCGGGTGGTGCGGCGGGTGCGCTTTTGCGTGGCTGCGTGGCGTTGGCGCTCAAGGGGGAGTTCCCTTGGGCGACGCTGTTGGTGAACGTTCTCGGGGCGTTTTTGGTTGGCTTTGTCATGGGGCGCACGGGTGCTTGGGATGAGCCTGTGGCGATGCGCTGGCATGCTTTGTTGGTGACGGGATTTTGCGGTGGGTTTACGACGTTTTCCGCTTTTAGCTGGCAGACGCTTGAGCAGATGCATCGCGGCCAGACGTGGTTTGCGTTGGGCAACATTGCCCTCACGCTGCTGTTGCCCTTGGCGGCGGTGTGGCTCGGGTTTCGTCTGAGGTGAGCGGCACCTCGCGCATTGCCTTTTGGGTTGCTTTGTGGTTTTCCCGGCTCCCTTCCCGACGATAATGAGTCTTCTTCCTTGGACAATTTACCTTTCTTTCGGTGGTGCGCTGCTGTCGTGGTTCGGTGGGCGTCGTTCCCCATTGCTTGCGCGCTGGATCGCTTTGGCGAGCATGGCGGGCACGATAGCGATAGGTGCCTGTGCGGCCTGTCAATTTTCCCCGTCAAGCGGTCCGGTTTCTCTCGTCAACGCGCGGTGGCTGCCATTTGCGGATTACGCGCTTTCTGTGGATGGGCTTAGCCTTACGTTTGTGTTACTCACTGGGCTGGCGGGCATAGCTGCTGTCTTGTTTTCCTGGGAAACGAAGAAGAGACCTGGGGATTTTTTTGCGCTTTTTCTTGCCCTTGTTGGCGGGGTCTATGGCGTGTTCTTGAGCGCGGACGCCCTGCTGTTGTTTGTCTTTTACGAGATAGCGATTGTACCAAAGTACTTTCTTGTCGCGGTGTGGGGTTCGACGAATCGCGAGTATGGGGCCATGAAGCTTGTGCTTTATTCCTTTGCAGGGAGTGCGTTGGTGATGGCAGGTTTGCTCTGGGCGGCGCGTGAGACGGGCACGAGTTTTGGCATGGTTGAGCTTGTTAGTGCGGCGCGTCACTTGCCTTCCGGGATACAGGTGCCGCTTTTTGCCTTGGTGTTCACGGGTTTTGCGGTGCTCGCGGGCATGTTCCCTTTTCACACTTGGGCGCCGACGGGGCACGTG
This sequence comes from Puniceicoccales bacterium, assembly GCA_031280235.1. Classification (GTDB taxonomy): domain Bacteria; phylum Verrucomicrobiota; class Verrucomicrobiia; order Opitutales; family UBA953; genus CALNBE01. The sequence goes on along the minus strand of JAITHA010000073.1, from coordinate 13,077 downwards.
GCTGCGCCGACGGGAGCGTCCATGTTGTTGGCGGGCGTGGTGATGAAGCTTGGTGCCTATGGGTGTTTGCGCGTGGCCTTGCCCGCATTCCCTGAGGGCTTTGCGATGTTCCAGCCAGCGATCGCCGTGCTGGCGATTGTGGGGATTTTGTACGCGGGGCTTGTTGCCTTGGTGCAGTCGGATTTTAAGTTTGTCATCGGCTACTCGAGTGTGAGCCACATGGGCTTTGTCTTGCTCGGGCTTGCTGCTGCGACGACGCAGGCTGTGAGCGGCGCGGTATTGCAGATGTTTTCTCATGGCGTGGTGGCTGGGCTACTCTTTGCGGTTGTGGGGCGCATGGTGTATGAGCGGACGCACACGCGGGATTTGCGGCAGTTGCGGCGTATGGCGCTTGCGCGGCGTATGCCTTTCGTGGCGGTGGTTTTTGTGCTCGCGGCACTGGCCTCTATGGGGATGCCTGGTTTCAGCGGTTTCCCGGCTGAGTTGGCCATCTTGGCGGGCACATGGCAACGCAGCCAAGTGTGGGCCTTGCTGGCCGTGCTTGGCATCCCGGTTGCTGCGGCGTTCACGCTGCGTGCTGTCCAGCAGGCATTCTTTGGGAAATCAGCGGGTGTTGGCGGGGACGGGAAAGGTGCTGTTGACTCGCTGGGTGGTTTGGCGGGCGAGCATCCTTTTGCCCCGATCACGCTTCCTGAAAAACTTGGTGCCGTCCTGCTTCTTGGCGTGAGCATTGTCATTGGCATTCGCCCGGATCTGCTGCTTGACTGGATCGCGCCTGCGTTGGAATCACCTCTTTTGAAAATCGCCATCCAAGGAGTGGCTCAATGAATACACACTCAGACTATTCTTTCTTCTTTGCGTTTTTGCCCGAGGCACTGCTTGTGTTTGGCGCGTTGGTGGTGCTCGCCGCTGACCTCTCGTTGGTACGTGGACGTTCGCATGCTCTACGCACAGATTTTGCGGTGGCCGTGGCGCTCGCTGCTACGGTTGCTGCCTTCGCCGCTGCTTTTTTCTTTGGAGAATTTGTCAGTTTGGAGCTGTTCGGCAGCCGTTTCGCCTTGTTGGCGCTTGGCGTGTTGGCGTTGTTATTGTTGGCTGGCACCTCGCGCCTGAAGAATACGGCAGAGCATGTCGCTTTGGTGTTGTTTGCGCTGACCGGCCTCATGCTTATGTCGAGCGCGACGAACACCCTCGTCGCCTTTCTGGGCCTGGAACTGGCGGGCCTGTCGTTTTATATCCTCGTTGGTTTTGACAAGACGCGGCGCGAATCAGCGGAAGCTGGCCTGAAGTATTTCCTCTATGGCGGGATGGCTTCGGCTTTCCTGCTGTTCGGCTTCAGCCTGCTTTATGGGCTGAGCAATAGTTTGGATTTCAACAAAATTGGCGCTACTCAAGCGATCTTCGACACGCCCCTTGGCGTGGTCGCCTTGGTGATGGTGCTTGTCGGTTTTGCATACAAGGCTGCGGCTGCGCCCTTTCACCACTGGGCGCCGGATGCTTACCAAGGCGCGCCTGTCACGACGGCTGCCCTTGTTGCCTCGGCCTCCAAGCTGGCGGGCTTTATGTTGTTGGCACGTTTTTCGTCGGAGGTCTTTTTTCGAGAAGATTTGCCCGTTATGCGCTGGGTTTTTGTGTGTCTCGTGATCGCATCACTTCTCTTGGGCAATATCGCCGCCCTCGCGCAGACCAATGTGCGCCGCCTGTTGGCGTATTCAGCGATAGCACACGCCGGCGTGCTTTTCATCGCGGTGTACACGCAAGCTCACCCTAAGAGCATGGCCCACTACTGGTTGCTTTATTATGTTTTCACCTATGGCCTCGCGACGCTGGGTGTTTTCGGCTGCATTGCCGTCGTGGAGAACAACGGTGGATGCCAGAAGATTTTGGACCTCGTTGGGCTGTGGAAGCGTTCGCGCTTGTTATCCTCCTGCCTCTTGGTGTTTGTGCTCTCGCTCGCGGGCGTGCCGCCGCTTGCGGGCTTCTTTGCGAAGTTTGCCGTCTTCAGAGAGACGCTCGGTGTTTGTAAGCCGGGCTCAGAGTTTTTCTGGCTTGTTTTGCTCGCGATAGCGATGAGTGCCGTTGCCCTGTATTATTATCTGCAAATACTGAAAGCTGTCTTTGTTGCGGATCCTGTGAAAGAGCACGGCGATGCTAGTGGGTTGATCAAGACCCCGCTGCCTGCTGCCGTGGCCATCGTTCTCGCCGCTGCTGCGGTGATCGTGTTGGGCCTTGTGCCGTGTTGAGCTACAGCGGGGATATTTTCTTGGGCTATGGGGCAGAGGCGACGATGTCGAAAGAGACGGAGGAAGGCGTTTGGGGAGGGCGCGGCCCTGCGTTGCCGACAGCGTCTATGGCGCGGCGTAAGAGCGACTCAAAATGAGCATTGCCCGGGCTGCGCTCCCAACCAGCGAAGCTGATGCTGCCATTGTTGCTGATGGAGAGGAGGAATTTCCCGGATGTGCCGGGTGGGATACTGCGGCCTTCGAGGTCGAGCAGGTGTTGCCATTGGGCGCGGATGAGCATGGCGAGGCGCTGTGTGTATTGGGCGACGATAGGTCCACCGCCATTGGGTGTGCCGCCGAGGCCTGCGCCGCCTTGCACGCCCAAGGGCCCGGTGATGATGTTGCTGATGTTCAGGCCCTGTGAAACGATCGCCGATTTATTTGCCCCCGTGCTCTTGTTGTTCCCCTTTGGTTTGGGTGGTTTGGGTCTTATATTCCCCGGGTGCTTTGCCTTGAATTGCTCCAGCGTCATTTGCTCGGGCTCCCGGGGCTTTGGATCCTTGGGAGGCGTTATGGGCTTGGTGTCGGGTTTGGGTGGGCTGGCGGGTGGTGGCTCGGGTTCTGTTGGCGGGGGCAAGTTCTCTACCTGTTTGGCGATTTCCTTGAGCGCTTCGGTGAGGTCGTCTCGTGGTGGTGCGGCATCTGGGCGGCCTTCAGGGATTTCGGATTTGCCGTCACCTGCGCCCGGCGCAAGTGAGCCATCGCCGTTGAGCACGAGCACGAGGCTGCCGGGATCTTTCTTCTCGGCCATCTGGCGGGCGCCGAGGCCTGAGAAAGCGACGAGCGCCCCGGCGAGGAGACCGTGGAGCAGTAGCGAGCCCACCCAGCCTTTGGAATTCTCATGAGCCATGTGCGTTAATCATTTTGCTCTGTTGCAAGGCCCATTTTTTCGATGCCGGATTTCTTGGCCAGAGAATAAATCCGCATGATGTGTTTGTAGGGCAGGTCGCCGTCGCCCCTGAGGTGGATGAGAGGGCGTTGTTCGGCTGGCAGGGCAGCGAGGCGGCGCAGCTCCACGCTGAGGGCTTCCTCGCTCATGACGCGCCCCTCGAAGATGATCTGGTGCCTTTTGTCGAGGGTGATGGTGAGCGGTTTGATGGGCGTTTGGGGCTGCGGGGTGGCGATGGCCCTTGAGGCGAGTGGCAAGTCGATGAGGGTGGTCTGCTCGAGGACGGGGGTGGCAATCATGAAAATGATGAGCAGGCAAAAACACATATCGAGCAACGGAGTGACGTTGATCTCGCTCAAGGCGTGCATGTGGCGCCGACGGCTGAAGTTGTGTCGAGGCATATGTGTGTGGTAGCGCGCGCGGGTATGTGTTGTCAGAAGCTTGGGTTGAATGGCTCTGGCGGGAAAGGCGATGTGTCGTTGTGCGTGTGCGGGCCGGGCGGGAATGGCTGTTGCTGGGCGGCACTTGTTGCGGCGCGCACGGCGGCAGCTTGCGCGGCTGCTGCGTTCTCGGCGTCCTCCTCGGCCCGGCGGAGCAATTCCTGGAGTTCGAGCTCAATGCGATCTGCGAGGCTGCTGGCATAGTTTTCCAGCTCTGTGGACATCAGCTTAGCCTGCGTGATGAGGTAGTTGTAGCCGAAGGTGGCCGGGATGGCGACGAGGAGGCCGCAGGTGGTGGTGAGGAGAGCCCCCGCGACGCCCGGCGCAAGCTGGGAAATTGTCGCCTTGTCGGTGAGCCCGCCGAAGGCGATCATGACGCCGTAAACCGTGCCAAGCAGCCCCAAAAATGGCCCACCGGAGACGAGGGATGTGAGCAGGATGAGGCGGCGCTCGTAGCGCACGAGCTGCCGTGCGACACCGCGTGCGATAGCATTTTCCACATGGCCCATGCACAGGGCGATGCTGGCTTGCGTGAGCACTTTGCCTCGATGGCGCTGGAAGGCTGAGCCTGCCTCAGAGGCGAGGTACTCGTATGGGCAGAGTTCGGCGAGGCCGCGCAGAAACTTTACGCCGATGATGGAGTCCACTCCGCGCAGCTTTTGCTCAAAGAGCGTGTTGCCACGACGCAGTGACGAGAGCTCGAGGGATTTCATGAGCATCGTACCGATGCTGATGACTGAGCAGAAAACGAGCAGGCCTGTGATGCATTTGCCGAAGGTGTCACATTGGTTGAAGAACCAAGTGAGATCCTTCCCGCCCTCAAGTGCGGCGAGGTGGAGATGAATTGCGAATGCTGGGAAGGCCATGTGCGAAAAAACGGTTGGATTTGACGAGAGTGATGGCGAATTGAAAATAAAAAAACCGGGCTTTGCCGGGACTTACCGGTGCCGATGGCGTGCCGCCGCTCATATCTCGTAGCTGTTTTCCATGCGTGGTGCGAGCAGCTGGTTGACGGCTGTTTTGATGGCCACCGTCTGTGCGCGTACGCGCAGCTCGATGGGCAGGGCCGTCGGCGTCTCGAAGGTGAGTGACAGCGTAGTGTGGTGTGCGCGCAGGTAGAGCTGCTCCGGCCATTGCGCCACCGTCTCAAGGGAGACGTCGGCATGAGGGCGCAAGAGGCCGTTTTGTGCCGGAAAACCATCGATCACCGTGGAGTGGTCCAGTCCCGTGAGCGGCTCCACGGCCTGCAGGATGGCCACACCTGGGCGGGGCATTTTCGGCTCGTGCATTTCGTAGAGGTAGAAGCCCGAGGCCTCCCAGTCCTCGTGCAGGGAGAGGGCCGCGTCGTAGCGCCATGCCATGCGGGCGAGCCATTCGCGGTGCGCGCGCGTCTCGGCGGCGAGCCCCTCGCGGAAATCGCGGTTGAGGTCGAGCCCGTCGGGGGATTCGCGCGTCCCGGCAGCCATGCCCCGGGGGTTGAGCAAGGGCAGCACGTGCCAAGCGATCCCCGGGTCGTACCAACCTTGGGAGATGAGGGAGAGCAACGCCAGCGGGCCTGCTGGTTCGTTGCCGTGGATGCCAGCAGAGAGGTAGATCGCCATGCACGGGGGGGCGTCGGGTTGGCGCTCAGCGGCGAGCAGGGGGAGGTTGCCCGCGAGGCCGTATTCCATCACTTTGAAGCCCGCTGCATCCGCAGCGCTCACAAAGTGGCGCAAGTAAGTTTCGGGTTCCAGTGGTGGGGGCATTGTTGGGACGGCGGGGTGGTGGGTTGACGTTTATCAGCCTTTTCGTCGCGCGGATCCCCCTGTTTCTCATGAGGCGAACTGCCGCAGGAAACGCAGGTCGTTGGCGTAGAAGTGACGGATGTCGTCGATGCCATGCAAGAGCATGGCGATGCGCTCGAGGCCAACACCAAAGGCCAGCCCCGTCCATTGCTCGGGCGCGTAGCCCACGTTCTCGAAGACCTTGGGGTCAACAAGGCCGCAGCCCATGATCTCCAGCCAGCGATTGCTCAAACGGCCAAGGTTGGGCGAGCGTAGATCCATCTCAAAACTCGGTTCGGTGAATGGGAAAAAGCTCGGGCGAAGGCGTGTTTCCGCGCTGGTGCCAAAGACCTCGCGTACGAAGAAATCAAGCACGCTCTTGAGGTCGCGCAGCGTCACCTGCTTGTCCACCCAGAGCCCTTCTATCTGGTGAAAGTTCGCACTGTGCGTTGCGTCTACCGTGTCACGGCGAAAACAGCGCCCGGGGGCAACGATGCGGATGGGCGGTTCTTGGCGCAGCATGGTGCGGATCTGCACGGTGCTCGTGTGCGACCGCAGCAGGTAGGCTTCATCTCCATGCCTCGGCGCGTCCGCGCAACGCGTCCCAGCGGGCATGAAAAGCGTGTCCTGCATGTCACGCGCGGGGTGGTTCTCCGGAGTGTTGAGCGCATCGAAGCAATACCACTCGCTCTCGATTTCCGGGCCCTCGGCAACGGTAAACCCCAGTTTGCGAAAGACACCGACGACCTCCTCGCGCACTTGGGTAAGCGGGTGGAGCGAGCCCGCAAGATCATCCGGCGAGGGTAGGGTAGGGTCAATCGGTGGGCCGAGCCGCGCCGCAGTCTCGTTCTGCTCAACGCGGTGGAGCGTGGCGCCGAGCAGTTTCTCCACCTCGCCCTTGGTTTGGTTGAGCAGTTTCCCCAGTTCGGGCCTTTTCTCCTTGGGCATCGCCGCCATGCCTCTCATCGCAGCAGTCAATGCCCCATTGGGGCCGCTTATGCGCGCCTTGAACTCATCAAAATCCGGGCGCGTCTGAATGCCAGGCGCTGCCGCTGCAGCCTCCGCAAGAATGGTGGCGAGTTGTCGTTCCATGTGAAAAACTGAATGACCCAACTGAAAATTTTCCCTGCTTGCAAGCACGCAACAAAGCAGGGGAAACAAAATTGGGCCCCATTTCAAATATTTTGAATATCGACAGTGATTAAACTTGTCTTCCCGCCAACCTCGGTAAGTCTTCGCTCCAGATTTCAAACACCCAACTCGAAACACCATGCGTCTCCATCTCTCATCCATATTGCGAACAAAGGCGGTGCCCGTTTCCCTCGCTTCCAAGCCTTCATCCTCGCGCGCCTTTTCCCTCGTCCTCGCGCTCACGGTAATGTTTTTGCTACTTACCCTCGTGATGGCCTTGACGGCTTTCCTAGGCTTTGAGCTGCGCCTCACCGAGGCGAGCGCCGACCGACGGCGCGCACAACTCGTCGCCTACTCTGGGCTGCGCATGGCTCTAGCCCATCTGCAGCAGGAGGCCGGGGCAGACCAGCGCATTACCGCGCAGGCCAACGCCACAGGCCCGGGCGATGTCATTGAAAACACCGATCAGTGGCTCAAATACTGGGAACGGCGCAACCCGTATTGGACGGCAATCTGGGATTCACGTCTGGCCAACCAGGGGCGCCCGCCTGCATGGCTCGTTAGCGGCGAAAAACAACTGCATTCACGTGCAGTGGATAACGTGAAAAAAGAGTACGAAGGCGGCTATAACACACCTTGGGAAGTCCACGAAGATAGCGATGATCGCGTCACATTGGTCTCGAAACAAAAAGAAAAAAAAGATGTACAGACATTTGACAGCACGGTTACAGTGCGGAGTATCCCCGTTCACAACGCGGAAGACCAGATAATGGGGCGCGTCGCTTATTGGGTGGGAGACGAGGGCGTAAAGGCACGCTTGAATCTTCGGGATAAGTACCGGGAAGAAAGGGCCAATTCAGCAAGGGGTCAGGCGCGCCTTCTCGCATCGCGTAACGCCATAGAATTATATCCAGACTGGGGAGCCGTGAACAACACGGATGAGAATATAGACTCCGTGCTCGACGCAGCAGGTTTTCTTAATTTGAAAGGTGTGCCAAGAACCTCCAACGTGCACTCGTATAAACACACAGTGACAGCACATTCCCAAGGCCTCCAGACCAGTGCGCGCTGGGGTGGGCTGAAACACGATATGAGCCTCATTTTTGAGGATAATTTAAGTTTGGATGATTTTAATGAACAATTCGGAAACAAGCAGAGCAAATTCCCAGTGACACTCAATATTAAGGCGAAATATGGAAACGCTAAAGATCAGGAGGTGCGCTCGGATTCCACTGCGACTTGGGATAATTGGGAGAAAGTAAAGATGGTTATTGCAGATCGTGATGCAGGCCCAAATGGTCGTCCGGCAAACCCTCTTTACAGCTTAGATCTCGGCATGGTGGATTCGGCCTATGATGGCATGGTTCAGAGCTGGGTGCGCGGGCCTTCTTGGGAACTGCTCAGAAATTATTACAGGCTATACAAAGACGAGACTGATCCTGAAGGTGGCAGGGGTAATTTTGTAAATGGCAAGTTGCGCGCCAGAACTTTCTATCCAAGTGCCTCGACGCTGAACAATATCAGGGGGATGGAATCCACACTCAAATTCCCGTTTACCTATTCCTGGTTGTACAACACACTCTCCATGGTTAACGGCTCGGCAAATGCCACGCAGACGGATCGGGTAAACTTTGAATATTTTGGGAAGCATGCTATTCTTCGCCCGACAAAAGTCGCGATAACACCCCACCTCTCACGATATATCTTGATGCTGACAGCACGAGCTGTTTCTGGAGAGGAAAAAAAGAAAAAAATCCAGCTTGTGTTGAATCCTGTTATTGTCCTTCACAATCCGTATAATGTCCCAATTTATCTGTCCGGCAAGACATCTTATCCTTTGCGTTATTCGCAGCGAAATGCTGTGTTCGAAATTGAGGTAGAAGGTAAAGGAAGGTCTGATTTGACACAACTTTTTGGGCTCAACAATAGTCTCGAAACGCTGCATTCTCTGATCCCTTCCACCTTGATGCAGCCTGGCGAGTATCGCGTCTTTTCGAGCCAGCATCCTGAGCCAGTGCCTTCGATCGACAACGTCTTGTCTTTGAGCAATAACTACTTTCCGAATGCAGGCATTTTTTTCGACAATATTTTGGATGGAGGAAAGCGTTCTCTGGAAATCTCGGAAGGAGAGTCCCTCAATTTTATTATTCGTTTGAAAGCCTTTAACCCACAGGGGGAAGATAACACGTCTCAGATGAACCAAAGCAAGTTGCAAGTGTATGAGATGATAGACAGTTGGGAGCCGGATGATATTGGTGTGAAATCAGGAGATCAACGCAATTCTTTGGCAGCGTGCAGCATACACGGAGAGATTGTCATCGCCGGAAACCGGGCATATTTTGGGGGAAGGCCACTGGATAACATCGTAGTGCGGAAGACAATGGGGTACGAGCAGACTGATCTCCCGCTTGCTTTTGCTGATTTTTTTGAGAAGACATTGCAGTGGCCCAATGATTATAAATTTTATAATAGCTTGTCTTATCCCAAGCCGAGTGATATGTTCAATGGCAACAGTTATCCGTCCTTTATCATGAGCAATCCCTTGGCCCCTGTTTATGCCAAGTATGCGCAAATGACCATGGGTGGGTATGCCATTACCTCACCGAGTTGGCAATTTTGTTTCGGTGGCGAAGGTGTGTCAGATTGGGGGGGGGTTGTCGAGATGCCTGGGCCGGGGCGTGCCTTTGGTGGTTACAGTCTGGCTTCTTCTAGCGTTGGGGCGGTGGTACCTGTCGCGGTGCCGCGTGCTCCTCTGCTCTCGCTTGGCCAATTTCAACATGCGCCCCTTGGCGTCGTTGACCACATGCCCTCCCTCGGTGCGGGTCATGCCTTGCCTTCTCCTTTGTTTCCTGTCAACGTTATTTCGCGCGGCGCCTGCTGGCCCTACAATAACCACGACTTCTCTTGGTTGATGAATACGGCACTTTGGGATCGTTATTATTTCTCTACTATCGCACCCAAAGTGAATTCGGCTGAAAACAGTAAGCCCCCGGTGGTCGTGAGCAAGCAAGACGCCGTTTGGAATGATTTTATCGCGCACAAGGCCTCCTTGGTGAATCCGTTTTTTCTGCTGAATCCTTATTCTGACAAAAATGAACAAAAAAGCTTATTGAGTGACAAATATGCGTGGTACAAATCCGCTGCCCATTTGTTGCAAGAAGGCACTTTTAATGTGAATGCGATGGATTACCGCGCATGGGAGACCGTCTTAGGGGGTACCAAGGGTGCGGAGGTTGCGGCGGGCAAGGTGGGAACTGAAGCCGTCGGAACACCGGACAAAATAGCACTTCCGAGAGCGAATCCAGCAGTCGCTTCCCGCGAGGCGTCGAAAAATATCACCGCAGAAGAGGCTTGGACGGGCGCAAAGTTGCTGGATACCAAACAGATTGAGCAGCTCTCAAAGTCCATCATTGAGGTGATCCGCAGGCGTTTTTCACATGAGCACAATCAGAGTGGCCATGTGGACAAGGATCACAAAGTGGAAATAAGCTATTTCGTAAAGAATGGCTCGAGCGAGTCGGTTGAGCTTTGCCGTCCGTTCTTTTCGCTTGCGGAGTTTGTGAACCGCTGTGTGAACCCCAACGCGAATGGCGATACCAAAGATGATTTTGTGCGTCTTGGCGTTGTGCAACATGCCTTGTTCCAAGCAGATAAGCGCGGTGCCAATATCAACTCGGGGCTTATAGACGGCAAGGTGCTTCGCAAAGACATGTTGGACAAAGGAGGGGAAGATAATGCGTTTTATTATCCCAATTCGTTGGCATTTACCGATAGTTATAATCAGGTTCCGCTGGCGGGGGCTGCGTCAGGGATGACTCTCCAAGGTGATATTTTCCAAGCGATTGGCTCGCGTCTGAATGTGCGCAGCGACACCTTTATCGTGCGAGCCTATGGCACGATGGATGGGAAGATCAGTGGGCGAGTCGCAGGGCGTGCCTGGCTTGAGGCCGTCGTGCAGCGCTATCCCGATTATCTGTGGACGGGGAATGACCCCCAACATGGCAAACAGACGGCAGACATCGCGCCGGAGAAGGCGAACGATCCGGAAGGACGGACGCTTAATGCGGTAAACCGTTATTTTGGGCGGCGTTTCCGCGTCGTCTCTGTACGCTGGCTTTCAGCGGATGAAGTTTGAGTCCCTGTGTTATTTTCAAGCGAACAAAAAAATCTATGAAACTCTCGCACTATATCCGCAAGTTGTATCACTTAAGCTTTTTGCTGGCAAGTAGCACGATTGCGTTGGCGCAGGCGCCATCGACGTCTCCTGCAGGGGCGCAATTGCCCGTCAAAATCGGTTTTTCGCCACTCAGCCTCACTGTGGATATCGAAGGCCTGACTTACAGAAGCGGTGGGAGAGAGCAACGCCTCAAGATTCCCTCAAGCTACAAGCCGCTGCCGATGCGTTATGAAGGTCTGCCGAAACTTCTATTTTATCGGCAGACCTCGAACAAGGGTGGAGAGAGAGCCGAGACGCAGCTCGTCGCTGAGGCGGTTTTGCCTGCACAGGCGACAGGCCATTTTCTCATTTTGTTCATGCGCGATGCCAAGGCGTCGGCAGAGCGTTATTCGACCCTTGTCGTGCCGGATGTGGATTTCAAAACGGGGAAAAATAGCTGGCGTTTTATCAATCTTGGCCGCCAACGTACCTTGTTGGACATGGAATCAAAGCACGTGGTCTTGGAACCGGGGCAATCCACCTTAGTGGATTGGGGAGAAAAGGAACTTGGCATGATGATCAGATGCTTCCTTCAGGAAGGTCAGGCATGGAGTCGCACCCAGAGTTTTGGCTCTTACTTCCATTATCGCCCGGGAAGACCGAAAACTTATTTTATCGTAGACAACCCCTCAATGCCCAAGTCCTTGACCCTCAAAGGTGTGATGAATGCAGTGGAGGAGAAACGCACAGATCCCGTGCGCCGATAGACTCCGGCTGCAGTACCCTTGCACGAGGTTCTTCCTTCTTTTTTTGTTTTGCCTCGTTGGTGCTCGCCCCAACCCAATCTTGTCATCGGTGGCATCGGTGTTGCGTTATGCCATCGCGTTTTCCACGAAGCCCGCGCCACCGGCCTTTACCGGTTATCCGGCATGCCAAGGCCGGCGCCGACACGGCGAGGTGGTGTCTTCAGGCGTTTGTTTTCAGTGGCGAGTTTTTCGTTTTCCTTGGCCAACTTTGTGATGGTCTCTTCGCGCAATTGGATTGTTTGGCGGTCTTGTGCGGCGGCTTGTTTCAGAGCGGCAACTGTGCTTTCGAGGGCGACGATGGTCTCTTGCAACTCGCCGATTCCTGTCGAGCGGGCCTGTTTCAGCGCTTCTTCGAGGGAGGCAATTTTGATGGCCAGAGCATTCACACCGGTCTCCTCGCGTAGAGAGGCTACTTCGACATTGAGCGATTCGACCAAGGCGCGCGCCTCGGTCAGCTTTTTTTCCAGTTCGATGGCTTCGGCTTTGGCACGTTCCATGTCTGTCTTTGCCGTCTCGGTCTCGCGTGCAGACGTGTCAAGTTTTTGCTTGTAATCGGCATTTTCTCTTTTTGCGGCGGCGATTTCTTTGGAACTGCTGGTGGTGATTTTTTCGACGGCCTCCTGAGAGGCCTCCAGTTCTTTTCGGATTTCGGCGCTGCGTTTTTCGCTCGCGCTGCGCGCGGAGCTTTCATTCCGCAATCGCTCGTTCAAGGAGGCTCTCACGTCGATGAGCTCTTGGATGCTTTGCTTGTCTTGCGCGGCGCGTGCCTCGGCGAGCTTGGCGTCGGAGACGCCTTCGCTCCAGAAAAGAAGGGTTGTTCCTGCAAAAAGCAGAGCTATGAGTCCAAGAATGATGGATGTTTTGTTCATGATGGCGGCAAGGGCACACGAAAGGAGGAAAGGGCTGTAGGGTCAAGCGCGAGTAGCGTAATGGCGCCTCTTTGGGTGGGTGTATTCCCTTTTTCTTTGACGCCTGTGGGGCTCGTCCTTTTCTGCACTGCCTCAAACCATGACCACACTCAACACCACCGCGCTCACTCGCGCCGCCAACGAAGCCCGTGGCCTCGCCATGGATGCCATCGCCGCCTGCAAATCCGGGCACCTCGGCCTGCCCCTCGGCTCCGCCGAAATCGGCGCCGCGCTCTACGGGAATGTTTTGTGCATCGACCCGGCCCAGCCCCAATGGATCAACCGCGACCGTTTTGTCCTCTCCGGTGGCCACGGCAGCATGTTCCTCTACGCATGGCTCCACCTCGCCGGATTTGACCTCCCGCTCGACGAATTGAAAAAATTCCGCCAACTCCACAGCAAAACCCCCGGGCACCCCGAATACGGCGAAACCCCTGGTGTCGAGGCCACCACCGGCCCGCTCGGACAAGGCACGGGAAACATCGTTGGCATGGCCCTTGCCGCCAAAATGGCCGCCGCCCATTTCAACACCCCACAGCACACAATTTTTGACCACATCGTCGTGGGCCTCGCCGGCGACGGTTGCCTCCAGGAAGGCATCAGCCACGAAGCCGCCTCCTTCGCCGGACGCTTCGGCCTCGACAACCTCGTCCTCATCTACGACTCCAACGACATCACCCTCGACGCCCCCGCCGCCAAAAC
>JAITHA010000081.1 GCA_031280235.1 Puniceicoccales bacterium | reverse complement strand
ACCCTCCTCCGCCTCCACCCCCGCCTCGCCCCCTACAAAGCCGCCATCTTCCCCCTCGTCAAAAACAAGCCCGAACTCCTCGCCCGCGCCGAGGAGCTTTACAAAAAACTCAAACGCCGCTGGAACGTCTTCTTCGACGCCACCGGCGCCATCGGACGCCGCTACCGCCGCCAGGACGAAATCGGCACCCCCTACGGCATCACCATCGACTTCGACACCCTCGAAAAAGACGGCACCCTCACCCTCCGCCACCGCGACACCCTCCAACAAGAACGCCTCAGCGAACCCGCCCTCATCCACTACCTCGAAACCCACCTCGACTCCTAAAAACCTGTTTGAGATCTTTTATAATTTCGGAAGGATGAAGAGATGACGAAAGCCCGAGCCAAGAGTTGGTTCCTCGCTGCTTTGAGTGTGAAGGCTGATGGTAGGAGAAGGCGACGTGCCGATTTCTCTGTAAAATGGGTTGGACTTGGAAAGAACGGATTGGTTGTTGATGTTGAGAAGGGTTGGGGAAGGCAAGCCGCAAACGTGCCGGACATTCTTCACAAAACTACGCCATTTTGACGCGGATAGCCCTCAATCTATTGAAAAATGACAAAAGCAAGAAAAGAAGCATCCTTGGAAAGCGCATGGATGCCGGCAGGGACAATGAATACCTCCTCAAAATCCTCAAAAATTAGATGCGTCGGCCTTGAGTGCCGCCGACTTTAACTTCAGAAAATTGCTACGTGCAATTTTTGGTCTTTGTTCTTTTTCCTTATGGAATCCCTCAAAAACGCCTGCAAAAAATGAACAGCCCCTTGTTCCCAGTATTCGCACACTAAGATCAGGGTTTTTCAGAATCGACTAATTATGCTGCTTAAAAATCATGAATATAGACATATTGGGTTAGTATATGAATCATTTTCCCTTCTCCGCGCGCTCCGCGACTCCGCGCGAGATCTTGTGGTGTTTTGGGGATAAAAGAGACCCTGCACTGTTGACGATGCGGCATAGTTTGTTGATGTCGCGCATGGTGTGGAGAGGTTCACGTGGAGGCGCGGAGAGCACGAAGTTATTATCAGGGACGTGATTCATGTGTTGGAAGATGATTGAGGCTTTTTTCTCCGCGTGAGGTTGAATTTTCGTGCTTTCCTAAGTTCCGAGACGTTGAGAAATCATTGAGGAATGTTCTTTACGGGATGCTCTTTTTGTTGTACTATTTGCGCCGTTCTTGCTTTTGGCGATGAACGGTCTGGAGTCTCCTCCGTGCTCCGTGGCCTCTTTCACAACGGAGAAATCCTCACAAGATAGAAAGTTTGTCATATGAAACACATCCGAACTCACAGCAGGGCGCCCTTTCGCGGAGTTGCTCTGTGCGCACTATTCACGCTGGCTGGCGTTGGCTCAGGTGGCGTCCCCGGCTCCATTTCCGAGCTCCACGCGGGCGAGAGCGTTTCGTTGGAAAGCGACTACACGTTCATCGATATCGAGAATTGGGCTGGTCCCAATTGGCAGGCTGCGGGCTGGCTTGCGATCCCGATCAAGAAAGCCCGGCTTGGACGCTCGGTTGTCCAGCTGAGCTTTGATTCCGTCTCCCCTTACGGGCGTGGCGATGGCCCCAACTTCTTGTTGCGGGTACGGCTGGATGGCCAGTTCGCCTTCCTCACAAATTCCGCGAGGGTTGTGGCAAACAAACCTGGCACGATCTTGATGGAGAAGAAAGGACGTGTTTTCGAAGGAGTGTTGCCGCGCGGAGGCGTGCTCACGGAAGCCGCTGTGGATTATGGGAAAGAAACCGTCCATTACGCAGAGGGCGACTTGAATGCTGGCAACAACAACAATCCACGTTTTACCTCCCTGCGTTTTATTCCGGCCACGGGCGAGCATCGTGCTGGTGAGCAAAGCGGAAATGGCGTTGCTTGGGAGGCGATTTCCTTTGATGTTCCTGAATATTATGCTGGGCCAAACTGGAGCGTCGCCAGCTGGTCTGACGCGAAGGGCAAGCGCTTTGGCGCGGGGGCCATCGTAAGGCTTGGCTATGATTTGAACTCGATTTATCGCGCCCAAGGCAAGGCGACGCCGAAGCAGAATTTTTTGTGCCGCCTTGTTTTTAAATCCGGGAGCACGTTATTTCTCACCAACAATGCCGAGGTGGCGCGCCGCAAAGGCGGGGTCGTCATCATGGAGCAAAAGGACGATTGCTTCGAGACACACGTCTCTGGGCAAGGTGAGTTAAAGGAAGTGGCGGTGGATTTTGGCGAGTCTTCGCTGGCCTACGGGCGCGGGACCTGGAGTCTTAATGCAAAGAATCAAGCCGATGTGCGTTTCAACAGTTTGAAAATTCTCCCCGTCGCAGAAACATCATCCGCCCAAGCAGCGGCCCCTAAGCCAGCCCCCGAGGCCGCCCCTCAGGAACAGCAATTGAAAACCAAGATCGAATGCCCCATTCCAGCTTACTATGGCGGGCCCAATTGGGTGGTGGCCGTTTTCACCGAAGCGGCTGGCCTCAAGCTGAAGAAAGGCACGGCACTGCGCCTGCATTTCGATCATGCGTCATGCTTCAACAAGGATGAAAAAGTCAACTTCCTGCTGCGTGTGGTCTTCGAAAATGGGAAAACCATTTATGCGTCGAACTCCCGAAAAATCGCGGACGCCGCATCAGGCGAAGGCACGGCACACCTTGTCCTGAACAAGGCGAATCGTTGCTTCGAGGGCACCCTTGCAGGCCTTGATGAAGGCAGCCCCGTCAAGGAAATCGCCGTGGATTTTGGCAGCGCCACCAGTCATCTTGCCGAGCCACTTAACACGGACAACAATGGCAATCCGCGCTTCTCAAAATTGACTGTCTTGGAAAGGAATTGAGAAGTACTCATGTCGGACGCCACATCTCTCACCGCCTTATGCAATCAATGAAAATCGAGCTGCCGCGCACGTTGCTGCTTCTTCTGGCTGCTGTCCCGCTTCTCGGGCACGGCTCGGAGATCATTTCCCTGCGCCGCCCCCCTTCTCCTGAAACCACCTCCACGCCCGCTCCTGAGCGGGCCCGAGGTGGCATCGGGGAAACGGCAAAACAGGAGCGGCGATCCGTAAAAGTGGTGGGCCAGAAAATCATCATCACCGACGGGACAAAGACACCGGTGGATTACAAAATCAAAGGCGTGTGCTACTCCAACGACCCCAACGGGTTGTCGTTCCATGAAAACTTCGAGCGCGACCTGCCCTTGCTCAAGGCGATTCACGCAAACTCCATAAGGACGTTCAGACCTTTCGCCGCCTACAAGGAGGGGACGGAGACAGTCGAGCTCGATTATGAAAAAACCAAATACATGTTGGACAGGCTGGCCGAGGCGGGAATATCCGTCACCGTCGGCTTTGACTCCGCCCGCGACATCGTCGGTGGGATCCGCGACGGCGCCACGGGGCGGGTGTTTCGCAAGGCGTTCTACATGGAGTATATAAACGCCTTTGCCTCGCATCCCGCCGTGCTCGCGTGGGCCTTTGGCAACGAATACAATTACAAGTACAAGGAGTGGTTTGGCGGAGACAAAAACAGGTGGCTCGCCATTCTCGCCGACGCGGTGAAGAACGCCAAAACAGCCAGCACACGCCCCACCGCAGTTGTCCACGGGGAATTGCCGAGAGAAACGGAATTGCGCGAATACCAAGCCATCTCCGGACTCGACCTCGTCATGCTGAATATTTATCGTGGGCCCTCTTTTGGCAGATTATACGAGGACTGGGCGGTGTGTACAAAGGTGGCGCCCATGGCCGCCGTGATCGCCGAGTTTGGACGCAGCTCAAAGGACGGAAAGGGCAATGACACTTCTGTGCTTCAGGCAAAATGGATTGGAAAAATGTGGGCCGAAATCGAAAGCAACTTTGCCAAAACGGGCGCGGGAGGCTACCTGTTTTCGTTGAAAGACGAACCTTGGAAAGGCGACTCGGATTCCGGGCCAAACATCGGCGTTGAAAACCATCTGGGGATTTACACTGCAGACGGAAAACCCAAGGAGGCCGCGCTCCTGCTCATGCGCTTGTGGAAACCCAAGACGAGACATGAAAATCCTTAAGACAGAAAAAACGCACCGATTTCTGACAACGTTTGCCATCCCCTTTTTGGCGGCCTTGGTTGTCGCGGGCACCGTCGCCATACTCGCCCTCCTGAATCATTTCTGGGTGAACGATCTCGCAGAAAGGCAACGCCTGAGGGAGCGGAGCGATGCCACTTCAGCCGCCCATGCAAAACTCGCTGCCGAAACAATGGAGGCCCTGTTCGCGGATGTGCAAAGCGCGTTGCTCGGCACGCTCAACGCCATCCCTCGCGAGGGCACGCTTCCCTTCCTCGTGCGCTGGAGCGAGCTTAACGCGTTTGTCTCCATCGCCCTGCCGGTGAATGCCAATGGGGCGCTGGAGCCGGGGAAATACTGGCCCGTCGCAATGAGCCGCGAATATCTGGAGGCTGTGCGTACGCCGGGCCACGTGCTGCACGAAAAAACAATCCCGCCCGGGCTCAGTGACTGGCTCGCAAAAACGCCCTGGCATCCCGGTGCCGTCGTGGAAAAAAAAACGCCATCCAAGCCGCAAAACACCACACCCTTCGGCGAGGTGCTTCGCGAGAGATTGCGCACTGCCGCCGCCCAAAGCCCGCATTTCGCTCGGAATAACCCCGAACCCACCACGTTTCCCGACAGCGTTTCCGGCAGCGGCGTCAACCGCCTTCCCGAGGATGACAATTATGCGACGACAGAGTTTTGGGCGGAACGCCGTCGTAGGCTCGGCCTCCCATTCACCGAACGCACAGGCTGGGACGGCGTGCCGGGCAAGCTTTTCCTCTGGCGCATGTGCGATGACGACATGGTGCTGGTCGTCAGCGTGAATTTACAGCAGCTCGCAAATGTGTTCGCCGGAGTCCTTCCGGCAACTATCGAAAATGGCCCCGCCTACAGTCTGGCCACCGACGCCACCGGAAACGCGCGCGTCACGCAAGCACGAGATGAGTTTTCCAGCGACTTCCCGATCCATCCCGAATTGCTCCCCGGCTGGGCCATTCGTGTCGCACAAAAAAGATCCGCCACCGACCTTCTCCCTTCCCAAACCCTGTTTTACGGGAGCGCCGCCACGGTGATTTTCGCCGCCGCAATGGCCATCCTGCTTCTGTTCCTTTTCCAAAGGCGAATGCATGAAAATGAAAGAACCGCCCTCGTCGCGGACTACGCATCCCACGAGATACGGACCCATGTGCAAACCATACTGTGCTGCACTGATTCCATCTATCCGGACTCGGGCGGGCCAAACAGCAAGGAACGGGCGGGGAATGCCAGTATAATCCACGGCGCAGCTCGGAGGCTCACGGAAACGACAACCCTTGTCTTGGATCTTTGCCCCAAGATGATTCGCGGCGGGAAAATACACACGGAAAATATTGATCTTGGACAGATGACGGCGGAGTTGCTGGAGGAGTTCAAACCTTGGCTCCAGCGGGAGGCAGGCATGGAGTTGACATCGAGCCTTCCAGAGGCGCCCATTCGCGCCAAAACCAACGGCGTCGCGCTCTCAGTCATCCTGCAAAATCTTTTATACAATGCCGGACTATACGCGGCGACGGGAAAGCGGGCGTACGTATCGTTGGCGGAAAATCCAGCGGACGGCACGATTGAGCTGCGAGTCCGCGATTACGGCCCCGGAGTCCCGCACGGCGAGCTCAAGCGCATTTTTACCGCCCAAAGACGCCAGGATGGACTGGAACGCGGGCACGGCATCGGCCTGCCATTTTCCAAATCACTCGCCCGCGCTGTCGGCGGAGACTTGGTTTGCGAAATCCCTGCGGACGGCGCGGGCGGAAGCATTTTCATCCTCTCACTACCCAAAAACCTGAAACAAAAAGGACGCCCACAATGACAATCCCCGCAAAACCGCCCATCGCACCGGTCACATTTACAAGCTTAAAAACGCATTAGGAACGGGGAAATCCATTGAGATCTCATTGATTTTTCCGGTTCTCCCAAACTCCATTTTTTGATAGAATTTTTCGCCGTCCAGAGAGAAATGGGCACGACGACACTTCCCACCCAGACGCAGACAAGCACACTCAACGAATATGATTCATCAAAAAAACACCGCCCGGAGGGGCTCCTTAAAAAACTCCTCGCACACGCTGTCACGACCCCAAAACCATAAACAGAAAAACATCCACAAAGAAAGAAATCAAAGCCGACATTCAATTCGGACGGGCAGTGGCTTTCGGAATCCAAGCTGCGTATAAATTTAAGTTCTGACACAACCATGACCAATCAAATCCTCGTTGCTGAAGACGACCTGAACCTTGGCCTCTTCTGGGAAGACTGGCTGAAAGAGATGGGCCATGCCGTGACGCGCACCACGAACAAGGTGGACGCACTGGCGGCATTCAAGCCGGGCCTTTACACGCTCGCGGTGCTTGACATGCGGATGCCCTCCGCCCGAGGGAAAAAGATAAACGCCAAGGCAGGGTTGGAAGCTGCCATGGAAATGCGACGCCTCGACGCCTCCCTCCCCGTGCTCTTTCTTTCCGCAAGTGGCAACGAAGCCATTGAGGCGGACGCGCTCAAACTCCACGGACAGGGAAAATGCGATTTCGTGCGAAAACCCTGCGGCAAAAAAGCCTTCCAAATCCGCGTGAGCCAGATCGCCAGAAACACACATTTGCTTTTCGGCCCCAACGTTTCGATAGATCAATCCAGCCGCACAGTCATCATCGTCGGCGAGACGGAACCGCGACAACTGACGCAACAGATCTTCGACCTTGCCATGGTGTTTCACCAAAATGAAAACCGCGAGCTCACACGCCAAAAACTGATCGACCTGTGGGGATGGGAGGCGGGTTGTCTGGATGAATCCATCAGCAGATTGCGCAAGGCGCTCAACGACGAGCAACGCAGCTTGATAAAAACCATCCACGGCATCGGTTACATTTACAAGCCGCAAAGTGCCTGAGGAACGGGGGAATCCATTGAGATTTCATTGATTTTCCCGGGTCTCTACCACTCCATTTTTTGATAGAATCCTCCGCGCGCCCACGGAGAAATGAGCACGACGCCACGTCCCGTCCGGGTGCAAACAACCAAACTCATCAAACATGACTCATCAAAAAAACACTGCCCAAACGGGCTTCGTGAAAAAACTCCTCGCACACGCCGCAATGGCACTCTGTGCGATGGCAGCACCCGCCGCCAATGCCAACACCGCCGACACGCCAGACTCGGATTCTCCGGGAAAAAGGCACTCATTGGAGACCGGACTCCTGATCTACGCAAGCGACGTGACAAGCGTCGGCGTAAACTTCCGCTACGCTTACGCTCTCGGCGAAACCAACCGGCTCACCTTCGACCTCGGAGCCTGCTTCGACGTGGATCCCAAGGTGACCGGACACTTCGCCTATCACTACAGCGGGAGCAGCATCACCCACTACGACGGAAAAATCCAGGTCAACCACACCATCGTCCCCATCCTAATCGGCTGGGAATACGAATGGAAACTCGGCAACGGAAACTGGGCCTTCCACCTCGGCCCAGTTCTGGGCTTCGCCTTCGTCAACGGGAAAGAAGAACGCAATCCGCGTGTCACCAATGCAAGCAACACATTCCGGAGCGACAGCGGCACCGCCTTTCTCATAGGCGCAAACGCCGGCCTGCGCTGGAACTTCATCTCAGCAGACAACCGCTGGTTCGCGGATTTCTCCCTCGCCGCACTCGGAGGCACCGACGTGAAACTCGACAAACTCTCGGAAAAAATAAACCTTTCTGGCGCCCGCATAATGACGACCGTCGGGTTTTGTTTTTAACACGAATGAACAAAACAATCAAAACCGACCAATCAAAATTGACCTCATAGAAGTTCACCCGCGCATCAGCCACGGCGAAAAATCTCCTGTTGAAGAGGGTGTTTTACAAAAACGCTCTCTCAACAGGAACAAACAACACAAGCCAGTCACCACTGCACCAAGTCCCTCTTGCATCTTGCTTCAAAACCGAAACTCTTTCACCGGCAACCTCTTTTCAATCGCCCGGGGAGCAACGCTTGTCGCGTCCCGTGTGATTGGGAGGAGGTTTTCGGTGGAAGAGTTCGGGTTTTTGGAGATACCAATCATTCATGGTTTGCGAGGGTGTTTTGGTCGCCCCGGCCTTCCACAACAGGTTCTCCCCAACCGACGAGGCCTTCGTCTGTGGTGACTTTCAGGAAAAGCCAGCGGGGTGGGATTTTAAAGAGTTCGAGTTTTGTTATTTTCATGGTTGTCGAAAAAAGGGTTTTATAGACGGATGATGCCTTTTCGGAGAATGAGGTTGGCGAAACCCTCGCTCTCGCTGGTGGCGACGACGGCATAAGCCTGCCGGGCACGTTCGTAGAAATCAGGTTTTGCTAGGATGGACGGTGGCTTGGCACCGTCCGGCCAGGCGGATAGGCGCTCCTTGTATTTACTCCAGACGCCAGGTTCCTTGTCACCTCGATACTGCATGAGTATCAAAGAGTAATCTACCGCATAGTCCAGCGGAAACAACGGTAAGACAGCGTCGAGCATGGCGGTAATGCTGTGCCCGTCAGCACGCACGAGATTGGCGAGTGCGTGTGATTTCGCCGGGAAATTACTATCGCCAAAAACGATCTCATCCCCATGGCCCATTTCCATGAGTATTTTGATGAGTTCCGGCGAGATGAGATTGTGGATGCCACGTAGCATGGTTGGAGGCGTTTTTTGGCTTAGAAAATCCGGCTTTTGTTGTTCGCTTCGTAGTAATCGGCGTTGGCGCCGAGTTTATCTAAAACAGGCTGGCTGAGCTTATCTATGGCGGCTTCGACATCACTCGAAATTTCCAGTGCGCAGGCTTCCACGTTTTGTTTCAGTTCATCGATGTTTCGTGAGCCGACGAGGGTCGAGGCCATGAATTTTTTCTTAAGTATCCAAGCGATGGAGAGCTGGGCCATGGTTAGCTTGGTTTCGATGGCTATTTTGCGCAGCCCGTCAAGACAGGCGAAAGTTTCCGGTTCGCAGCCATTTTCTCCGTGGCGTGTTTCGTTGGCTGTTCCTGCAGTGGCGTTTCTCGGGTGCTCTGGGTGCAGTTCCACCCACTTTTTCCAATCTCCCCGCCATTGGGCGAAGTGCCTGGAGTGCGCTTGGGGTGGGGGCACTTCGTCGGCGTTCTTGAATTGATCGGCGAGCAAGCCTTGCTGGAGGCCCATTGAGCCGATAATGGCGATTTTGTTTTCAGCACAATAGGGGGCAATTTGCGGCTCAATCGCTCGTGAGAGAACGTTGTAGGGCATTTCGTTCACATCTACCTGCACGCCAGTGGCGACCACTTCGGCCATTTGTTGCCGCCCAAAATTACTCATACCAATGGAGCGGATGAGACCCTCTTTCTGCAGCGCAGCGAGCTGGGTGTAGGCAGACTCGATAGTGGGCGGGGTGGAAAGGGTGCCTTGGTCTTTTGTGAAGTGCTCAAGTGCCAGCTTGTTGATGGGCCAGTGCAACATGTACACGTCGAGATAATCCATGCCGAGGCGTTGGAGGCTGGCAACACAGTGCTTGCGCACGTCGTGGCAGTTGGAGGGCGATATTTTGGAGATGACGATAGCCTTATCGCGACGGCCTTTAAGGGCGATGCCCAGCGAAGTTTCGCTGGAACCTCCGTTGTACATTTCCGCAGTGTCAAAGGCGTTGACGCCAAGGTCGAGTGCGGCGTGCACCACCTTGTTGACGTCTTCTTGGGCTTGCGCGCCCCAATAGGTACCCCCGCCAAATGGCCAGCAACCAATGGTCATGGAGGAAACGAGGATGTCGGATTTCCCGAGTTTTGTTTTTTTCATTTCAATGTCCTGAGGTGAGAGAAGGCGCATCGTCCGCAAGCCCTTGTGTGTGCCTGCGAGGCCGTCGCCGGGGCCGCGAGCTGCGGGTCGTACGGGTGTTTTGGGCCGACACCCCGCCGAGACAAGCAAAAATCGATGCTCGCTTGAAATATGCTAAGGCAGCTCATTTATTGGCAAAATGCATTTTTTGGGAAAGCCCGTCGAGGGCGTCATTTTTGATATGGACGGCCTGTTGCTTGACTCCGAGCGACTTAGTATGCGTGCCTGGCAGGCGGGTGCGCGCCAGCACGGTGTCAAGATGCCCAAGGCGGTTTTCCTGCAAATGATAGGCCACCGCAACGAAGATTGCCTCGCCATTCTCCAGGAATTTGCCGGGAGGGAAATTCCACAAGAGGCCATCGCCATAGCCATGTATGCCGAATACGAGCGACTGCTGGCGGAAGGCGTGCCATTGATGCCAGGCGCGCACAAACTCGTGGCTTGGCTGGCAGCTGTGAGGATGCCGCTCGCCGTGGCCACGTCCACCCACCGGGCTCTCGCTTGCAAAAAACTTGCTGCGGCTGGCTTGCTCCCTTTCTTTCAAGGCGTAACGGGCGGTGATCAAGTGGCGCGCGGTAAGCCCGCGCCAGACATCTACCTCGCTGCTCTCGCCTCACTACGCGGCGTGGCAGGCGAGGCCGTCTCGCCCCACAAGTGCCTCGTCTTTGAAGATTCATCGCCTGGGATTCTGGCCGCAGCAGCGGCAGCTCTGCCCGTGGTAGCCGTCCCAGACTTGACGCAGCCCACGGCCAAGGCGCGACAGCAGGCATACGCCATCATGCCCAATTTACTCGTGGCTGCGAAGGGCTTTACTACGTGATGCCACACAATCAAACCACGCCTATTGGTTGGATCAACACCTGCTCGGCTTGCTCATAACGCAGCGCTATCAAGGTGCCGCGCACATGGAATGCCGATGGGCCTCGAAAGGGGCTTTGCAGGGCAAAGCTGACCCGGCTCCTTGGCACGAAGCCCAAGTCCAATAGACGGGCACGCTCTGGCCCAATGCAGCCAGGCAACAGGCGCAACACCTTCGCGCTTTCGCCGATGGACAACTCTGAGAGACGCCTCGCGCCACTGGGCACGAGGTCCTCTTCGCAAACAGGCTGCCGCGCACGGATGAGCGCCGCCAGCTTCGCCGAGAGCAAGACCTCGCGCCCCTCAATGAGCAATCGGCACATCGACGCCTTCATCTCAAGCAGCGTGAAACGCATCCCGGCAAAAACTCCCAACGCCACGAGTTGTGCGAACAACACGGGCGGCTCGTCCTCGACGTGCTGGATCACCCCGGCACACCCCGCTTGCCACGCGAGCAGCGGGCGACCTCCCTCCGTGGGCCAACGCCCATCACGCGATGGGATCGGGTCGCCATGAGGGTCAAAACATGGGTTACCCAAATGGTCGGCAAGTCGGTTGATTTCTTCGTGCGTGAGCCGGTGTTCCCCGGCGTGGGCGATCGTGTGCCAGCGCTCCGGGCTCTCGCCAGACTCGCGTGCCAGGCGCGTCTCGATCAAACGGTGCGCGCGCATCACAAGCAACCCGTTCTCGCGCCCCTGCCCTGTCAACGCCCACTCCCCCGTCTCTACCACAGCCACAAAACCCGCCTCACACGCCCAACCCAGCACGCGCAGCACTTCTTTCAGAGACAGGCCGGAGACACCCGCCAGATGCTCTGCAGACATGCTGCGCCCGCCGTGCTCACACTCCACCATCGTCCGCAGCAGGTCTTCTAAACGCTCGCGGTGCACATCTTTAGGCACCACACCAGAGATGCCTTTGCCGCTATTTTCGGGGCTTTCCGGAGAATGTCGCCGCTCAAATTTCATGCCGAGCCACCCTGCCCCGAGGGGCAACCCTGTCAAGACAGACCCTAAAATTTTAGTTGTCGTTGTCCGCCAGCAGCACACGTTATGCGTTGTCGTAGTTGGGGCCAGGTTCACTCACCCCAATACCAACTATTCACAACATCAACGCAGTACATCCTTCCAGTCATGGCATTGACCAACCTCACCAAGCGGGAAATCATCCTCAAAGTCTTCGAGCGCACGCGCGAGGAGATGCCCCAAAAGCACATACGCGATGCCGTACAGTTGACTCTGGATGTGGTCATCGAGGCACTCAGCGAAGGGCGTAATGTCGAGTTGCGCAACTTCGGCGTCTTTGAAGTGCAGGCGCGCAAGGCCCGCGTCGGGCGCAACCCAAACAGGCCCGACAAAGAGGTCACCATCCCGGCGAGGGCCGTTGTGAAGTTCAAGGCGGGCAAGGAACTGCGCGCCATACTCAGGAAATTCGACATCGCTGTCCTGGATGTCCGATAGCCTCGTGCGCTGCGATCCGTTCGCCACTGTCTCAAGCGCGTTCCGTTGGGGCGCGCTTGTGTGTTTTTCGCACGTGCCCACTTTTCAGCTTTTCAGCAAGGCGCTTTTACCTCACTCCCACTCCCCCGTCCCAAGACACCATCCTCCTTCCGTCCTTTTCCGAATCTCATGAAATACATCTTCGTCACCGGCGGCGTAGTCTCCTCCCTCGGCAAGGGTCTTACGGCTGGCGCCCTCGGCGCTTTGCTCGAAACGCGCAACCTCTCCGTGCGTATCCAAAAATTCGACCCCTACCTCAACGTGGATCCGGGGACGATGAACCCCTACCAGCACGGCGAAGTCTATGTGCTCGACGACGGAGCCGAAACCGACCTCGACCTCGGCCACTACGAGCGTTTCACCTCGGGCTCACTCAGCCGCGCCAACAGCCTGACATCGGGGCAGGTCTACGAGGCCGTCATCGCCAAGGAACGCCACGGCGACTACTTGGGCTCCACCGTGCAAGTCATCCCGCACGTGACTAACGAGATCAAGAGCCGCATCCTCAAGGGAGGCGAAGGTGTCGATGTCCTCATCACCGAAATCGGCGGCACAACGGGCGACATTGAGGGCCTGCCCTTCCTTGAAGCCTTGCGCCAATTCCAGCTCGAGCACGGGCGAGAGAACGTCCTCTTCATCCACTGCACCCTCATCCCTTACCTGCGTGCGGCAGGCGAGCTGAAGACCAAGCCCTCGCAGCAAAGCGTCGCCAAGCTCCGCGAAATAGGCATCCAACCGGACATCCTCGTGTGCCGTACCGAGTACCCCGTCTCCATGGACATGCGACGCAAACTCAGCCTCTACTGCAACGTGCCCGCCAACGCCGTCGTAGAGTGCCGCGATGTGGAATCCTCCATCTACGAGCTGCCGCTCGCCCTCGCTACCGAGAATCTGGATGAACTCGTCGTGCGCCGCCTCAACATAGCCGCCAGACCGAGCGACCTCCAAAACTGGCAAGACGTCGTGCGCAAACTCAAGTTTCCCACACATCGTGTACGCATCGGCGTCGTCGGCAAATACATCGACCTGCAAGACGCCTACAAATCCGTCTACGAATCCCTCATCCACGGGGGTATCGCCAACGACTGTGGCGTGCAAATCGTCCGCCTCGCCTCTGAAGACCTCGAACGCCAGGGCACCAAGCCACTCGAAAACCTCGACGGCATCCTCGTCCCCGGCGGCTTCGGGGACCGAGGCATTGAGGGCAAAATCCTCGCCGTGCGCCACGCGCGCGAACAGGGCGTGCCCTACTACGGTCTTTGCCTCGGGATGCAGGTCGCCGTCATCGAGTTCGCACGCAACGTCTGCGCCCTTGACGACGCGCACAGCACCGAATTTTCCCCCGGGACCCGACACCCCGTGATCGACATCATGGAGGAACAAAAAAACATCACCGAAAAGGGCGGGACCATGCGCCTCGGTGCCTACGAGTGCCGCCTCCAACCAGGCTCTCACGCCTTCGCCGCCTACGGCGTGGACGCCGTGATGGAGCGCCACCGCCACCGCTTCGAATTCAACGGGCGCTACCGCGAGCAATTCACCTCCGTCGGCCTACGCATCGGGGGTGTCAACCCCAGAACGGGCTTGGTGGAAATCATCGAAGTGGCTGACCACCCATGGTTCGTCGGCGTGCAGTATCACCCGGAGTTCAAGTCCAAGCCAACACAGCCCCACCCGCTCTTCGCCGCCTTCATCAAGGCCGCCATGAAATACAAAAAGGGCTTCGCCAGCGTAGAATAAATACGAGGGTACACGCGCTGCTAAACGCATGAAACTCCTCATCCTCTCCTCTAGCACCGGCGGCGGCCACGACATGCGTGCGCGCGCCTTCACCCAGTGGGCCGCCTCTGCTCAAGCTGCCCCTTTGGCTCTCTCCACCTCGCGTTACCAGGCCCTCGAGAACGAGGGTGCCCTCTACGCCTTCGGCTCAGGGCTCTATAACTTCATCCAGCGCACGCTTCCGGCCCTCCATCACATTTACTTCAACGTCCTCGAAATCGTCCCTTTTTGCGGCTCGTCCAGCACTATGCAAGGCCGCGCCGCATTCCAGCAGCACATCCGCCTCGAAGCTCCCGACATCGTCCTCAGCACCCATGACCACCTCAACCACGCCTTCCTGACTGCCGCGCGCGACGCCTTCCCAGCACGCCCGCCCCTCTGCGGCACATACTGCGGCGAGCTGTCCGGGGGATACGGTTTCAGCAAACACTGGGTCAACCCCAAGGTGGATTTCTTCATCGGCGCCGTTGAGCCCTGCACCGCCTATGCACGACACCTCGGGATGCCCCTCGAAAAATCATGGACGGGCGGCTTCATGCTCAACCCGGATTTTTGGGGAAAACCCCTCCCGCCCGACGCGCGCGACGCCTTCTTGCGCGACAACCTGCAGCTCGATCCCAGGCGCTTCACCCTCCTCCTCGGCACGGGCGCCAACGGCGCCAACAACCACATGGCCCTGCTCCACACCTTCGCCCGTGCGCGCATCCACCCGCAAATCATCGCCCTCTGCGGCAGGAACGACAAGGCACGCCAGCTCATCGAAGCCTGGGCACGCCAGCACCCGCAGATCCCCGTCCGCGCACTCGCCTACCAGGCACACATGCGCCGTGTCATGGAGTGCGCTGACGCCATCTTCGCTCGTCCGGGCACAGGCACCACAAGCGAGGCCCTGCAGTGCGGCCTACCCATCCTCTTCAACGGTTTTGGAGGCGTCATGCCTCAGGAAAAAATCACCCTGCGTTATTGCCGGAAATTCTTCGCCACACATGTAGTTCATCGCGCCTCCGCGCTCCCTCCCTTAGTGAAAGCCTGGATGCAAGACCGCGCCACCCTCGAGCACACCAAGGCTGCCATCGCCCTTGCCCGTCCTCGTGGCCACCCGCTACAAATCCTGGAAACACTAGCCTTCAAGGCCAACTCGCGCTGAGAAAATCAGCCCGCCTCAGCACGGCCCCGCACACGCCAAAGGGGAAAAGCTTTACGTGAGGCGCTCTTCCTTTTGGATGCTGGGTGTGAAAGCTGTCGTATTCCATGCTGCGGGTGATGTCCGCGTCGAAGAAGTTCCGCAAGCCACCCACCAGCGTGATGAGATTCTCGTCAAAGTGGACGCTTGTGCCGTTTGTGGTTCGGACTTGAAGGCCGCCACTTTCGGAAATGCGCGCATCAAGCCACCTCGCGTGATGGGGCACGAATTTACCGGGCTCATCACGGCCATCGGGGCGGATGTCGCCAGCGCGCACAAGCCGTGGGATCGCGTTGTCATGGCCACCAGCATCAGCTGCGGCGAATGTGTTTACTGCCGCCGGGGGCTGCGAAATCTCTGCGCTCAACTCGTACCCATGGGCTTCGGCTACGACGGAGGCATGGCAGAGTACGTCACCATCCCCGCGCGAGCTATCGCCAACGGACACCTCATCGTCACGCCGCCAGGCTTGCCCGCCGACCTCGCCGCACTGGCCGAGCCCGTAAGCTGCGCGGTGAACGCCGTCGGCCAATGCGATGTGAGGGCGGGCGACACGGTCGTCGTCATCGGCCACGGGCCGCTGGGCATCCTCAACGCCTGCTTGGCGCGCATCGCTGGCGCGTCCAAGATTATCTTGGCCGGGCGCAATAAGAAGCGGCTTCGCCAGTGCGAACAATTTGGTTTCGATCGCCTCGTCAGCCCGCTTGACGAAGATTTAAAGCAGGTCGTCCTGACGGAAACGGGTGGCTGCGGGGCGGATGTCGTCATCGTGGCTGCGCCAGATGCCGCGCCACAGGAACAGGCGCTGGAGTTAGTGCGCAAGCAAGGCAAGGTTATGCTCTTTGCCTCGCTACCTATTGGGAAAAATATCCTAAAGCTCGACAGCCGCTTGATCCATTACAACGAGTTGCAGGTGCTCGGCAGCAGCGACTCCACGCCAGCCCAAGTCTCCCGCTCAGTGGAAATCCTCGCCTCGGGGATCTTCCCACTGGACAAACTGATCACCCACCGCCTGCCCTTGGATGGGATTCATCAAGCCTTTGATCTCATGCGGGCGGGCGAAGCGCTGCGCGTCGTCCTGAAACCCTGAAGCCCACACATAACGACACATGGATCTGCAGCTGAAAAACAAAGTCGCGCTCGTCACTGGCGGAAGCCGTGGCATCGGCGCTGCCATTTGCGAAGCTTTCGCGCGAGAAGGCGCGCACGTCGCTTTCAACTACACCAGCAGCCGTGAAGCCGCCAAGGCTCTCGCTGAGTATCTTCGGGCGAAATACGGCATCAAAGTCTTTTGCACCTCTGCCGACATTGGCCTTGAGGCAGACGTCCTCCGACTTGTCGCCGACACCACACACGAGCTTGGCCCGGTGGACATCCTCGTCAACAACGCTGCCATCTGCCCGAAAGGCCCCATCACGGCCTACAGCCACGCGGAGTGGGAGCACACCTTTGCTGTCAACGTCACAGGCATGTTTATCGCCACGCGCGAGGTGATCGCCCGACTGCAAAAGCGGCAGGCACCCGGGGCCATTGTGAACATCGCCTCCCAAGCCGCCTTTCGGGGCTCCACGACAGGGCACCTGCCCTACGACAGCAGCAAGGGCGCGGTGGTGTCATTCACCATCGGGCTGGCGCGCGAGGTCTCGGCGCAAGGCATCCGTGTCAACGCCGTCGCACCGGGTCTCGTGCGCACGGAGATGGTGGCCAAGACATGGGAAGAGCGCAAAGAACGCTACCTGGCCACAATCCCCATTCGCCGCATCGCCGAACCGGCAGAGATTGCCGACATTGTCGTTTTCCTCGCCTCAGCCCGCGCCAGCTACATCACTGGTGCGACGCTCGACGCCTCTGGCGGCATGATGATGCGCTGAGCTGCTCCCGGCAACACCAACACTCTGCCACACACTCCCACCACCAATGGGCCAGCATCGTTCCAAACCAAGCACCCGCCGTGGGTTTTTGAAGACATTCGCCGCCGGCTTCGCCTTTCCCATGCTTGCCCCAGTGCACGTACTCGGGCGCACGGGCGTGGCGCCGAGCAATCGCCTCAGTATCGGCCTCGTCGGCTTGGGCAGACGCGGCATGCAACATCTCGCCAGCCTCAGCCAATCCCGTGAGACGCCCATTGTCGCCGTGTGCGACGCCAACTTCGACCTCGCGCAAAAAACCGCCCGCGAGGCCGCACACCATATCAACGGCTTGGGAATGCGCGCTTGGCGAGACCACCGCGAGATGTTCGCCGAAGCCGCGCTGGACGCCGTCATCATCGCCACACCCGATCACTGGCACGCGCCCATGGCCATCGCCGCAGCACGCGCCGGGCTGGATGTCTACGGCGAAGCCCCGCTGGCGCACACCCTCGCAGAAGGGCGTGCCATCGTCGACACCATGCGCCTGCACGGGCGCATCTGGCAGGACGGCAGCCTGCTCCGTTCCCTCGCCCCAACCCGCCTCGCCGTAGAGCTCGTGCGCAACGGGCGCCTCGGCAAAGTCACACACGTAGAAGTGGGCGCAGGAAATCCACCCATAAACCTACCCACCACCGCAGAAAAAAGCAAAAGCACGCCCGGACTCGACCTTGAGGCCTGGGTGGGGCCCGCGCCGTGGACAGAGCCCGTGGCGCGCCTCGCCACAGACCACTCCTGGCAATACGTTTCCGCCTACGGCGGCGGCCAACTCTTGGCCCTGGCCGCACAAAGCGCCACCATCGCCCAATGGGGTCTCAACAGCGACTTCACCGGGCCGATAAAAATCTCTGCCACAGGCACATTTCTCACCACTCCACCCTACGACCTTGAGAAACGTTTCCGCTGCGTCTGCACTTACGAAAAAGGCGTGGTCGTCGCCATCTCCCCAGCTTTCCCTGCGGGCGTGCGTTTCTACGGCGAACGCGGCTGGCTGCACGTGGAAGGCCTTTTCTCCGGCAACCCCAACCAAGCCCCGACCCTGCGCGCATCAAACAACGCCATCCTCTCCGAAACCCCACGGCCCGAAGAAGAGCGCGTTTACCACAGCAACGACCATTGGGCCAACTTCGCCGACTGCATTAAAAACCGCCGGGATCCCATCTCCACGGCAGAAACCGCCCACCGTGCGACGAGCATCGGCCACCTCGCCCACATCGCCATTTTGACCGGACGCACGCTCCGCTGGAACCCGACCACTGAAAACATCCTCGACGACCCGGGCGCCAACGCGCTGCTCCAACCCGCAAACCGCGCACAGGCATAAAACACATTTACTGAAATCACTTGCGAATAATGAAAAAATCCTTTTTTTGTCCGCGTCCCGAGCAAAATAACCCTGAAAACTACTGCCAATTGCATAATCCATGAGCAACGCCATCAGCAAACCCTCCGGAAAAGCCCGTTATGAGGCCGAGGACATCAAGCGCCTCAAAGGCCTCGAAGCCGTCCGCGAACGCCCAGGAATGTACATCGGCGACACCAACGAGACAGGCCTTCACCACTGCGTTTACGAGATTGTGGACAATTCCATCGACGAGGCGCTCGCGGGCTACGCCAACCACATCAAGCTGGACATCCA
>JAITHA010000044.1 GCA_031280235.1 Puniceicoccales bacterium | reverse complement strand
CCAATAATGGGGCGGAAGGCAAAGTTGCCGAATGCCGGGCTGTTCGTCAGCCCGGCCCGATCGAGGCTCCCGCCTCAGAGGCTTGGAACGAAATTACAGACAAAGCGGGACACCCGCGTGACCGTGTCACTGTTGTCGGAGTAATGAGCGATCAGGGGTGGAACCTGCTTGTGCCGCACTGACGCAGATAGGCCCGAATTGGACCGACAATGCAGAGGAATGGCAAAGAACAAAAAAGGACATAGCCACCCAGCGAAAAAGCTCGGGCAAGAAAACAATAAGCGCAAACCTCAAGTACAAAAACTTTTTGGGCTGATTGCGCCTTCCCTGCTCGTTATTTGCGAACTAAACAGCGTCTTTTTTATCTTACTAAGACGAATTAAGACGTCACTGAATTCCAGTTAAATTAAATATGTTTTCCCGGGAACTGGATTCGTCACTTTTGCGCTGGGAAGTTCCATGGCGAGTTCTTCCTCAACCCATTCACGGGCAGGAGGATCGCCATGCGTAAGCACAATTGCGCGCGGATCACAGCGGCGTGCAAAGTCAATCAATTCGTCACGCGAGGCATGCCCGCTAAAATGGAACTTTTCGATGTGTGCTTTTATGCGCGCAACATAATCGAGTCCTTTAAACGCAAAGCTTTCGCCACGTTTGCGTGAAAGCAGGCGTCCTCCGGGTGTGTCTGGGTCACAATAGCCGACAAAACAAAGCGTGTTATGTGCGTGGTCGAGGAGGTTTGCTGCCACACGCCAAGCGGGTGTATTTTCGACAAGCATCCCACTAGAAAGGAGATAAATTCCTTTCTCCGAAAGGTCTTGCCCTGGCGGCACGAAGCGTTGGTTGAGCGGCATCACCTTGAGCTCCTGCAAAACGCTGCGCCGGAAGTTCACAAAGCCTTTTTTACGGCTCATCATATCGAAATAATCCGCGAGGTCCAAACCCAAGCCTGAACAGTAGATTGGGCATGGAGTGAGGGTGCCGTTGCGGCGCGCGTTGTTGAGCATGACGAGCATTTCCTGCATCCGCCCAAAAGCAAAAGCAGGAATGAGCACCGAACCGCCACGTGCCACCGTCTCGTTGACTGTGGCGACCATGCGTGCTGCCTCACCCGCTCGTGTCACGCCATCCAAAGGGGGCGTCGCCCCGTGCGTGGTTTCCACGATGAGCGTGTCCACAGGGCCTTCGGGGAACTGCGCCGCTGGCACCGTTTCTTGATCGTGAAAAAGCACATCGCCTGTGAAAAAAATCCGTCGGTGTTTGTGCTCGATAAGGCACCCAACTGCACCTGCCACGTGCCCAGCTGGGTGGAGTGTGATTGAAATCTCCGAGCCATCTGTGGCGCGAAACACGCGTGGCTTCAAAAGGGGCATCTCACGCAACACTCCCTGCACACGGTCAAGCTCGCTGTAGGTGAAAAGCGGATATTCGCTGACCCCTGTCTCCTCCCGCTGGCGCATCATAACGCTGACGCTATTGCGCAAGATGCGCCGGGCGATGAGTGCCGAGGCTGGCGAGCAGAGCACTTCCACGTTAGGCTGTTTGCGCAACACGACAGGCAGGGCGCCGAGGTGGTCGAGATGGCAGTGTGTGAGGATGACCTTGTCAAGCGGCGGCAGGCCGTCGAGGTGCGGCAGGGCTTCCAGGCCGAACCGCTTTGGGTGCATCCCGGCATCAATGAGTATGTGGAAAGAGCCTATCTCGACGAGGAGGCAGTTGGCCCCGATGTCTTGAGCGGAGTTGAGATCTGTTAGTTTCATTTGGGAAAGGCGGCGGGGCGGCTCAAGCAAACACTTCGCCCGGGGCAAAGAAGCGCGCGATTTCGATCTCGGCGTTCTCGATGCTGTCTGAAGCGTGGCAAATATTCACACTCACATCTGTACCATAGTCACCACGGATGGTGCCCTTGGGGGCTTTGGTCGAGTCCGTCGGGCCAAGCAACTCGCGCACGCGGGCAACGGTGTTTTCGCCAGCGAGAACGGCGACGAGCACCGGGGATTTGCCCATGAACGTCGCTAGGGCTGGGAAGAACGGGCGATCTGCGATGTGCGCGTAGTGTTCCTTGAGGAGAGTCGGCTTGAGATGCATCAGTTTGGCGGCGACGAGGTCGAAACCTGCCTTTTGGAATCTGTCGAGCACGGCTCCGGCGAGACGTTTCTCCATACAATCCGGCTTCAAGATGATGAGCGTTTTTTCCATGCCACCGAAACGTACAGCCAAAAAATGCCTCTAGGCAATACAATCCCCACGTCCCCAACAGGCGGCGCCACGGGAACCTCCGCACCCAAGGAATGTCTTTCTGAGCCTCTGATTTCTCAGAATTCACACGCACACGTTTTTCAGGTCACAACCAAGCACTCTACAGCTATGAGATCCTTGCCCGGTTTTCCCCTTTTCCCTGCGCTCGCACTTGCCGCCGCGTCCTGCCTCACTGCTGGGACAGCTGCGGAGCCCGGCCTCGTCGGCCACTGGACGTTTGACGATGCCAGCGGGCACAACGTCGCGCGAAACACCTTCCCCGCCAAGGCGAAGAAGCAGGTCAAGAACATCCCCGGCGTGCATGGACAGGCGGTCTCCATCTCAGAAGCCAACTCATGGTTCGAGGTCGTCCCCGAAGTGTTGCCCGAGAACACCCGCGAGATCACCTTCTCCGCTTGGATAGCCCCGCAAGCCCTTTCCGGGAGTATCTTTCACAAAAACGATAGCGGAAGAAACAGCGTTGATGTCGGCCTGCTCTTCTCATTCCAAGACAGCAAATTCCTCTCCCTCGGCCTCAACTGCGGCAACAACTTCGAGGTGTGCCCGGCCCTGGTTTCGCCCGAGGAATTGCTTGACGGTAAATGGCACCACGTCGCTGGCACATTCGACGGGAAAACCATGCGTGTTTACCTCGACGGTCGGGAAATCGGCTCGCATGTACGCCAAGTCCCGCTGACGACGGTGCACGACTATGTGCCATTTACGACAAGCCGCGACGCTGTGGCGCACTCCAACTACGTGACGCTGGAATCCGTCACCCGGCGCGGCGAACCGCTCCGCATCGGCTCCGGGAATCACAAGGATGATTTCTTCAAAGGAGGCCTCGACGACGCACGCTTCTACACCCTGGCGCTCAGTGCCCGGCAAATCGCCGCCCTCTACGCCGAAGGCAAACAGGCGCCGAGCCCAGCCACAGCCCCCAGCAATGCCAAAGCCGCAAAACTCTACGCTAAGGACGACTCCTTCATCGCCACGCTCGACGCCATCGACAAAAAGCTGGCCGCCGCCAATGCAACAAAACCCGACGCACCCACCGTCGTCGCCCTCCAGCGCTTGCTCCGAGACGACTTTCCTGAGGAGACCCACGCCTACATCTCCAAGTGGAACCACAACCCGGTGGACAACCTGCTACTCGACCAGCAAGCCCGACGCGCAAGGGCCGCGGCCAAACAAAGCGACGCTTTCGAATACCTGCCATTGACCGACTTGCAGTGGAGCGTCCTCCCCAAATCTGAATTCGCCCATTGGGCACGCGCCAAAACCATCCAAGAACAACTCTCCGATTCCACCAAACCCATCCCCGGTGGCGTCCTTTTCGAGCTGGATGCCCTCATTGCGCAACGCCCCAAATATTTCGAAAGCGTGGCACGTCGCGTCACCGAGCCGACCACGCCTCAAACCGCTACCCGCACCTCCGAAGAAGCACGCGCAGTTCTCGAAGCCGATTGGCTCTTTCAATGCGATAACAAGCCCTCCATTGCCCAAGCCCTCTCAGAAATCGGCTACGCACGAAAAATTCTTGAGCGCATCGGACTCGACGCAACAACCACTCAAGCCTACGCCAAGCAGCTCGACACTTTGGAAACGCAAGCCAACTCCAAGGCCAAGGAAAGTGCCTCTGACAAAGCCAAAGACGGCAACGCCAATGTGACGGACAAAGATCTCTACCTCGCCGTGCGCACACTGAAACGTGAGATCATCTTCAAAAACCCGGTGCTGGACTTCGACTCAGTGCTCTACATCGACAACCCGAACCCCGCAGGGCGCGAGTGGAACCACGAAACACGCCACCGCTTGGGCTACCAAGCCGTTCCAGGAGGACGCTTGCTCGTGCAAAAAGGCCTCGGCCCTGACGGCAAACTCACGCAGCTCGCACCAACTGCCCCATTGCACGGCACATTCTGGCGGCCCGATCTCTCTTTCGACGCCAGCAAGGTGCTCTTCTCCTACAAGCCGCATAACGAAAAAACTTTCCATATCTACGAAATCGGCCTCGACGGCACCGGTTTGCGCCAGCTCACCGGCGGCATGTTCGATGATCTGGACCCCATCTACCTCCCTGACGGCAAGAACATCATGTTCCTCACCACACGCGGCCACATCTACGTGCGCTGCATGCCGCCTACCAACGCCTTCGTCACCGCTCGCATGGCGCTCGACACCAAGCCGGGCGACAAGAACCTCTACATCGTCTCGCGCAACGGCGAACCCGAGTACACGCCCTCCATCCTCAACGACGGGCGCGTCATCTTCACCCGCTGGGAATACACCGACAAACCACTCTGGCGCGCCCAAAGCCTTTGGACGATGAACCAAAACGCGAGCAACGTGCAAACCTTCTGGGGCAACCAATCCGTGTGGCCCGACCTGCTCAAAGACGCACGCGCCATCCCCGGCAGCACCCGCGTGATGTTCACCGGCAGTGCCCACCACAACTGGTTCGCAGGCAGCGTCGGCATCATCGACCCCGCCAAAGGCCTGAACTTCCCAGACGGGCTGACCAAGGTTACCGCCGACGTCGCCTGGCCCGAAAGCGGCAACGGCCCCGTCGATCCCAAAGAGAGCCCGGACTATCATCATGCTGGCAAGTATCGCGCCTACTACTCGCCCTACCCGCTGAGCGAAAAAGATTTCCTCGTCTCGGCACAACGCGCTCGAGGCAAATTCGTCCTCCTCTTTATGGACACAGACGGTAACCGCGAGCTCATCAACGAAGGCGCGCACAACATCTGGGACGCACAACCCATCCGCAAACGACCAATCCCACCTGTGCAAGTGGACACTCTCCCCTGGCCAAAATGGGAAGACCGCGATAATCCACAGACCGGCATCCTCTACAGCACCAACGTTTACGAGGGCGCCGACCCCGCGATGAAAGGCAAAGCCAAGTATCTGCGCATTTGGTCCATTGAGCACAAAACCTACACCTACTGGTTCAAGCGCACCTACGTTTCTTCCGGACCCGAAGTCTCGGCCAATCAATCTGAAGGCGTCAAAAAGATCATCGGCACCGTGCCCGTCGAAGCCGACGGTAGCGTAAACTTCAAGATCCCCAGCGGCATCGCCGTCCACTTCCAGCTGCTCGACGAAAAACAACGCGCCCTGCAAACCATGAAAAGCTTCACCGGCGTCCAACCCGGCGAAACACGCGGCTGCTTCGGCTGCCACGAGCTGCACATGAACACACCCGTCACCTCGCTCAACGCCATCGCCATGCGTCGCCCACCCTCTGACATCACACCCGTACCCTGGGAAGACATCACCATCGGCTACGAACGCTACGTCCAACCCGCGCTCGATAAATATTGCGGCAGCTGCCATGCGGATCCATCAAACGAGGCCTACGCCAAGTTCAACTCCGCCCTCCGCCCCGGCTTCCTCGGCTTTAAAGAACCCTACATGACCCTGATGGGAAGCCCAACTTGGGGCAGCCCCTATAAAAAACGCAAAAACACACAGCCACCTTACGGCTGGGCAGACACCATCCTCGTCGAGTCCTACAGCACTTTGGATCCCAAGGCCTACTCCACCTTTCCCGCCATGACCAAGCTCTCCTACAAGAGCCGCCTCGTCGAACGTATGGCCAATGGCAAACACCATGGCGTAAAAGTAGACCCTGACAGCCTCCTCCGCGTCATCCTCTGGGTAGACGCCATGGGGCCATACAATGGCGCCGAAGAAATCCGCGATATGGAAGACCCCAGCTTCCAAGGCAAAGACTGGATCTCCCAACGCCCACGCATTCACACCGCGCCCATCGTGACACGCCCCGGCCCCTTTGATCCATTCGACCCCGGCAGTGATCCTGCCTACGCCGCACCCTCACCCGCACAATACAACCGCCTCCCAGCAGGCGTAAAACGGAACTGAGGGGGAACAACATAGTCGGTAGCCCGCGCAACGGGTTAACCTCACCCATGTGGAAGCGGCGAAACACCGCTTCCACCAAAATGCGGTGAGTGTGTTCAGCGGGATAAACTGGGGCGAAAGCTGCTGCTGGGGCACAACAGGTCTATAGTACTGCGTCCATAATATACCGCAACCGGCTACCCAAAACCGTCGACAAATTCAACCTGCTTTCTGCCGATCTGTGGAACTTTTATATCAACTGACCTCAAATATCTCGCGAAAGCTTGCCCAGCCTCTTATTTCACAACTACTCATAACTTCCAACCAACCTGGTGACTGAAATCCCGCACTCCATAAGCACGTTGCCGTCCCTTTCTCACCCACCGCGCAGTACTTCAAAAAGTCTCAAGCGAAGGAGGAAGAGGAGGAGAGTGGAGCGATGTAGGAGGATAAAAATATGGCCCAGGACAGTGCCCTAGGCCGATTCATATGTGCGCAATGCGGTACGTGTGTGTATAGCGCTCGGCCTATGGGCGTGGTACGGTTTGAGCTGCTGGGGGTGTCCAAGGGAAGGTGTTGACTGTGGCGCCGGGGTAAATGGCTGGGCGCTGGCCGCCTTCGACGACGATATGCATGCCTTCTTTCAAAAGCCCTTTGCGGATGACCCAATCTGTGCCATGGGTTTCGTCGCTCTCGATCGGGAGGGCGGCAAGTTTATTGCCGGAACCTACGATGTAGATGAATGTGTTGTTGCCTCGACGCATGACGGCTTGGTGGGGGACAAGGAAGGCTTTACTGTTGTCGCTGAATTCGAAGCTACCCTTGACGTACATGCCCGGCCAGAGGAGCCAGTCAGGGTTGGGAAATTCGACGCGGAGGATGACGCTGCCAGTGGTGTTATCCACGGAGATTTCGCTGAGGAGAGGTTTGCCGGGAAATTTGTAGGCCGTGCCATTGTCGAGCAGCAAGGTGGCTTTGACTTTGCTCCAGTCGGCGCCTTCGCCAAAGCGTTGTTTGAAAGAGCTGAGCTCGTTGGCGGGTTGCGCGAAGTCAACATAAACGGTTTCGACCTGATTGATTTCGGCGAGAGGGGTGGCTTCGCCTTGGCCAACGAGAGCGCCCTCTGTGACGAAGGGCCGCCCGATGCGCCCGGAGATGGGGGCGGCGACCTTGGTATAGCCGAGGTTGATACCCGCCGTCTTGAGCGCGGCTTCGGCGGCAAGCAGGCTGGCCTTGGCGCCTTGAAGATCGGCGTTGGCTAGGAGGACGGCGGCCTCGGCGTCGTCGAGCTCTTGCTGGCTGACAGCCTTGGTGCTGACGAGCTCGCGGTAACGCCTGGCACGCAGGGTGGTCTGAGCGGTGTTGGCCTCGGCGCGGGCGATGCTGGCCTGGGCTTGAGCGACGGTGGCCTTGGCACTGGCAAGGGCGGCCTCAAACACCGTGGGGTCTATCTGAAAAAGGAGGTCGCCCTCTTTGACATCGGAGCCTTCGCGGAAGACTTGTTTTAGGAGGATGCCAGGCACGCGGGCGCGCACTTGGGCGACACGGACGGGCTTGACGACACCGTTGGGCAGCACGTTGACGTATGGAACGGGCTGCGCGGTGGCCTTGACGACGCCGACACCGGAAGCTGGCGGGGGAGCCTTGGCGACGGGGGCCTGCGCGACGGCAGGGCACGCGGCAATGAAGATGAAGAGGATGGCCATAAGCCAAACCGAGAAAACGTGTCTGGCACTCCGTGCGAACAGTGCGAAACAACGACAGAAATCAAACAGATGCATAATAACGAGGAGAGAACATGGAAAGACAAGGGCCGCTCAAGCCTTTTCTGGGAGGGGGAGTGAGCCATAGAGGAAATCGGCGCCCACGGCGGCAAGGTGCACATCGAGCACTTGGTTGGCGAGGTGACGCCCGCAAGCCTGAGAGGCTGGGAGAACAACGCGCAAGTAGTTATCCGTGTAGCCTGGCCATGCGCCAGCGCAAAAATCCTCGAAGAGCACGCGCATGGTACGCCCGGCATGGGCGGAAAGGAAGGCATGGCGGCGGGCGGCAGCAAGACGGCGCAGATGTGCGCTGCGCTGCTGGCGCGTTGGGATGGAGACGGGGTCGGCACGGCGGGCAGCGCTGGTGCCCTGGCGCTCGGAGTAGGTAAAGACGTGGGCGAAGGCAAAGGGCATCTGCTGGAAGAAATCGCAGGTGTCACGGAACTCATCGTCCGTCTCTCCGGGGAAGCCCACCATGATATCTGTGCCGAGGAAGAGGTCGGGCACGCGTGAGACGGCGAGCTGCGCGAAGCGGGCATACTCGGCCCGCGAATAATGGCGGCGCATGTCGCGCAGTATGCGCTCGCAACCGGATTGCAGCGGCAGGTGGAGGTATGGCAGGAGAGGGTGGGCGGCGTCTGCCATGCGATCGAGCAAGGCTGTGGGGACGGTGGCTGGCTCGATACTGCTGATGCGGATGCGGTCGATGCCAGGCACGTCGGCAAGGGCGTCGATGAGAGAGGTGATGCCCTGCCCTCTGGTGGCGTAGGTGCCGATGTTGACGCCTGTGAGGACGAGCTCTCGCACGCCGCGTGTGGCGAGGGAGCGTGCCTCGGCAAGGGTGTTGTCGAAATCACGTGAGCGTGCGGTGCCGCGAGCCTTAGGGATGATACAAAATGAGCATCCGCAGTCACAACCGTCCTGCACTTTGAGGTTGGCACGTTTGTTGAAGGGGGCATCGCCGAGGAACTCGATGGAAAAATCCTCACCATGGATGCGCTCACGCACGACGACTGGGATGGGGTTTTTCGAGCCATCGCCAATATAGTCGAGGACGCTCATTTTATCCCTGTTGCCCAGGATGAGATCGACTCCGGGAATAGTGGCGATCTCGCTTGCCCCGAGCTGTGAATAGCAGCCGATGACGGCGACAAATGCCTGGGCGTTATCGGCAACAAACTGGCGGATGCTCTGGCGGCACTTCGCCTCGGCGAGGCGCGTAACGGTACAAGTGTTGATGATGGCGAGGTCTGCCGCTGCGCCGAAGGGGACGATGGTGTAGCCGTGCGCCACAAGCTTGTCTTGCAAGAGCTGGGTCTCTGCCTGATTCAAGCGGCAGCCGTGTGTGTGCAGGGACACGCGCCTTGGCTCTGCTGTGGAGGGAGCTGGGTGGGCACACATTTTGGGTTAGGAAAGGAGGTGGAACGCTACGCCATCAGGCTCGCGCAATCAGACAGATGGCGTGCACGGCAATGCCGAGCCCTGCGCCGAGGTCATCCAACTTCTCGTTCGTGGTGGCTTTCACACCGACGCACCCGACAGGCAGCCCCAGAGTGGCGGCAAGGCACTCCTTCATGGCGTCGATGTGGGCGGAGAGTTTGGGGCGTTCGGCGATGATGGCGGCATCGACGTTTTGGAGCTGGTAGCCAAGTTTTCCGATTTCAGAACGCGCACGCCGTAGGATATCCAACGAGTCCATGCCTTTGCAAGCTGGGTCAGTGTTGGGGAAGTAATGGCCGATGTCTCGCAAGCCCGCTGCGCCGAGGATGGCGTCTGCGATGGCGTGGCAAAGCACATCGGCGTCGGAATGGCCATCCGGGCCACTGTCCGACGGTATCTCGACTCCGCCGAGAATGCAACGACGCCCGGCCTTGAGTGGGTGGATGTCGTAGCCGATGCCGACACGAAATGGAGCTTGCGAAGAGGGCATGATGAAAGGGGAGGTACGCTACATGTGTACCACGCCCTGCCAAGGCAGGACTGGAGTGGGGTCTTTTTATGCGCGAGCAGTTTTTTACTTTCCTTGGAGGGCATTTCCACTCCTTATGACACCCGTCTTTCCAATAACGACGTCATGTCTGCGCCTCAACACGAGTTTACCTTAATTTCTTTTTCCAACCCATTCCTCTGGCCACTTCTCCTGCTCAGCCTTGTTGCCCTCGCATTTTTTGTCGAGCGGGTGTACTTCCTGCACCGCTGGCAGGTGCACGCAGAGGATTTTCTGCGCGGCATCAAGAACGCCCTCAGGCAAAACCACCTCGCCGAGGCGCTCACAAATTGCGCTGAGACGGTCGGACCGGTGGCACGTGTGGTTAACTCCATTTTGCTGTGCTCGGGCGATGGCGAGGGGCGTATGCGCCTGAAGGCAGAGGAAGCTGCAAGTCTTGAACTGCCGACGCTGGAGCTGCGCATCGGCCTCATCGCCGCCATTGCGAAAATTGCGCCACTACTGGGCCTCATCGGCACACTGGTGGGCTTGATGAAGGCTTTCTTGACGATGCAGGGCCAGGGGCACTATGCGACAGCGGATGCCTTTGCTGGTGATGTCGCCACGACACTTGGCACGACGGTGCTAGCCTTGTCCGTCGCAGCGATTGCCCACCTGGAGCACCATTTTCTGGCAGGACGCGTGCGCTCGATTTTGCACGACATCGAGCTGACGGCGAGTCAGCTCATCCAGTTCATCGCCTATGAGTTGAACCAGAATGCTCAGCTGCCGGAGGAATCTCGCGAAGCGGTGCCCTCGGCCCAAACCCCGACAAACAGTCACTGTGTTTTAAAAAACTGAATATAAATCCACGAAAAACTCCGTCCACACATGAGAGGAGAAAACAAAGCAGAAGCAAAGACAGAAGAGCAGATTGAATCGAGGTCCAAGGTGCTGAAGCTGGTGCGTGCCGGACATCCGGTGAAGGCAATCTACGAGGCGGCAAAAGCACTCTCCTTCACGTTGAGACGATGGGTTAGGCTAGGCGAAAAGCCGCCTGCTGAGCAAAACTCAGCAGAGGCGATGCCCGAGGAGCCAGCCCACACCGAGCCTACAGCCGAAGAGACCAGCGAAGCGGCTAAAATGCCCGAAAAAACGGAGAAAACCGAAAAGCCCGAGCTGGGCGAAAAGTCCGAAAAGACGACGAAGAAACGGAGTAGCAAGACTAAGCCTCACCAGAAGCCGTCCCGCACTCCATACTCGGAAGAGGTAAAGGCCAAGGTGCTGGAGCTGTTTCGCACCGGGCATTCACCCTCGGAAGTCTGCAAGCTAACTGGGATGAATATATCCACAGTGAAGGGATGGGCTGCCAAGGCTGGGGTACGCGAGAAATTGCCCCCCAAGCGGTATTCGGCCGAAACAAAGGCCAAGACACTAAAGCTGATCCGCGCTGGGCGCACAGCACCGGAAATCCGCGAGGCGACTGGAGTTCATCCGGCCACATTGAGGCTATGGGTTAGAGAAGCTAGGCTGCGGTTGAAGTCGCCCCTAATGCGGTACTTGCCCGAGGAAAAGGTCAAGGCACTGGAACTGGTTCGCGCTAGGCTCACAGGCCAAGAAATCCGAAAGGCGACTGGAATTAGTGAAAATACAGTGAAGAGATGGGCTGCCATGGCCAAGTTGGAAGTGAAGTCGGCCTCCATGCAGTACCCAACCGAGACTAAAGCCAAAGCACTGGAACTGGTGCGCGCCGGGCATACAGCACCGGAAATTCACGAGGCAATCGGCGTCCAACCAGACACATTGAGGCTATGGGCTGCTGAGACTGGGCTGGAAGTGAAGTCGGCCTCCGTGCAGTACTCGCCTGAGACAAAGGGCAAGGTGCTGGAGCTGATGCGCGCCGGGCACACTTTCAAGGCAATCAGCAAGGCGACCGACGTTCCTGAATGGACGGTAAGGAAATGGACTGCTGCAGCTGAACTGTGCGAAAAATCAACTGCCGTGGAGTATTCAACTGAAGCGAAAGCCAAGACGCTGGAGCTGGTTCGCGCCGGGCAAACGGCCAAGGAAATCTGTGAGGCAACCGGCATTCCTGGATGGACGGTGAAGGAATGGGCAAAAGAGGCCAAACTACGCTTGGAACCGTTCTCCATGCGGTACTCGGCTGAGACAAAAGCCAAGGCACTGGAGTTGGCTCACGCCGGGCAAACAGCCAAGGAAATCAGCGAGGCAGTCGGAGTGCCCACATGGAGGGTGAGGCTATGGGCTGCCAAGGCTGGGCAGCACGTAAAATTGGCCTTCACACGATACTCGCCTGAAATGAAGCCCAAGGTGCTGGGGCTAGTTCACACCGGGCAAACAGTCAAGGCGATCAGCAAGGCGACCGGAGTCTCTGAATGGACGGTAAGGGAATGGGCTGCCATGGCCGGGCTGGAAGTGAGGACGCTCCTTGCGCAACACCGGGCTGGGTTGCAGCCCAAGGCGTTGGAGCTGTTCCGTGCCGGGTATAAAGTCGAGAAAATCAGCAAGGTAATCGGAGTGTCCGCATGGAGGGTGAGGATATGGGTTTCTGAGGCTGGGTTGCGTACAGCGCGACAACGCCGAAGGAGAACGAACCTTGCCCTTGCCCGAGAAGACACCCCGTTGGCACAGAACGAATCTGCGCCTAAAGCCGCACTAGAATCTATCGAGAAAAAATCTGAATCTGAAAATTCCGTTCATATATGAAAGAAGAAAACAAAGCCGAACCACAGACCGAGATGCAAGTCAAGTGGCACGACCAGCTGCAACCCAAGGTGTTTGAGCTGGTTCGCGCCGGATATACTGTCAAGAAAATCAGCGAAACAACTGGAGTGTCACGAAGCACGATGTGGCAATGGGCTGCCAAGGCTGGGCTGCAGCTGAAATTGGCCCACAAAGGATACTCGCTTGAAACGAAAGCCAAGGTACTGGAACTGGTTCGCGACGGATATAAAGCCAAGGCAATCAGCGAAACAACCGGAGTGTCAGAATACTTTATGCGGCGATGGGCTGCCGAAGCTGAACTGCAGGTGAAATCGGCCCACAAAGGATACTCGCCTGAAACGAAAGCCAAGGTACTGGAACTGGTTCGCGACGGATATAAAGCCAAGGCAATCAGCGAAACAACCGGAGTGTCAGTATACTTTATGCGGCAATGGGCTGCCAAGGCTGGGCTGCAGCTGAAATTGGCCCACAAAAGATACTCGCCTGAAACGAAGACCAAGGTACTGGAACTGGTTCGCGACGGATATACTACCACGAAAATCCGCGAAACAACTGGAGT
Organism: Puniceicoccales bacterium; assembly: GCA_031280235.1. Classification (GTDB taxonomy): domain Bacteria; phylum Verrucomicrobiota; class Verrucomicrobiia; order Opitutales; family UBA953; genus CALNBE01. The sequence continues at coordinate 1,618 of JAITHA010000044.1, read as the reverse complement.
GCCACAACTCACAGTGCGGCAATGGGCTGCCAAGGCTGGGTTACTGGTGAAATCGGCCCACAAAAACTACTTGCCTGAAATGAAGGCCAAGGTACTGGAATTGGTTCGCGACGGATATACTACCACGAAAATCCGCGAAACAACTGGAGTGCCACAACTCACGGTGCGGCGATGGGCTGACCAAGCTGACCTGCGGGTGAAATCGGCCCAAAAAGGATACTCGCCTGAAATGAAGGCCAAGGTGTTGGAGCTGGTTCGCGACGGATATACTACCACGAAAATCCGCGAAACAACTGGAATGCCACAAGGCACGGTGTGGGGATGGGCTAACAAGGCTGGGCTGCGGGTGAAATCGCGCACCACACGGCGCCAAGACGAACAACCCAAGGTGTTCGAGCTGGTTCGCGACGGATATACTACCAAGAAAATCAGCGAAACAACCGGAGTGCCACAAAACTCGGTGCGGCGATGGGCTGTCGAAGCTGGACTGCTGGCGAAATCGGCCAAAAGATACTCGCCTGGAATGAAGGCCAAGGTGTTGGAGCTGGTTCGCGACGGATATACTGCCAAGAAAATCAGCGAAACAACCAAAGTGGCACAATGCACGGTACGGCAATGGGCTACCAAGGCTGGGTTACAGGTGAAATCGCGCACCACACGACTCCAAGACGAACAACCCAAGGTGTTGGAGCTGGTTCGCACCGGATATACTGTCAAGAAAATCAGCGAAACAACTAGAGTGTCACAATACTCGGTACGGCACTGGGCTGCCAAGGCTGGGTTGCAGGTGAAGTCGGCCCACAAAGGATACTTGCCTGAAATGAAGGCCAGAGTGTTTGAGCTGGTTCGCGCCGGATATACTGCCAAGAAAATCAGCGAAACAACCAGAGTGCCACAATGCACGGTACGGCAATGGGCTGCCAAGGTTGGATTACAGGTAAAATTGGCCTACAAAGGATACTTGTCTGAAGTGAAGGCCAAGGTACTGGAGTTGGTTCGCGCCGGATATACTGCCAAGAAAATCATAGAAACAACTGGAGTAGCACGAAGCACGGTGCGAGGATGGGCTGGCGAGGCTGGACTGCCGGCGAAATCGGCCAAAAGATACTTGCCTGAAATGAAGGCCAAGGTGTTTGAGCTGGTTCGCGCCGAATATACTGCCAAGAAAATCAGCGAAACAACTGGAGTAGCACGAAGCACGGTGCGAAGATGGACTGACGAGGCTGGGCTGCGTCCGGTGCAACAACCCCAAAGGAGGACGACCCTTGCCCTTGCCCGAGAAAACGCCCCGTTGGCGCACAACGAATCTGCGCCTAAAGCCGCACTAGAATCTATCGAGGAAAAATCTGAATCTGAAAATTCCGTTCATATATGAAAGAAGAAGACAACGCCGAACCGCAGACCAAGATGCAAGTCAAGTGGCGCGACAAGCTGCAACCCAATGTGTTGGAGTTGGTTCGCGCCGGATATACTGCCAAGAAAATCAGCGAAACAACTGGAGTGCCACGAAGCACGGTGCGAGGATGGGCTGACGAGGCTGGGTTGCGAGTGAAATCGGCCCACAAAGGATACTCGCCTGAAATGAAGGCCAAGGTGTTGGAGTTGGTTCGCACCGGAT
>JAITHA010000031.1 GCA_031280235.1 Puniceicoccales bacterium | reverse complement strand
AGCCATTCGCGCACGGTGTTGCGAGAGCATCCGAACTGGCGCGTGCATGCGCGGATGCCGTTTGAGAGGGCATAGCGCACGAGTTCGTGGCGCAGCGAAAACTTGTCTTGGCAGGAGCGACTCATGGCTGTGTAAAGTTCGTAGCGGGAGTTTGATTGAGTTTGCATACCTGAGCTTCGCAACGCGGGGCGTCCGACTCCCGCTTTTTCGCACCTGAATCAGGCGGGTGAGCGGCCCCAATCGTCTGTCCGTCCGCCTGCTTCAGGTGGCATCGGAGCCACTTGAGGGTTCGCTTGCCCAACACTCTCAGGGAATGAAGTTTCATGGTCTGGTCTGTGTCCGCGTTCCCGCCGCCTCCACATGGGTCAACATCTCTATGGGTCTTTCCGAAACTCGTCGAAGACTTGCTCGACAAGGAACGTCGCGAATATCCCGAGACAGAAGTCCACCTGGGTGATGACCTCCTGTCGAGGGTGAGCCGCTCATCGTCAAAAACCTTGAAAACGTGCAAGGCGATAAGCGTGATGCCATTTTCTTTTCCATCTGTTACGGAGCGGATGAGATGGGTAGGGTCTCAATAAATTTTGACCCTCTCAATCGCGATGGCGGGGAACGCCGCCTCAATGTCGCCACTACTCGCGTCAAGCGCGAGCTCGTGGTCTTCAGCGGCTTGCAGGCCAGCCAGATCGACCTAAATCGCATGCGGGCGCGCGGGGTGCATGACCTGAAGCATTTTCCCAAATATGCTGAGCGTGGCCCCGTTGCCTTGCCTGCATCAGCGGGCACAGCTGGCGAAATCGGGGCGAACACGGAGTTTGAGGCGATGGTCGCGCACCGCCTTCGCGAGACGGGCGACACGGTGCATTGTCAGGGCGGTTGCTTCGGTTACCGCATGGACATTGCTGTCGTGGATCCGCACGCCGCAGGGGATTACCTCCTCGGCATCGAATGCGATGGCGCCACCTACCGCCACGCCGTGACTGCTCGCGATCGCGACAAACTCCGTCAGCAAATCCTCTCCGGCTTGGGCTGGACGCTCTAGCGCATCTGGGCTCCCGACTGGTGGCGCAATCCCGAGGCAGGGATGGCGAAATTGACTGTGCTCATAAGCGACCTCGTGACCACTCGAAAGCGCATGCGTACATGCAGGAAAAGTAGGCGTTCTTGTCGGATTTTAGGGCGAACGTGCTTTTCGCTTTCCCTTGATAGGTGGATGCCTAATTACAGGGTGCCATGAAAATCTTGGATTTTTCTGGGAAAATCGCCCTCGTAACCGGGGCTGCAGGTGCCATCGGAAAAGCGGTGGTACGCCAGCTTAAGGAGAATGGGGCTGCGGTCGTCATCACAGATTTGCGTGCGGAACAAACCAGTGCCGCAGCGGAAGAACTGGGCGTCCAAGGCTTTGCTGCCGACGTCACCAACGCTGCTGAGGTCGAGCAGGTCGTGAAGGCGACATTGGCTTTGCACAAACGCATCGACATCCTCGTGAACGTCGCTGGCATCGTAGGGCAGGGGGTTGTCGAGGAACTTACGGAAGAGGAGTGGGATAGGATGTTTGCCGTGAATTGCAAAGGCACTTTCCTCTTCACCAAGTACGTCGTGCCTCAGATGAAGGCGAACAAGTACGGCAAGATCATCAATTATTCGTCGAAGTCCGGCAAAACGGGCTCCGCCTTGATGAGCCACTATTGTGCGGCAAAGGGCGCCATCATCGCGTTCACCCAAGCGCTTGCCTACGAGCTGGCGGACTACAACATCAACGTCAACTGTGTCTGCCCGGGCATCACCGATAATTCTGGTGTTTGGGCAAACGTCTCCGCTGGCTATACCCAAAACCTTAAAATGCCCAAGGACGAGGTCGTGAGAAAATTCACCGCAAAAATCCCCCTCAAGCGCCTTGCCACTGTGCAGGACGTCGCCTCGGTAACCGCTTTCCTCGCCTCGGCAGGCGCGGATTACATGACTGGTCAGGCCATAAACATCACAGGCGGGCGGGAAATGCACTGAGCACCTTTCGCCCGATACGAACCTGCAAAATCTCTCCAACACCATGAGCAATACGAAAATCTACACTCGCGCCGAAGTCGCGGCGACCATCGACCACGCCGTCTTGAAGCCCGAGATGACCGTCGTCGATATCGAAAAAAACGCTGCCTTCTGCATCCGCGAAAAAGTCGCCAGCATGTGCGTGCGCCCGGGCGATATTGCCCTTGCCGCTCGTCTACTCAAAGGTTCGGGTGTTATGGTCTCCTGTGTTTTGAGTTTCCCGCACGGTGCAGATACCACTGCCACGAAGGCTTTTCAGGCCAGGCAAGCCATCCAGGACGGCGCACAAGAGATTGATATGGTGTTCAACATCGGGCGTTTCCTCTCGGGAGATCACGCCTACGTGGCCGCCGATATCAAGGCTGTCGTCGATGTGGCGCACGCTGCCGGAGTCGTCGTGAAGGTGATTCAAGAGAGTGGTTTTTTGACCCTGGAACAAGTCGCCAAGGCTTGCGAATTGTCGCTTCAGGCCGACGCCGATTTTGTGAAAACCTCTACCGGTTTCGGCCCAGGTAGCGCGACTCCCGAGATCATCGGCGTCATGTTGCGCACCGTCGGCGGCAAAATGAAAGTGAAACCTTCCGGCGGCATACGGAACTGGGAAACTGCCGTGGCCTATCTTCGCCAAGGCGTCGACCGCCTCGGCGTCGGCTCTACTGAAGCCGTCTTGAACGGCAAACCAGCCACGGAGACCTATTGAGGGACTTTTAAGGCGATGCGCATTCTCTTCTTTGATTGCGACTCCACCCTCAGCTCTATCGAAGGAATAGATGAGCTCGCGCGTTTGCGTGGCGGAGAAGTCTTCAACTCTGTAGAGCGCATGACGCGCGAGGCCATGGATGGCGGAGTCCCCATTGAGGAAATTTTCGCCCGGCGTCTCGAACTCATTTGCCCGACAAGGGCAGAGCTGGCGGCAATCGGCAGGCTCTACGTGGAAAACATAGAGCCGGAAGCTGTCGGCGCTCTTGCCTCTGCACGTGCGATGGGCTGGTCTCCCGTCATCCTCAGCGGTGGGTTTCGGCAAGCGATTTTGCCCCTCGCCTTCCATCTCGGGATCGATCGCGTTGAGGCGGTGGATATTTTCTTCAATGGCGACGGCAGCTATTGCGATTTTGGCAGGGAATGCCCGACCACGCGCGCACATGGGAAAAACCAAGTCATCGTCTCCATCAAGGCCGGGCACGATGTGGAAAAAACGGTCATGGTCGGCGACGGCGCAAGCGACCTTGAGACGCTGGCAGACGTGGATTTGTTTGTTGGCTTTGGGCGTTATATTGTGCGTGAAAAAGTCAAGGCTGGCGCCGGGGCCTATATAATGCGCCTCGGCGAACTCCCGGCCCTCTTGCAGACCCTCTGAGGCGCTCTTGCTGCCATTCGTACGAGCCACGATGAGTTTTTATCAAGGTTTGGTTGGCCAGTGCTCTCATCTTTCCGCGTTGCCTTAGCGCGGCGAATCGACAGCAAGACCCCCCTTTTTTTCGAAGCAATGCAACTCCGCAACGTCGCTGTCATAGCACATGTTGACCATGGCAAAACCACACTCACCGACCAGCTCCTCTATCAGTCCGGCATGTTTCGCACGGAGGATCTCGACAAGCTCGCTGGCGGGCAGCACGGGCTGATCATGGACTCGGGCGACCTGGAGCGCGAACGCGGCATCACTATTACCGCAAAGAATTGTGCTGTGCGTTGGCAGGATTCTCGCACGGGGCGAGAGTACAAAATCAATCTCATTGATACGCCTGGGCATGCCGATTTCGGGGGCGAAGTGGAGCGAGTCCTGAATATGGCAGATGGTTGCCTACTCGTTGTTGACGCCTTTGAGGGGCCAATGCCGCAGACACGCTTTGTGCTCGGCAAGGCTCTTGTGCTCGGGTTGAAGCCCGTTGTCGTCGTTAATAAAGTGGACAAGGCGGCGGCGCGCCCCGATGCCGTGGTCAATGAGGTGTTTGACTTGTTGGTCGCGTTGAATGCGCCAGAGGCTGCGTTGGATTTCCCGGTCGTTTATGCTTCGGCGCGCGAGGGTTGGGCGGTGGCAGAGGCTGGCCGCCTCAGTGAGATGCTCGCATCCACGGCTGAGGGCGTTTCCGAAGGTCGCAATTTGCTTCCGCTTTTTCAGACGATGGTCGATGCTATCCCGGCGCCTTACGCGCCTGGTTCGTCGCGCAATGCTGCGGCTGGTTTTTCATCACGCGAAGAGGCACTGGCACACCCGTTGCAACTCATGGTCACCAGTATCCTTTACAGTGACTACGTGGGCCGGATAGCCGTCGGGCGTGTGAGCGCGGGCACCTTGCGCAACGCCCAAGTCGTTGCCCTCGTGGGGCGCGATGGTACGGCTCGCCGCCAGAGAATTCTCAAGCTGGAGAGCTTCGAGGGTCTGCGCCGCGTCGAAGCGGAAGAGGCCACGGCGGGGGACATTTGCGCGGTCGTCGGCTTGGACAATGTCGAGATTGGCGCGACGATCGCCGACCCGGAGGCACCTGTGCAGCTCCCTCCAGTCAAGGTGGACGAGCCGACGGTCACCATGGCTTTCCGCGTCAACGACTCACCGTTTGCAGGCCGCGAGGGTCGCTTTGTCACAGGGCGTCAGATAGGTGAGCGCCTTGAGCTGGAGCTCGAAAAGAACGTTGCTTTGCGCGTGGAACGCATCCCTGAAAGCGACGCGTTTCAGGTGTCCGGGCGCGGCTTGATGCACCTCGGTGTGCTCATCGAGACGATGCGCCGTGAGGGTTTCGAGCTTCAGGTGGGCAAACCTCAGGTCATCCTTCGCGACGTGGATGGCGCGACTTGCGAGCCCGTCGAAACACTCGTCATCGACTGCCCTGAAAGCAGCCAAAACGATGTCATGTCCCTCGTGCTCGGGCGCAAGGGCGAGCTGCAACACATGGATGCCAAGACGGGTGCGACAGGCTGGCTGCATATGGAGTTCAAGATTCCTTCACGCTCCATCATTGGCCTTCGAACGCTCTTGCTCACGGCCACGCGTGGCGAGAGCATCATGCACCACACGTTGCTCGCCTATGAGCCTTTGCGCGGCCAAGCTCCGCGCCGCCCGCAGGGTGTCATGGTGTCCAATACCAAGGGTCTCGTGTATGCCTATTCTCTCGACCGGCTTTTTGACCGGGGAGATTTTTTTGTGTGCCCTGGAGACGAGATTTACGAGGGCCAGATCGTGGGCGAGCATTGCAAGGACAACGACTTGCCCGTGAACCTCGACATCAACAAAAAGCTGACCAACGTGCGCGCCTCGGGCTCCGACGATCAGGCACGTGTCAAGCCCCCTCGGCAGATGTCTCTTGAGGCCTGTCTTGAGTACATTGAGACGGATGAGTTGCTGGAAGTCACCCCGCAATCTCTGCGTTTGCGCAAGCGGCACCTCAACAGCAATGACCGCAAAAAGGCGGAGCGCCAAGCCGTGGGCGAATGAAATAAAATTGAGCGACTCACCCAATTCCATTCCCTCCACGCCAATGCTTGAGCCCACGAACATGACTTTGGATCGCCCGGACAGCTCTGTCCTCATCGAAAAGGCCAAGGTGCTCCTCGAAGCCCTGCCGTACATCCAGACTTTTAGGGGCAGCACCTTTGTCATCAAGTACGGGGGCAGTTTCATGGATGATCCGCGCCCGCAAGTGCGCGCGAGCGTCGCGCTCGACATCGTCTTTCTCGCCTCTGTCGGCATCCAGACGGTGGTCGTCCACGGAGGAGGCAAGGCCATCACGCGCGCCATGGAAGCCGCTGGGCTCAACCCGGAATGGCGCAACGGGATGCGTGTCACCGACGAGGCCACGATTCGCGTCGTCGAGGACACCTTGAACAACGGTATCAACAAGGAGATTTGCGAAATAATCCGCCAGCAAGGTGGCCAGCCCAAGGGCATCCCCGGCAACACCGTTAATCTTTGCGAAAAACTCCTCTCTGCCGATGCCGAAGGCCGGTTTGTGGACATCGGTTTTGTGGGTGACATCAAGTTCGTCCGCACCAAGATCATCAAACGGGCTCTTGCAGATGGTTTTATTCCCGTCATTTCGCCTGTCGCCCTCGACAACGAGGATCACCCCTACAACACCAACGCCGACGTGGCGGCGGCGGCCATCGCCAGCTCGCTGAAGGCCCGTCGCCTTGTTTTTATGAGCGACGTCCCAGGCTTGCTCGCCAACCCCGAGGAGCCGTCTTCACTCATCTCGACGCTCCCGGTAGGGCAGGTCGATGGGCTGAAGCGCGATGGCACCATTGGCGCAGGCATGATACCCAAGGTGGACAGCGCGGTGAAGGCCCTAAAGAGCGGCGTCAAGCGTGTCCACTTCGTTGACGGGCGCGTGCCCCACAGCTTGCTCTTGGAAATTTTCACCGACAGAGGTGTCGGTACCGAGATCGTGCACGACGCAGCGTAGTTTGGGTGTCTGTGTTGTTTAGAAGCTTAATTTGTAGCCGGTGGTGATGTTCCATGGGGTGTTGTATTTGCCGCCCCAGGCGCCTTCGTAGTCGAGGTGGATTTGGTGGGTGGGGGTGATTTG
>JAITHA010000072.1 GCA_031280235.1 Puniceicoccales bacterium | reverse complement strand
GCCAGCGATGCAGCCATTCGCGCACGGTGTTGCGGGAACAGCTGAAACTGGCGCGTGCATGCGTGGATGCCGTTTGTCTGGGCGTATCGCACGAGTTCGTGGCGCAGCGAAAACTTGTCCTGACAGGAGCTGCCCATGGCTGTGTAAAGTTTGTAGCGGGAGTTGGATTGAGTTTGCATACCTTAGCTTCGCAACGCGGGGCGTCCGACTCCCGCCTGCTTCAGGTGATTTCGGAGCCACTTGAGGGTTCGCTTGCCCAACACTCTCAGGGAATGAAGTTTCATGGTCTGGTTTGTGTCCACGTTCCCGCCGCATCCACATGGGTCAACATCTCTATGGGTCTTTCCGCGACCTCAACCCTATCGAGATGACGTGGAGCAAAGTGAAGGCTTTCCTTCGCAAAGCCCAAGCGCGCCCCTCCCCGATCTGCTCGCCGCAATCTCCTTCCGCCTTAGCTTCCATTGCTCCCGACGACGCTCTTAGCTGGTTTACCTCATGCGGCTATAGTTTTATTTAAAATGCTCTAGAACTGATTCTGTATCAGCCGTTTTTCCCAGACATTGCCATTGTGCCCTATTTGTTGGCCTCGGGTTTCCCTAGAATCGCCATTACGCTGGGGATAAGCTTGGGAAAGGCTTTGTTGAGCAACCAGTAGGCTGGAGCCTCAATACCTATGGGGGCTAATTTTTGCGGATCCGGGGTAAGCAGACCTTGGTTGGCGCCAGAGGTGAGTGGTTGGGGAGAATGCCCAAGTGAACTGACGGCAAAATAGCGCACATCATGAGAAAGTGTCTCGGCGTGGGCGACAAGCCCTGGGCAAAATTCGACAAGTAATTCCCGGAGTCTTTTGGAGTTCGCATCCACGATGCTTTGGTCCAAATAGCCGTCTTTCACGGGGCTGGGGAGCTGCGGTGCCCCGAGCAACTCCTGCCAGATATCGCACTTTCCGATCAGGATGGCGATGGGCATGGGAACTTTCTCCATCGGTGCTAGGCCGAGCATTCGCTTGATGCGCACCTCCATCTCGGCGAGGATGCTGTCTTGCTGGTCGGCGCGTCCTCTCTGGTACAATTGCGGGTCGGTGCTATCGGCGAGCGCGCGGCGAAAGCGCGGGTTGCTCGTGGGATCGTAGAGGAAAAATATCCCGGCGGATTGCACGACATGCAACGCGCCCGGAGACTCCTCCATGCTTAAACCTGGTTCAAAGTGTTCGCCGGCGTTATCATAGAAAACAATGGCCGCACTGTTTGGTTCGGCAGAGCGCTCGTCGTCGAGAATGTAAACAAAAGGACGCGGGAGCATTACCCATTTGCCCATTCGCGGGAGGCGTTCGTAGGTTGAGCCTTCCAACGCCGTTTTACCAAGCACACACTCTTCTGGCGTGACGCCAGAGAAAAGCTTTGTGCGCATCTGGTTGAGCAGCATGTTACCAGTGGGGTCGCCGTCCTTGAAGACGAGGCCAAAGTCCTTGAATAGTTGCTCTTGCAAAATGCGCGTGAGAACGGCGAGGAAGTAGGACTTGCCTGAGCTTGGCGCGCCGATGAGAGAGAAGATTTTGTGCGAAATATCGAGGAATCCCGGCGAGAGGCGTCGTCGGCAATGCGGGCAGGCAATTTCTGCCGAGGGTATCCCCATCGGGTCTATGGCTTGCCCGTAGTCGTTGAAGTGGGTCGGGCTGAAGCGCAGCATCGTGTCCGGGCCCAGCACGGGGTCGTTGCAGAGTGCAGAGTGCGTGGCGATGCTGAGCGTATCCCCAGAGTCGAAACGCAACCAGCAAGATGGGCAAGTGTAGCGCCCCGTTACCGCAATGGCGGGCTGAAGGAAATTTTCCGAAGAGTCGTCCTGGGGGGGCGCCTCCAGGACATCCACTACAGATGATAAAGTGAAACCAGTGTAGAGGCCTTTCGGGCAGACAGCGCAAACGGCAGTATCCCAACCACGCGAGATGGCTAATATGGAAATCTCGCTGGGCTGGGCTTCGGCGAGGATTTTGGCAGAGTCGGAGGAAAAGGAAAAAACCTGCCAGCACTTGTGGTCAAAGACAGGGGGCCAATTTTCCTCTGCATCGACCTTGAGCAACAGCAGCCTGCCACCCACGCGCAAGGGGTATTCTTCGCCCGGCTGGAGAGAGACCGTCGCGGAAAGCGTTTGCCCATTGATAAGCACAACCTTGCCCACGCCCATTGCCGACGGCGAGAGCACAAGGTCCCCTTGGTAGAGCTCCAACTCTGCCAAAGCCAAGTGCCCATGCGCAGTAGATGCATGCAGGAGGTAAGGAAACTTCCTGATGTCCTGCTGTTCGCCATTGAGGCAATCTACAAGCTTGGCGGTAATAGCTGACATGCTGGCTACGGTGTCATATTGAAAAATGCTGGTGCATCGCCAGCAACCCTGCCAAAGCCCTCCGGTGAAGCAAGGGCAAGTTGCGCACGCCACGCTGCGCGCACACTGTTCTTATTGCCAAGCATGGCACGCTGCCTATCAAAGCGCGCTTTTTCCAAAAAACGATATCGAGACATTACCATCATGGCGCTCACACCATTCAGGAGTCAGATTATCGCCGACACGGGCATCAGCATGGGCGACGAGGGGAAGGGACGCCTCATCCCAGAAGTCATTCGAGAACTGCAAGACTTGCATCAACGCAAAGACATCGTGGCCGCAGTACTCAAGGTCAACGGCGGGGCCAACTCCGGGCACACTGTCGGCGGCCTCAAGCTTAACCTGCTCCCGGGCGGTGTCGTCGAACGCGATGTTGCCACTCTCGCCCTCGGCAGCGGCGTCGTTGCAGATCCTCGAAAAATCCACTGGGAGGCGCGCCCTCTCGAAAAACTCGGCCACGCCATTTACTCCCGCCTCGTCCTCGACGAGAGGACCCTCGTAAGCGACGTCACGCACCGCATGCTCGACCTCGCATGGGAAGACTACCGCATCAACATCCTCGGGCAACTCCCCCGCGGCAGCACCGGACGGGGTATCACCCCGGCCTACGCCGATGAAGTGGGGCAGTGGCAGATTTATTTTGCCGACTTTCTTGGCCCCAAGGAAAGCTTCGCCACAAAGCTCGATTCTCGCATCGACCGCGCTGAACGCACCATCCGCCACGTCTGTCGCATCCACGAATCCTCCTGGACTGCCTTCCTCGAAAGACTCACCACCGCAGAACTCCGCGCCAACCAGACGGCCATCGACGCGGGCGTCTTCGCCCGCAGAGACTTTGACTTCACACGTTTCTCCTCAGGCCCCTTCGCCTTCGACCGCGACGCCATCATCGACACCTGGTGGGACGCTGGCCAGGCCCTGCGCACCAACATCCGCGATGTTCGCATCCTCTTGCAACGCGTGCTCGACGAAGGCCGCTACTTCATCGGCGAATTCGGCCAAGCATACTGGCTCGATAAACGCCATGGCTTCGCCCCCAACGTCACCGCCTCGCACACCTTCACACCCGAAATTTTCCAATCCGCAGGCCTGCCCCTCCAGCCCGTCCACAACATTGGCGTCTGCAAAGCCTACGACACCAAGGTTGGCACGCACACTTTCCTGACCCGGATGGATGACGACCACCCACTGGCCGAACACCTGAAAAAACTCGAATATGGCACCAGCACTGGGCGCCAACGCATGGTAGGCTGGTGCGACTGCGTCGAGAAAGCCGACGTCCTGCGCTTCGGCGGCTACGAAGACCTCGTCCTCAACAAACTCGATGCCCTCTCTCCTTGCGGCCCATGGGCGGGCGGCACCTTGCGCGTTTGCATCGCCTATGAGGATAACACTGGGAAACGCCATCTCACCGTGCCGCGCGACGACACGGTGCGCCACACCCTGAAACCCATCTACGCAGAACTGCCCGGCTGGGTAGAGCACATCTGCGCCACACGCTCCTTCGCAGCTCTCCCACGCAACGCCCAACGCTACGTCGCCTTCATCCTGAAAACCATCGCCATGCTCTCCGGGAAAACGCCCAACTTACGCTACATCGGCGTCGGGCCAGACCCTGAGCAAATCATCAAAGACGTCCCGTCTCCCGAAGCACTCCTCTCCCTCGCCTGAACGAACCACATGGAAGACCTTATCATCATAGGAACCGGCTGCGCCGGCCTCACCGCCGCGATATACACCGCACGTGCCGGCCTCAGCCCACTTGTTTTTGAAGGCCCAATGCCCGGGGGCCAGCTCACCGCTACCTCCGAAATCGAAAACTTCCCAGGCTTCCCTGACGGAATCGACGGCTACAGCCTCATTGAGAATATGCGCCGCCAAGCCACACGCTTCGGCGCACGCTTTGAGTATGCTACCATCGAAACCCTCAATCTCAACACCACTCCACGACAGCTTCACACCACCTCAAAAACCTACGAGACACGCGCCATCATCATCGCAACAGGAGCAGCACCACGCCTCCTCGACATCCCCGGCGAAAAAGAATTCTTCGGAGGGAAAGGCGTTTCCACATGCGCTACATGCGACGGCGCATTCTACCGCGACATGGACGTCGCCATCATCGGCGGCGGCGACAGCGCCTGCGAAGAGGCACTTTTCCTCGCACGCTTCGCCTCGCGCGTCTGGCTCGTCCACCGGAGAGATAAACTGCGCGCTTCAGAAATCATGGCCCGGCGCGTCCTCGCTCACGCAAAAATCACACCCGTTTGGAACACCGCCCCTACCGCCATCCTTGGCGACGATGCAGGCCTCGTACGCGCCATCGCCTGCCAGACGACTCCTGCCGGCCAACTCGTGGAAATTGCTTGCAAAGGAGTCTTCATCGCCATCGGGCACAAGCCCAACACACAGCCCTTCGCCAACATCCTGCCGATGGACACCAACGGCTACCTCCTCACAGCAACAGGCAGCACTCACACCCAAGTCGCAGGAATCTTCGCCGCAGGCGATTGCGCAGACTCCATTTACCGCCAAGCTATCACCGCCGCTGGAACGGGCTGCCGCGCCGCCATCGAGGCCGAGCGATGGCTCCAACACCGCGAACACTGAATGCCCGCCACGCACCCTCGAAAAAACTTGCGCGCGCATAGGAAAGCCGCAGGCGATTGGACACATGCCAGACAACAACAACACTTCAACGCACCAGCCCATATCCTTGGAAACCCTCGTGAACTTCTGCGACACGCGCACGCGCCGCCGGGAAGTGACGGATTTCCCCGGCGCCATCAACGGACTTCAATTTGCCAAACAACACCCCGTCCAAAAAATCGGAGCCGCCGTGGACGCAGGCCTCGTCCCCTTCCAAGAAGCAGCACGCCAAGGCGTGGATTTCCTCATCGTGCACCATGGCCTATTCTGGCACCCCCAACAACCCGTCACAGGTGCCATCTACGAAAAATACCGCCTGCTCATCGAGAACGACATCGCCGTTTACTCATGCCACCTGCCGCTCGACGCACACCCGGAAATTGGAAACAACGCACTCCTCGCCGCCGCACTACATCTCCCCATCCAAAGCTGGTTCCTGCCACATGAAGGCGTCCCCATGGCCGCACTGTGCACCAGCGACCTGCCCCGCGAAGAACTCAGCGCACGCCTCCGGGCACTCTTCCCCAGCAGCTTCACAGCAATCGAATTTGGCAGCACAAAACCCTCGCGCATCGCAATCCTCACTGGCAGCGGGCGCTCCGCTCTCAGCGCCCTCGCCGCCGTCGGGTGTGACACCCTCATCACAGGAGAACTACGCCAAGAACACTTCAACGCAGCCCAAGAAAACCGCTGGAACCTCTACCCTTGCGGCCACTACGCCACAGAAGTCTTCGGCGTCACCGCCCTCGCCAAAGAAGCAGCAACCCACTTCCGTGTCCCCTTCGCCTTCATCCCCACAAGCTGCCCACTATGACGAAGGCCACCCGTGCACATATCGTTTCCAAGACACTCGCTACCCTCTACCCCGCGCCACGCATCCCACTCGACCACAATGACCCATTCACACTACTCATCGCAGTCCTCCTTTCCGCACAATGCACCGATAAACGCGTCAACCTCGTCACACCTGCCCTCTTCCATCTGGCCAACACCCCCCAAGCCATGGCAGCGGCAGACGAAGAAACCGTCCGCGCAATCATTCGCCCATGCGGCCTCGCACCACGCAAAGCCTCAGCCATCGTCGCACTCTCCCGCATCCTCTGCGAACATCACCAAGCACAAGTACCCCAAGACTTTGCCAGCCTCGAAGCTCTACCCGGCGTAGGCCACAAGACAGCCTCCGTCGTCATGGCACAAGCCTTTGGCATCCCAGCATTCCCCGTCGATACACACATCTATCGCCTCGCAGTACGCTGGCATCTCAGCACGGGAACCAACGTCGTACACACAGAACGCGACCTAAAAACACTTTTCCCCAAAGACGAATGGAACACCCTCCATCTCCGCATGATTTACTACGGACGCGAACACTGCACGGCTCGCGGCTGCGACGGACACCTCTGCATGATCTGCCATACACTCTCCCCCTCACACGCACAAACAAACCCTAATGAACCAACCCATCTCTCTCAAACAACAAAAGCGTCAGAAAACTGTTAACCTAGTGTAGTGCCGATAAATAGCGTTACGTGTTCTTCTGGGAAGAGCGTGCGCGTTGGACCTTGGCGAGGATCTCAGAGGCCTTGGCTGTCGGCAGGTCTAGACAGAAGTTGACCCATGTGTGCATCGAGAAGGCAAGGGTGTAGCAGGAGGATGCGGGGGTGCAGATTGGGTGCTTTTTCGCGGAGCAATTCGACCGGGGTTTTGTTGGCGCGCGAGCGGTTTTTCCGGGCGAAGTTGTCGAAGTGCTGATAGGTGCCTGCAGCTGCCATGAAGTGTGCGCGATCCGAAAAGTTTTCCAAATCAAAGAGCTCGTTTTCGATGGTGGCGTGGAC
>JAITHA010000071.1 GCA_031280235.1 Puniceicoccales bacterium | reverse complement strand
GCCAGCGATGCAGCCATTCGCGCACGGTGTTGCGGGAACAGCTGAAACTGGCGCGTGCATGCGTGGATGCCGTTTGTCTGGGCGTATCGCACGAGTTCGTGGCGCAGCGAAAACTTGTCTTGGCAGGAGCTGCTCATGGCTGTGTAAAGTTTGTAGCGGGAGTTGGAATGAGTTTGCATACCTGAGCTTCGCAACACGGAGCGTCTTTCTTATTTCGAGGAACCCCAGGGCTTGACATCTGATGTTGCTTTGCAGAGCTTGCGTGCTCTTTTCCCACCTCTCTTCTTATGGAACCTACAGCTTTTGACTCCCTGCGCATAGTGCCAGTGGATGTGTTTGTCTTTGTTATCTTTTTGATCGCCGTGGTAGGGCTTGGTTTGTTTAAGAGCCGTGCGGCTGTTTCTTCAGGAGGGACGACGAGTGAGTCCTACTTCCTTGCAGGGCGGGGCTTGAAGTGGTGGTTGATTGGCATCTCGATCATTGCTGCTAATATTTCCTCGGAGCAGTTCGTGGGCATGTCGGGCAATGCTGCGGATTTTGGCTTTGCGGTGGCAAGTTACGAGTGGATGGCTGCGGTGACACTTGTTGTCGTGGCCTTTTTCTTTCTTCCGTACTTTTTGCGCACGGGGATTTTTACTATTCCGCATTTTTTGGAGCATCGCTACAACAGTACCGCACGTGCGATTATGGCGATTTTTACGCTGGTGATTCTCATCGGCGTTTCGCTCACGGGGGTGATTTACGCTGGGGCGTTGACGATGAGCGAATTGTTTATGGGTTTCGGTGGCTTTGGTAGCCTTGGGCTCACGGGCTGGAGCTTGGTGATTGGGCTTGTGGCGGCATTTTATGTTTGTGCGGGTGGCTTGAGGGCATCGGCTTGGGCCGACTTGATCCAAGGTGTCGCGCTTGTGCTCGCGGGGGCAGTCGTTTCTTGGTTGGCGATCACCAAGCTTGGTTCCACGCCCGTAGCTGAGCTGGCTGTTGCCCCTGGGGGAGTGGTTGGTGCTTTGGCGGATGACGCCAGTGGGCTGACAAAACTTGTGGCACTGAATAAATCAAAGTTGACGATGTTTTTACCCTCGGCTCACGAAGATTTACCGTGGACGGCCTTGTTGCTTGGCCTGTGGATTCCGAATTTCTACTACTGGGGTTTGAACCAGTATATCACGCAGCGTTTATTGGGTTCGGCGTCGTTGCGTGAGGGGCAAAAGGGGATCGTGTTTGCTGCGGCGATGAAGCTCATCATTCCTTTTGTCATCGTGATGCCTGGTGTCATCGCTTTCAACCTCTATAGCAAGGATCTTGCCTTGGCAAAGGAGCGGGCAAACGACCGTTTGATTGAACGTGCGTTTGCGGAGAAGGCGTCCACGACTCGTTTCGAAATGACGGATGCCTGGCAACTCTCTCACCCGGAAAAGACAGCGCGTCTTGAGGCGCATAATGCCGCAGTGCTTGAGCGTGTGGGGGGCGATGCGGGGAGGGTGTCTGTGGCAAAAATTTCCAGCGGCTATAAATTTGACGCGTCGCTGAATCTGCTCATCAAGAAGCTCCTTCCCGAGGGTACGGGGTTGAGGGGCTTTGTTCTTGCTGCGTTGCTTGGGGCGATTGTCAGTTCGCTGGCTGCGGTGCTCAATGCTGCCTCGACTATTTTTACGATGGATGTGTTCCAGAAATACTGTCGCCCCAACGCCTCGCAGGTGGTTCTTGTGCGCACGGGGCGCGTTGCGGTGCTGGTGTTTGCGCTCATTGGGTGCGTGCTTGCGCCGCAGCTTGATCAATTCAAGAGCATCTTCAAGTACATCCAAGAGTTTCAGGGTTACATTTCGCCGGGAGTCCTTGCAGTGTTTGTGTATGGCTTGTTAGACCGCCGTGCGCCTGGGCTTTCGGGCGTTGCGGGCTTGTTGCTTTCGCCGGTGTTTTACGGGCTGCTTTCCTTCGCGCCTGCTTGGCTGGGTTGGTCGGATATCCAGTTCTTGAATCGCATGGCGGTATGTTTCTTTGCCATTATGCTTGTCATGTGGTGCATCGGTTTGGCGAAGCCGCTTCCCAAGCCCATCGTCTTTGAAACCAATGTTGCCATTGGGCTTGAGAGCTCTCGTGGTGCAAAAATTTTGGGCGTTGTCATCGTCGTCGTCGTCGCTCTCCTCTACGTCGTGTTCAGCCCCTTGGGCTTGGCTGCCTGAGCGAGGGTTTACCTTTTTCCCTGAAACATTGTGCATTGCGCCGCCATGCGTCACTTCTCCATTCTGCTCGCCGTCGCCCTCCTCTTGGGCGGCTGTAGTTCTACGCAACATCCTGCTCAGCCGGGCTATGATATCGTCCTTGGCGAAGGCGCCCGCTTTGAGCCCGGCAAGGCTGGGTATGACCCTTCGCTTGGTGGTTATTGGGTGAATGGAAATGCGACCAGCGTCCGCCTTGATCCCACAGTTTTGGCTGGGCGCTCCGAGCTCGTCTTGAGCGTTCGCACGGCTATTTCGACGCCCCGCCTTTCCTTGCTGCGCGTCGCCACACCGGGGCACATCGTCACCGTGCGCAGCCAAGACAAGAACATCAGTGTCTCTCCGTTCGACAACCCTGCGCATGTCGAGATTTTGCGGGACACTGGCTACATTCGTCTGGAGCCCTCGGCGGAGCGCATAAAGGTTATCCTCTCGGCTGCGTTCCTGCAGGAGTACGCCCCCCATGGCTTATCTGTCTTCTGGACGGAGTAAGCCCAAACCGCTTCCATGCCTGCTCTGTTTCATCGAATTAAAGAATATGCGTAAGTTTCCGTTTTTTGTGAGGTGCTCGCTGGCCCTCTTTTTCTCGCTTATCGGTGCCGTGGCCCGTGGTAACGAGCTTGGGATTTCGTCGCCCCCCCCGACAAAGCTCTTGCGCTTTCCAGCCATTCATGGCGAGAGCCTCGTCTTTTGCCATGGTGGAGACATCTGGAAAGCGCCCACTCGGGGCGGTGTGGCCACGCGCCTCACCGCTCATGCGGGGCAGGAGGCTTTTCCGAAATTTTCGCCTGACGGCAAATGGATCGCTTTCACTGGGCAATATGACGGCGACGATCAGGTCTATGTCATCCCGGTGGAGGGTGGTGCGCCACGCCAGCTCACTTTCTACCCGTCAACGCCCGTTTCCAACCTCAGCGGTTTCGACAACATCGTCTATGGTTGGACGCCCGACGGGAGGCACATCCTTTTCCGTTCTTTGCGGGACTCCAACGGCGTCACGGAGCTCGGCACGCTTTTCACTGTGCCGCTCGAGGGCGGGCTACCGCAAAAGGTAGGCGTGCCTAGTGCGGGCGTTGGCACTTTTTCGCCGGATGGCTCGAAGCTACTTTATTCGCCGCATTTTCGCGATTTTCGTGCATGGAAGCGCTACCAAGGCGGCCTTGCCCAGTATCTCGTCATCTTCGATCGCAAAACGAAGGACACCAAGCGCCTCGACGAGCACCCGCGCACGGAGCGAGACCCCGTCTGGCTCGGAGACAAAATTTACTTCTGCTCCGACCGCACGGGCACGCTCAATCTCTTTCAATATGACACGGGCTCTGAAGAAATCTCGCAAATCACGCACGAGGAACAATGGGATGTCCGCTGGGCTTCGGGAGATGGTGTTTCGCGAATCGTCTTTGAACGTGCTGGCGAACTGGTCATCCACGACACTCAGGCGAGGCAGCCCCAAGCGCGTTTTACCACGGTGAAGATTTATGTCCCGCACGATGGGTTGGCCATGCGCTCGGCGAACGTCGACGTCTCAGCGGACATTGAGGGCTTCGCCCCGGCACCTGGGGGTAAGCGTGTTGCCGTCACAGCGCGCGGCGACCTTTTCACCGTGTCGACGGGGGAGGGTTTCCCGCGCAATCTCACTCTCTCCAGTAATGCCCACGAGCGTGAAGTTGTCTGGTCTTACAATGGCAAAACCCTTGCCTTCATTTCTGACAAAAGCGGCGAGGATCAAATTTACCTCCAAGATGCGAAGGCTGAAAAACCTGCCGTGCAGTTGAGCTCGGTCTTCAAAGCCCAACTCAACAATCTCGCTTTCTCGCCCTGTGGGCACTTCCTCTCTGTGAACGACAGTCACGCGCGCCTTTGGGTTGTTTCCCGGCACGACATCGGGCGTTTCAAGCGAGGCGTGCCTGTCGAAGTGGCTGTGGCGCGCCATGGCGGATTGCCTATCGCCAGCTGGTCTCCCTGTGGCAATTACCTCGCCTATGCGTTGCCCAATGATGCTGGTTTCAGCCAGCTCCACATCCACGAGTTATCTGCCAGAAAGACGCGTGTTGTCACCAGCCCCATGTTCGACGTCCAGAATCCCGCTTGGGATCCGGCGGGCAATTTCCTCTACTTTCTCTCTCGCCGCGAATTCTCACCCCAGCGCAGCTCCATCGAGTGGAATTTTGCTGGGAACCGCGACATCGGGATCTATGCGCTCGCTCTTCGAAAGGACGTTCTCAACCCCTTCGGCCCACGCTTCGACGACGACACATCGCCACTCAAGGCCGACGGAGCGAAGGCAGACGCAAAGAAAACTCCGCCCAAGCCCGTAGTTGTCGCCGGCAAGCCAGCGGCAAAGGGTAAAGCCTCAAGGAGGCCCGCCGTCATCATGCGGAAGCCCACCAAGATAGACTGGAATCGCCTCGGCTCGCGTGTAGTCCAAGTGCCCGTTCCTTGCGACAATTACTCGCAGCTGGCCGTCTCCGACAAAGCCTTGTTCTACATCCAGAGCCCGGCTTCATTTTACGGGCGTGACGCTGGTGATGCTTCGCAGCTGATGCATTTCGATCTCAAGGAGCGCAAGACGGCCATCCTAGCGCGAACTTCTTCTTACACCATCGCGCCAGATTTTTCGCACATCATTTATCGCAGTGGGAATGCCTTGTTCTCAACGGAACCCAAGCCTTCCGGAAAAAAAAGTATCGTGAAAACGGATAAGCTCAGCGCGGAGAGTATTCCTACTCAAGAATGGGCCGAGATGTATGAGCAAGCCTGGCGCAAATTCCGCGACTTTTTCTATGTGCGCAACATGCACGGGCTCGACTGGGTGGCGCTCGGAGAGCAGTACCGCCAGTTCGTCCCCCACATCGCCCACCGCAGCGATTTGAACTACCTCATCGCCGACCTCATCGGCGAGCTCAACGCCGGGCACACCTACGTCACTGGCGGGAAGTTCGTTCGCCCCACACGCCCGCGCGTTGGTCTTCCGGGATGCCGTTTCGAGCTGGATGCCGCGAGTGGCCTCTACCGCATTTCAAAAATCTACCGTGGGGAAAATGAAGAACCCAGATATCGCTCGCCGTTGACGGAGCTCGGCGTCAATGCACGCACGGGCGATTACGTGCTGGCCGTGGATGGCGTCGCGCTTACGGGACAGGACAATCCCTATCGCCTCTTGCGCCACAAGAGCGATCCGGTGACGCTTACTCTCAACGCCAAGCCAACTCTCCAAGGCGCGCGCAAGGTGACCTACCTCCCCGTGGACAGTGAGAGAGCCTTGCGCTATCTGGACTTCGTCTCCACCGCTCGCGAGCGCGTGGCAAAGGCTACCCAAGGGCGCGTCGGCTACCTGCACATTCCCGACATGTCCTCTGCCGGAGCCTACGAGTTTCTGAAATGGTATTACCCGCAGATTCGCAAGGAAGGTCTCGTCGTGGACGTTCGCTCCAACGGCGGCGGCAACATATCCCAGTGGATCATCATGCGCCTGAACCAACCTTTGCTTGGGACACGCTTTGGCGGCCCCAACGAAACGCCCGGCGCCTATCCCTCCCTTGCGCGCCATGGGCATCAAGTCTGCCTCATCAACGAAACAGCAGGGAGCGACGGTGACATCTTTCCGTGGAATTTCCGCAAGGCAGGTCTTGGCCCGTTGATTGGAAAACGCACATGGGGTGGTGTTGTCGGCATCTCCCCTGTCGGTTCCCTGCTTGATGGCGGCAAGGTCTCCGTCCCCCTGCGCGGGACAAACGACGAACACGGCGAATGGATCATCGAGGGCTGGGGTGTTGAGCCAGACATTGAGGTCAGCAACGATCCCAAATCCGTTGCTGCCGGGCGCGACAACCAGCTGGAGCGCGGCATCGCCGAAGTGTTGAAACGCATGGAAAAAGACCCGCGTCCCTGGCCCAAGCGCCCAGAAGATCCAGTCAAAACAGAGGGAAAATAAGCCGACCATGACTGTGCAGGACGCGACAACACCTGGTACCAGACTGGACTACACAGCCGACCAACGCCACTTGCCAAAAAGGTTGGAAAGGGTCCGGAGGGGGACTCGCGAAGGGGTTGCGGGGGGGGCTGCGGGAGGGGCGCGACGGACTCGTGGGTTGCGCTGACGGGTTCACCTAAAACAGGCATAGTGCGACCACAATCATCAGGAACCAAAGGGTCACTTCCGATTTGCCGTTCATCACAAAAAAAGCCCGGGGGGCCGGGCAGTCGAAAGGATGAGGGTCATGGGCCGGTGTAGCCGTATTTCTCCCGATCCTCCGGATGCGCCCGGAAATAGTCGCGGTCGTATTCCGCCATTGCCGCATCCATTTCGGGCGTGCCGGGTTCGTAGATGAACATAAAGCCGGGCATCGTGCTCCCGCCCATCGGCGCGTGGCCGTCTGGCGGGACTTGGTCGAACCAAGACCTGCTGATCCTGTCGTGTTCCTTGGCTGTCATGGTGTTCCTTTTGTTGCTGTGTTTTCATTGGGTCAATTCCTTTCCTTTGGGGAGTTCCTCAACGATGATGTGAGTGTAGCGGCGCCCGTCCGGGCGCGTGCGCACTTCGGGCTTCGTGCCGGGCTTGATTCGCAGGCGGGCGCCCCTCGGGAAGAGGGCTTCCCTTTCTTCGACATAGGGAGCGTTAACCGACTTGAAAATTTCCGTGAAGTCACGGGCAGTCCTGGGGCGGCGGACCTCCCAGACCATGCCCAAGCCGTTGTTGTCCGCGCGGCCAATAAATTTGTCCCGTTGTGAGACCTCGGCGGAGTAAGAGCCGCTCATGCCGATGCGCGTGTTTTCGAAGCCCTTCTCCCCGAGAACTTGGTTCATGACGAAGTCATGCTGTTGCTTCGTGTCGAACTGCCACCCCTGTAAATGGTTGTGCCGCTGGTGTCCGGCTTGACGGCAGTAATGATCTTGGCGCAATCCTTTCGCCACGTGTCCGCTCTCTTGGAGTCTTCCCGCATGAGCTCGCCAAAGTTTTTGTCGTCCCTGCCCCATTCCAGGATGGCCTTCCCCAAGGGCGTCTCCCTGTGTTTCGCCAGGTATTTCGCCGCCTAATCGCTGGTGATGCTCTCGGGCTTGCCCCTGCGGAAGGCGGCCTCGGCCCCGGGCGTGCCGAGCTGGTCCAGGATGGACGGCGGCAGGCTTGCCGCCAGCGCGTCCTTCGTCTCCGGGTCGATGTCCAAGGCGCGGAATTCCTCCGCGAAATCGTTTCTCAAAATGTCGTCCACGCCCGGGGGCTCCACCGTGTCCTTCGGGCCGATCACGCCGAGCGCCACAGCCTCCTTGCGCGAGACATTGCGCACGCCCATGCCGGATCCGAAATCGAATGGCGGCCAGGGCGTGCCGAAGCGCGAGAGATCCCCCCACACCGGGTCATCCTTGCGGGCGACCATTCTGTCGGCATACAGCTCGCCCCCGGCGGCCTGCCAGCGGCGGGGTTTCCAGTCGCGCGGATTTTCGCGGCGCTCGATGCGCACGAGCTCCTGGCAGGGGAAGGCGTCGAGCACATCCGGATCTGCGGACTCCCGCGCATAGCGGGCGCGGGAATAGGCCGACTCGATGTTCATGTCAAAGATGAGCTTCAGCCGCCGGGCGCTCTCGATGTCCGTCAGATTCCCGCTGTCCCCCTGCATCGCACTGAGCTCGCGCCGCACATCGCGCACAAACCGCGCCCGGTCCTGAATGGGGGCGTCCGCTGGCATGTCCAGCGCGCGCTGGATCTTCTCCTTCATCTCCGAGAGCAGCCGCGCGTCGGAGACCTTGGCGGAGAAAAACGCGCGCTCGCGCACAGCGACCTCCAGCCGCTCCAGCTCCGCGCTGGAGAGCCCGGTGGGCATCTCGCGCTTGCGCCTCAGCACGTCCTGCGCGCCGGGATTCGCTGCTATGTCAATAGAGCAGTTGTGGAATAAGGGACTGTGCAAGCTTACGCGAGGTATTTGAGCTCAGTTGATGTAGAAGTTCCACAGACCGGCAGAAAGCAGGTTGAATTTGTCGTCGGTTTTGGGGAGCCGGTTGCGA
>JAITHA010000027.1 GCA_031280235.1 Puniceicoccales bacterium | reverse complement strand
AACGGTTCAACGCGAGCGTGAAGAGGACGAAGGTGGCGAGCAGGAAAAAGATCACGTCGATGAGCGGGATGATCTCGATGCGGGCGCGTTTGGCCATGGGTGCGCGGATGGTGGCGTGTTGTGCGGCGGTGGCGCGGGTTTAGATTACCGCGCCAGGGCTGCCGATGGTGGTGTTGAAGACGCCGCCCGCTTTGCGTATGGCGAGATTAAGGGCGTTGGCGGCGCCGGTGATGTCGGTGCGCACTTGCTCGACGCGTGCGTTCAGGAGGTTGAACGGCAGGAGGGCGAGGATGGCGATGGCAAGTCCACAGGTGGTGGCGATGAGGGCTTCGCCGACGCCACCGGTGATGCCGCCGGCGCTGGCTGCGATGTCAGCGCCGTTGAGCGATTGGAAGGTGCCATACATGCCCGTCACCGTGCCGAGGAGGCCGAGCAGGGGCGCGGCTGTGATGCAGGTGTCGAGAATGGGCAGGCCTTGCTGGTAGCGGGCCAGTTCGCGGCTGGAGGCTTGGGCAAAGGCGTCCTCGACGGAGAGATCGTGGTGCGCGAGGGTTTTGACGAGGATGCGCGCGATGAAGTCGCGGCTTTTCTCGCCGACGCGGAGCGCGCCCTCGATGTCGTGCTTTTCAACGCGCTCATAAATCAAACCCGAGGTGCGCAGGTCCCGCGTGAACTTCTCGCGGGTGAGAAAGAGTATGCGCTCAATGATGACGGCGAGCGCGACGAAGGAGACGACAAGGATGGGCCACATGATGGGCCCGCCTTTCCTGAAGTATTCGAGGGCGCCGCCGGCGAGGGCGTCGTTTGCGCTAAGCGTTGCGAGAGAGTGTGTGGTGGTGAGTATGTGCATGATGCTGTATGTTGTGCGTTCGCGGGTGTACTTGGTTTTAGAACGAGGCAGTGACCTTGAATTGGACACCGAGCCGTTCTTGCGGGAGGAGGTAGGAGTAGGCATCTCCGGCGTAGTTGCCAGAGGGCGACCAGTTTTTCTCGTTGGTGACGTTCGTCACATCGACGTCGAAGCGCCAATTTTTGTAGGTGTAGAAGGCACCGAGATCCAAGTTGTATTGGACGGGGACGTGAACTCCGGGTGAGACGAGCCAGTCCGACGTGACCCATGCGCTGGCCTTGAGGCCGATGCCGATGGGGAAGGTATAGGTGGCCCAGAGGTTAGCATTGTTGTGCGCGATGCCTGTGGAGCGCGAGCCGTTATCGTTCTTCACGTCGATGTAGCTGTAGTTGAAACCCGTGGCGAGGCTGTTCGTTGGCTGGTAAGAGATGGCCAACTCGAAGCCCTGGAAGGTCTGCTTCACGTCGCGACTGATGATATTGTATGCCGTGATGGGCGTGGGTGTGTAGCGTGTCTGGTGGAAGATGGACGTGCTAGCGAAGAGTTTTGAGGGGATGATTTCGAACTTGGCGCCGACTTCAAAAAGCTCGCTCTTGAGTCGGAAACTTCCCCGATTGAGCTGTTGGTGCTTGGGGTGACCAGGCACTTCAGACATAAAGCCTTGTGTTAAGCAGCAGCCGCAATCGCCTGCGGCCACGTCGTGGTCGAAGGCGGCATAAACGGTCGCCCACTTGGCTGGGCTCCAGGCGATGCTGGTGTTGATGTCGTAGTTGAATTCGGAGACGTCGTCGTTGAAGTCGTAGTCGGTGAGGATGCCTGCATTCACGGCGGTGTAAGTCGCGTTGGTGGCGCGGAGCGTGTCTCGGATGGCGGTGACACGAGCACCGATGCGCCAAGTGACTGTCTCCCAGCTAAGTTTTTGTTCGGTGAAGAAGTTGTATTGCTGGAGCTGGTTGATGCGTAAGTCCGTGCCGGAGAGGGCGCGAACGGAGAGGGCGGCGTAGCGCCCGCCGCCGGCGGCATAGGCTGGGGCGATGCCAAACCAGCCATACTTGGTCTCCACAGGGAAGTAAGGCAAGCCGTTGACGTAGACGATTTGCGAGGGGTCGGCGTAAATGTTATCTACGCCGAGCACGGTTCCTGTGCCGAGGCTTCCGCCTCCATCGGCTGGGTTGGTGGCGTCGGGCGTGTCACTGGCGACGCGTTCTGCGCCGTGCCCTGCGTTATCGCAGAGGTTCCACAGAAAACGGTACTCGAAACCCGAGTTGCTCTGGTGGCGTAGGCGAGAGCCGCCGATGGAAAACTCGTGATCGGTGAGAAATTCGAAGCGCGTGGTGAACATCTTGTTCACCATGAAACTATGGTACTCGTCGTAGCCGAAGACGTAGCTCTTACTGTACTGGAAGAGGGTGTTGTTACGCAGAGTGAAGTGTTCGTTGAGCTTCAACTCAGTAATGTTTTGGGCGATAATCTCATAAGTGTCGCTGAAGGCGTTTTTTGTGTAGATGATTTGGTCGCCGTCGATGGGTACTCGTGTGGCGTCCTCGGGGCGTTGTGACCAGCCGACGAGGATGGCTGGGGCGGAGTCCGTCCACGGCGCTGGGGCGATGACGCCGCCAGGGCCTTCGAACACGCCAGGGTTGCTGGCGTAGCCCCGGTAGATGCCCCCGTTCCACGAGACTGTGGGCGAATAGGGCCCGGCGCGATAAGTCCACTTGTCGAGAAGCTCCTGATCTACACGGTTAATCCCATAAGGCATCGGCCCACGGCTGTTTGTGTAGGTAAAGTTGGTGTCGATGCGCAGGCCCTTGATGGTGGAAGGCGTCCAAGTCGATGCGGCATAGAGGTCCTCGAAGTTACTGCGTGCATTGCCCCAATACTGCTTGGCGTCGGTCTTTTGGGCGCTAACACGCACGGCAAACTCATCCGGGGCGAGGACGCGGTTGTAGTCAAACGTGGCAGTATATTGCCCGTAGGTCGTGTTGTCGCGCAAACCGAGGCGGCCGAGTGTGGTGGAGAGCACAAGGTGTTCGCCGTCGAAGAGGGGTTTTTTTGTGACGTAATTGATGACGCCCGCAGTGCGTGTCGTCGAGCCCTGAATGACGGAGGGCACTCCGGCGACGATATCAACGGATTCCCACGCGTTGTTGTCGAAGGGCCTCACGGCAGGGTTGAGCAGTAGGATGCCGTTGCGCGTCGTGTCAGCGCTGCCACCGCGGATTTTGGCAAAGGTCGAGAAGTTGGAAGACGTACCACGCGAGATGCTCGGAGAATAACGAGCGAGATCGGAGAAATTGTGGAAAAAATCGTTTTCGATCTGTGCCTTGCTCACTTGGAAGATGGAGCGCGGCGTGTCCTTCAGCAGCTCGTCAAACCCGTAAAAGGCATTGTTGGGCCGAATGGGCAAGACAGACTTCGCGACGTCGGTGCCTTCGACAGACACGTCGTCGAGGCGGACCGTCTCGTCGGCAGCGTTCGCTGAGGCAGCAGGCGGAGTTGTTCCCGAGGCGGCGACCTGCCCTGCCCCGATGGCAGGTGCAGCGGAGGGCGGTTTCTGAGGCGTGGCTTGCGCGAGGACCAACGGTGTCGTGGCGGCGATCGGCGCAAACGCGACGGCAAGCGTGCGCAGGAAGGATATGGAGAGTTTGGTTTTCATGGTGGATGCTGTGTTGAAAAGTACGCCCGAAAGCGCGCGGTTTTTATCGTGGATTGATGGATGTGTTCTTGTTGGTGGATGGATGATTACTGATTGTTGGTTTTCTCGATTGCCGGGATTTTCCGCGCACAAACCCTTGTGCAATCAGGGTTCCCGACTTTCAATGCAAATCCTAATATCTTTACTCAACAAGTAATCAAGAAGAATTTTCAAGAAACTTTCCTGAGGAAATTTTGAGGGTTTGGGGAGGGTTCTGGAGGGAAAATGAAGCTGCGCAAAACCACGAAACACGGACGCGCTGAACGAAGGGGTTAGTACCTCCGCGCTGGGGCGACCCGGGCAAAGCCCTGCCAGCAGAGACCAACCTGAAGGCCGCAGTGCGAAGGGGGCGCCACGCCCGCACATAGGCTTTGCCCCAATACGTCGAGAGCGGCATCACGCCGCTCTCATTTTCCCGTGCGAGGCTACTTGATTTTCTCGATGCAATCGCGGCAGTGGGCGAGCACCTGCAGGCGCTGGGAGGCGAGCTCCATGTCGTGCTTGGCCGCTAGCGTCTTGCCGTACCAGTCCATAAACGGCGCGTCCACCTCGATGATTTTGTCGCAATCCTGGCAGACGAGTTGGGCCTGAAACGTATTCTGCCGAAGGGTATTTACGTAGTACTTTTGCTCGCGCCCGACGTCCACCTCGCGAATGAGCCCGTTGCCGATGAGGATGGGCAAAGAGCGGTAGATTGTGGCCCGCGAAACGGAGCTGTCCACACGGCGCACCTCATCAAACAAGTCCTCTGCGGTGAAGTGGGTTGTCCGTGCCTCGACAACCTTGAATATCGCCAGACGCTGACCCGTGACGCGCAAGCCCCTTGCGGCAAGGAAGCTAGTAAACGCCTTGCGAATTTCTTCTGGATTTCGAGGTGGTGTTTGCGGTGGCTGGGAGGCGGAGGCGAGTGTTGTCTTCTTCATTGCAGGAAATTTGGTCGGGCTATTCCAAGTGAGACTCGGACAAGAATGACAACTTTATTTGTGCCGCGTCAAGTGGAACACTTGAAGTAATCGGAAACACCCATAGACATCTTGGGGGCAGGATGCGTCTGTTGCCAGAGATGTGCTGTTCCTTGGGCATGAGCAGTGCCACCAAAGTTGCATATCCGGCGCCTGAACTGAAGGGAGGAGAAGCTGGTGGTGGGCAAGAGACTGGGTGCTCCCCACTTGATTTCCACCGTGCGCGCCACAAGCCTGGGATGCGCGTTCAGCCAAATTTGCGGCGCAAATGCACCATGACTTTTGGCGGAACAAATTGGGCAGCCTTTTCCAAGTCATAGCGGGCAATTTCTTTTACGAAAGTCGAGCTTGTGCAAAACTGTTCCTTGCTGGGCATGAGCACGATGGTTTCGATCTCGGGCGCGAGCTGGCGGTTGGTGTGTGCGAGGTCAAATTCGTACTCGAAGTCGGTGAATTTGCGCAAACCGCGGATGAGTGTGATGGCGCCATTCTCCTGAGCGAAATGGACGGTGAGGCCATGGAGGGGTTTGACACTTGCGTTGCCCAAGCCCTCAAGGGCCTCTTGCGTGATGGCAATGCGCTCCTCAAGCGAGAAGAGAGGTGCCTTGGTTTCGCTGGGGGCGATGGCGACGATGATGTGGTCGAAAAGGCGGCAGGCGCGGTGGAAGACGTCGAGGTGCCCGAGCGTGAGCGGGTCGAAGGTGCCTGGATAAACGGCGATGCGGCGGTGCGACATGGTGCAGATTCTCAGGTTGGCGCCCCGACGCTGCCAAAGTTGAAATAGGCGGCAGCATTGTCGTGGCAGACGTTGGCGACGAGTTTTTCCAGATAATCACGGCGCGATGGGATGCGCCCCGTGGCAACATCACACCCGAGCATGTCGCAAAGGATGCGGCGGAAATACTCATGGCGCGGGTAGGAGAGGAAGGAGCGAGAATCCGTCAACATGCCGACGAAACGCGACAGGAGCCCTTGGTTGGAGAGGGCGTTGATCTGCCAGCGCATACCCTCTTCCTGGTCAAGAAACCACCAGCCGGAACCGTGCTGGATTTTCCCCGGAGAGACACCGTCCTGAAAGTTGCCGATCATCGTGGCGAAGACGTAGTTATCCGCAGGGTTGATGTTGTAGATAATGGTCTTGGGTAGTGTGTCTTCTGCGGAGAGTTTGCCGAGGTACCAGGCAAGGGCACGGGCTTGGGGAAAGTCGCCGATGGAATCGCATCCCGCATCGGCGCCGACTCTTTGGAGCAGGCCAGGATTAGTGTTCCGAATGGGGCCGAGATGAAGCTGTTTTGTCCAACCGCGCGCGGCATCAAGCCTTGCGAAATAGAGCATCATGTAGGCGCCGAATTGTTCCTGAGCTGCCTCGTCGGGCGCCTGCCCCTCACGTACTCTGGCAAAAATATCCCGTGCCTGCCTGTCAGTGCACTCTGCGGCAAAACAACGCTCCAGGCCATGGTCGCTCAGGCGGCATCCGATGGTGTGAAAGGCGTCGTGGCGTTTTTTCAAGGCGCCGAGAAAGGTCTCGAGCGTGTGAGTGTCATGGTTGGCGGTTTCGCCAAGCCTGTCTGCCCAAACGTTGAAAGCTGCTGGATTGGAGAGGGCAAAGGCCTTGTCCGGGCGATAGGTCGGGATGACCTTGGTAGAAATTTTGGCGGCGGCGATTTTCTTGTGATGGGTGAGTGGGTCGGCAGGGTCATCTGTCGTACAGATGACTTCGACCTTGAACTTTTTCAGGATTCCACGCGCAGAGAGTTCAGGGGTCTTGAGAAGGGTGTTGGCCTTGTCCCAGATTTCCTTGGCGCTGGACGGCTCGAGCAGCGCGGTGACGCCAAAGTAGCGACGCAGCTCGAGATGCGTCCAAGTGTAGAGTGGGTTGCGGAGGGTCTGGGGAACAGTCTCCGCCCAAGCCGCAAATTTCTCCCAAGGCAAGGCGCTACCAGTGATGAACTTTTCCGGGACGCCGTTTGCGCGGAGGGCACGCCATTTGTAGTGATCTCCCTCGAGCCAGATCTCGTGGAGGTTGGCAAACTGGCGATCGGCAGCGATGTCCTGCGGCGGCAAGTGGCAGTGGTAGTCTATGATGCCCTTTGGGGCGGCGACGTTGTGAAAGAGCGCTTGGGCAAGCGGCGTCGTAAGGAGAAAGTTTTTGTCGAGAAAAGACATGGTAGTGCGAGTTGAAGTTGGTGGAGGGATTTTTGCATTGGGATTCACGAACCTTCGTCTGCGAGCGGCGAGAAGAGCAAGATGGGAGCCTTCAAACCGGGCAAGTAATCGGAGAACTCCTCGCCCGGAACGGCATTGCGCAACACGCGCTGCACCATGCCCATTTTGGCGTCGAGATTGTCCACCATGGAGACGAAGACGGCTTCCGGGGTGGCGGCCATTGCTGCCGCGCCCCACTCGAGTTCGCCCTGATGGCTCAAGATGATGTGCTCCAGACGCTCGAGGAGAGCTGGCGCGAGGCGTTTTTTCAGCCCATGTTTGCGGACGATCTGGTAGCCGAGCACGACGTGGCCCTGCATGATGCCGACGCGCGTGCGCTTGGTGACGAGGCCTTGCGTGTATTCGAGCGTCTTGCCCACGTCGTGCAGGATGGTGCCAGAAATGGCGAGAGAAGGATCCACTTGCGGGTAAAGAGGAAGCAGCACCCTCGCCGCGCGCGCGACGTGCAGCGTATGCTCAAGCAAACCGCCCCGGTAGGCATGGTGCATGGCCACGGCAGCAGAGCTGCTACGAAAAACTTCGCTGACCTCGCTCAGGACGGATTGCGTGACCTCGCGCAGCCCCTCGTGGGGGATGGCGGCGACACAAGCGCAGAGTTCCTCGTACATGGCATTCGCATCCTCAGGAGAACTTTCTACGAGCATGTCGAGCATGTTGGCGTCGAGTGTTTCGGGGGGGATGACGACAGCGGAGTTGATGCGTGGAGTAAAACGCCCCTGATAGCTGTCCGCCATGGCAGAGATTTCCACGATGTCTCCTTCCGAGAAGTTGGAAATGCTCTCGAATACAGGTGAGTCCGAGAAGATGGTCGTGCCGCAACTGCCCGTCTTGTCGCCGAGCTCGACTATGAGGAACGGCATGCCGTTTCGCGCAGTCTTGTTGGCCCGCTTGCGCAAGACGTAGAGGCCGACGAAGACAGCGCCCACTGCAAGCGTCTTGGTCGCCTGAATAGGGATGTGCTGGCTGGAGGACTCAAAGCGTGTCTTCATTTCCGTGTATTAAAACTTAAGCCGAGTGTTCCTATAGCCACATTGTGGGCAACTGGCCTCTTTCTCGATGCCGCAGCGCGAATAGATGAGCTCGCACTTGATGCAGGAAAACGTGGTGCAGAGAGCGCGCCGCGAGCAGGCACCGGCCTTCCTCTGCTCATAAAGAAACCACAGAGCGAGGACGGGGAGGATGACAACGAGGAGGCCCAGCGCGATGAACAACGAGGCGTCAACGGCGAAGATGGAGGCGAGATATGCGGCAGAAATGTGCATTTGGGCGGCCAAGCGTTGTCACTATTTCCATTCGCTCACATTGCCGCGGAGCTGCAGCTCCTGAGGCGAAGCGTAACTTGTGTAATCGACAAGGGTCTTGGTGGTGTACCGCGTCACGTCCACCTCCGCTTTGTCGTATTCCCCTTTGTCCGTGATGAGCACCCAGACGAGGCTCTTAGGATCCACTTCTGGCCGGCTCATGGCGAGGTAGCGGAGCAAGGGTTTCTCGCGCTTCAAGAAGTATTCTTTCCCCTGAAAAGAGACCTTTGTCCCAAAGGAGTGCCCACCGACTTCCCGTTTTTGCTTCACAACATAGTACTCGGCCTCAAAGGCCTCCTCCAAGGTCATCTTGTGCAGGCTCACATTGGAGAAACGTACGATTTCCTGCGCATTGCAGGGGAAGCAGACGAGCATGCCGTCCACATCGACAACGAGGGCCATATAGTCCGGGCGCAACCCGGGGATGCGCATCGCCACCCCAGGTTTAATTTCACTGAGGCGTGCGTTTTCGTTTTCTCTGAGAAAAGTGGCATTTTTTTCCGCCTCCTGCTTCTTGTACAAGGCCCATGAGGCCTCAAGCTCTGCCGACTCAAGAGGTTCGGCCAGCTCGCTGGGGTTCTTGTATTTCCAGACAATCCCGGCCTGGCGCACCATGTTTTTGCGATCCTCGGAATCCAGACGTTTGAGATAGACGATATAGGGTTTGGCCTTGGAAATCTGAACAAGCTTACTCGTGTCCACACGGAAATCGAGCAAGCTGGCCTTGGCGTAGGGGATGGAGACGCGCTTTGCAAAAAAATCCTTGGGGCGTGCGCCTCTGGGTAGATTCAGAGTCACATCGCGCACATCGTTCAAGGCCTTGTCCGCGTATCTCAGCTCTCTTGAGACAACTTGCTGGGTCTGCTGGAAAATCTTTGGCGTAGAGATAAACTTGGCTGCCACAAAATTGCTAAAGCTCTGGCCCGGCGAAGTGAGTCCGAAAAGGAAGGTACCGAGCACTGAGAGCACACCTGACAGAATGGCCCCATTCGTCTTCTGCCGCTTGTCCTTGCGCTTTTGCTCCTCGTAGTTGCGCAGGGCCGCCTCGGCCTGCAATGGGGTGAGCTCTTCTGCAGAAGCTGCCGTGGCCAGCCCGTACTGGATGATTTTCTGGCGCAGTTTCAGGTCGAGCGTTGGTTTTTCTTCGTCACGGTTGACACGCTGGTCCCTCAATGAGGCTACCACTCTGGGTGCTGCATTCGCCTTGGATTCCGGGAAAATGAAAAAGGCCGACGCCGGGTGCCACCCTTCTATGCCGATGATGGAGCACTGTGTTTCAGCCGTGATTTCCGAAGCCGCGACGCGCGCGTCCGCCTCGACTTGCGAGTAAGGCCCTTCTACCTTGTCGTTGATGAAAAAGGCATACTGCCGTGAACTACGGGGATTCATAGGTCGGGAGAGATGAAAACCCGGAGGACATCGCAAAATCAATCCGGAAGCAAGCAGAGAGTGTACCATGGCAGGTAGGAAAACTCTTGACAGGCGCGACGCTGTGCGCAGAGTGCACGCCCTTCATCTTTTTGAAGGCCAGCATAGCACAGTGGTAGTGCAGCCGCCTTGTAAGCGGCAGGTCGTCAGTTCGAGTCTGACTGCTGGCTCCATCTTTGTCCCTGAGGGAGAGAAATCCGTCTGCTCAATGGTGTAACGGTAGCACAAACGACTCTGACTCGTTTTGTCCAGGTTCGAATCCTGGTTGAGCAACCATGGGAAAGGCGGCTTGGGCGGGATGCGTCTTTACGAAACGGGCTCACGCGGCTCAGTCCGGAGTAGCTTGATGCGACGGTGTTTTTGCGGGAACTGCAACGAAACCGTTGTGCCCTGCCCCGGCACGCTCTCGATGCCAATCAAGGCGCCATGCGCCCGGAGGATGCGCACGACGACCATCATGCCAAGGCCATGGCCCCCAGCCTTTGTGGTGAAAAATGGCTCGAATATCCGGCTGAGAGCATCGCAATCAATCCCCGCACCCGTATCGGCAATGCGCACGTGGACGTATTCGTCGTCTGCCTCGGCGGCGATGTCGATGCGCCCACCTTGGCCCATGGCCTCCATGGCGTTTTTCATCAGGTTGAAGAAAACCTGCTTGAGCTGGTTGCGGTCGCCGCTGATCACGGGTAAATCCTGGCCGATGCTGACCGTCACGCGGATGTCTAGATCCTCGCACTGGGTTTTCAACAAGGCGAACACCTCAGCGATGATGCCCAAGAGCTGTATGTCCTGCAAATCTGGGTGGCTCGGGCGGATGGCTTCGAGAAAGTGATGAATGATGTCGTCAAGGCGCTTGATCTCGGTGGCGCAGACGGAAATGGACTCCGAGATGCGCTCCGTATTCGGGGTGGCCTTGGCCTTTTCGAGGCGGCGCTGAATGAGCTGCAAGTGGATGTTTATCGAGTTGAGCGGATTGCCAATCTCGTGGGCGACCCCGGCGGCGAGCGTCAGGATGGAGTTGGTGCGCTCACTTTCGAGCAGATCCTCGGTGGAGATTTTTTCCTCTGTGATATCGCGCAATATCACAACGTGACGTGGCTGGATGATTTCGCCACCGGGCGTAGTCCCCTCGCAATCAAGGCGGCTCAAGTGCAGGCGAACGTGGCGCAATTCCGGGTAGGTTATTTCGACCTCTCGGGTGATGGCAGGGGCGGCCGTGCAGGTGTCGTTACCAGCGTCGAAATGCAAGCCAAGTGAATGTGCCAGCCCCGGCACGAGTTTCCAAAAAACGGCCCTGCCGACATCGCTCTCACGCAAGCCGACGATTTCGTTGGCCGCCATATTGGAGTACTCGATGACCCCGCCCGCACCAATGACGAGAACACCCTCCTGAATGGTGTTGAACACCGTTTCGAGAAGGGCACGTTCACCGGCAAGGCGCTGGACGAGGATGGCAAGATTTGCCGGGTCAAGATCGTCTATCCGCCCGAGTATGCGATCAAGCGAGCCGTAGCGTTTGCGTGGGGCGGGCATGGGACGCGAAAGCGTCATTGTGAGCTGCGTTGCGGCATGACAACGCAGCAAAAATCCTCGCTGTTTTTCACAACACCTGGCGACATCTCATCCTTGAACTCGAAGTAAATCTTATCGTCAACAAGTGCCTCAAGCGGATCCATCAAGTACTTAGGGTTAAAGGCGATTTTAACAGGCTCGCCCTCGTAGGCTATCGCCAGCTTGTCGTTGGCCTCTCCAAATTCCGAGCTGCTGGCGGAGATATCCAAACTATTTTCCGCAAAGGTGACCTTGACGGATGTGCTCTTGTCGCTGACAACGAGTTGCGCGCGCTTGAGGGCATCAAACATCAACTGGCGCTCGAGCTCGACTCGGTTGACGGTTTCCTTGGGGATAACCTGCCGGAAATTGGGGAAAGTGCCCTCGACGACCTTGGAAACGAGCTGCACGTTGTCTACGAGGCCCTTGTCATCCTTGGTAACTTGTACGATGAAAGAGACCTGCTTCTCGTTAAACTCAACCTTGACCTCTCCATTGCCTCCGTCGGCGAGGATGCGCTGGAGCTCGGCGACTGTCTTGGCGGGCAGGATGATGGAGCCACCCTGGGCGCCCACCTCCAACGGGTGGGCCGCAGTGGCAAGGCGGCGCCCATCCGTGGCAACGAGGGTGAGGTTTTGCTCGGCAAAATTGAAAAAAACGCCATTGAGCGTGTAGCGGTTTTCGTCTGTCGACTGCGCGTACGCCACCTTGCGAAGCAACTTGGAGAGGACGCCCTGTTCAAGGGAAAAACTACATTGATTGGCCAACTGCGAGAGAGGCGGAAACTCTCCGGCGGCAATGCCATGGAGTTGGAACGTGGAACTGCCTGAGGCGACCTTGACACGGTTGTCTCCGCAAATCTCGACAGTGACTTCCTCGCTCGGCAAGGAAGGCACTATCGCTGCAAGCCTCTTCACGGGGAGTGTGATGACGCCAGGGGCAAGCACCTCGGCCTTGATAAAAAGGCGGATGGCCACGTCGAGGTTGCTTGTCGTGAGAGAGACGGTGCCGTCCTGTGCGTTGATGAGGACGTTACCCAATATCGGGATCGTGGAACGCGTGCCGACGATGTTGCTGACTTGCCCAAGGGCGGAGCTAAAGTGCTTGCGGTTAATTTTGAACTTCATGATGGGTGATAAACTGTTCTCGTGAGCCCTGCTGTACAGGGCTTTTTGTGTGGGTTTCTGACAGGGCGGGTAAGATTGTCGAGAGTTTTCAACCGAGCTGCAGACGCAGCCCGTCGTAAGCTATCTCGACATTATCTGCGGCGAGCACGGGGGCCCACGTACCGTAGTCCAGCTGGTAAGTCGTGTGCGTGATAAAAGTGCGCCTGCCCTGAATGCGTTCGGCGGCCAGCACGGCTTCGCCCACCGTCATATGCGTGGGGTGTGTCTCAGGGCGCAAACCATCGAGTACGACAACATCGGCGCCGTGCGCCAGGGCCTCCGCCTCCGGCGTCACCTCTTTGCAATCTGAATAATAGACAAAGCGCGCGCCCGTCGATGACTCGATAAAGACGAGACCGAGCGTCTGCGTCCTCCCGTGCGGCAGGCGCACAGAGTGGATTCGCGCTCCGCCATCCAAGGTGAGCGTCGCAGGCATTTCCCGTAGCGAAAACTCCACGTAGCCGGATTTGCGTGGGGTCTCACGGATGGCGTACGGCATGAAAGCACGTACGCGCTCAAGACCACTGCGTGTACTGTAGAGCGGGATGGGGGCACCCTCTCGCAAGTTGTAGTAACAGCGCATGTCATCGAGGCCCGCCATGTGATCCGTGTGCTCGTGTGTGAGCAGGAGAAAGTCTACCGCCGAGATGTCATTTTGGAGGCACTGCCAGCGAAAATCCGGGCCAGCATCCACCTGCACATGCACGCCATCGATGATGACGTGCACGCTGGCACGTGTGCGCCAATTTTTCGGGTTGGCCCTGTCAAGGCCCGGGTTGGGGTGAGCCGGGAGCGGGACGCCTTGCGAAGTGCCTGTGCCGAGAAAAATAATTTCCATGTCCTGTGACGTTTTTTGGAGAAAGCCTAGGAAACTGCCAGCCTACTTGGCGTATTCCTCCAAGAAAACGCGAAGTTTCTTCTCGCGCCCGAAAAGTACAAAAATGTCGTCTACCTGAAAAACTTCATCCAAGGCCGGGACACCCAGCGTGCGCCGCTTTTCGTGCCCCTCCGCAGACCTGGCCAGCTTGTTCACGATAGGCTGGAGGCGCTTAATGGTCACGATGCGCACCTCAGCTTTTTTGAATACGCTGCCCTTGTCTTGCAGGGACGCACCTGACAGGCCAGGCACTTTTGCCTCAATGATCGAAAAACCATTGCCCATGTCGAAACCATCCACCACGCCCCGCATCAACAACGAGTGCGCCAGCCCACGCGCCGCCACCTCCTCGGGCACCACGAGGCGATCCACCTTGAGCAGGCGGAGGATACGCTCATGCATCGGTGAGAGCACGCGGCACACAAGGCGTTTCGCTCCAAGTTCCTGGGCCTTGATCGTCAGGCTTATCGATTTCTCAAAATCGTCGCCAATGGCCACTATCACGGCATCCATTTCCTTGATGGGCAGCAAATCGAGCACCGACGTATCGTTGAAATCCATAATCATCGCCCCGGATACCTCGTCTTTGACAAGCGATACGTTGTCCTCGCGCCTGTCTATCGCGACAATGTCTGCGCCGAGCTGCGCTAAATCGCAGGCAAGATTTCGCCCGAAAACACCCAACCCTATGATGCAACACTTCATGATGGGAACGAGGCATACGACTTTGGGGAAAATTTTGAACCTCAGATTTCATTCCCCCGTCACACACACAACAACTCGGGGAACGGCCTGCCCGTGGACACAAGCAGCCCCTGCGCCATTCTCGTGAGAACAAGCGCAGGGGCAAAAAACGTCACCGCTTCCGAATGCTCTCAGGCGGTACGCTCAGTTCTTGGGGCGGCGCTTGTATTCGCGCCTCTTGGAGCGCTTTTCGTCGTCAGCATCCGCGCTTTCCTCCTCGACAGGAGCGACGACGATTGGGTTCTCGGAGACCACCTCAAACTCCAGCTCGTGCGTGATCGTACTGTGGAGTTTAATGTGCGCCACATGTTTGCCCAAGCCCTTCACGGAGCCATGGGGCAGGTGGACTTGCTTGCGCTCCAAAGCGATGCCCTCCTCGGCAAGCTTGGTGGCCACCTCGGCAGCAGTCACCGCGCCAAACATCTTGCCACCATCACCCGTCTTGACGGCAAAGACGAGGGTGACGCTGGCAAGCTGGCCAAGCACGCCCTGAGCAGCTTCAAGCTCCTTGGCCTCACGTGCAGCGCGGGCTTTCTGGAGGGCTTCGATGTGTTTGCGGTTGGCGCGGCTCACGGGGAGCGCAAGGCCTTGCGGCAGGAGAAAGTTACGCGCATAGCCGGCGCGCACCTTCACCTGGTCGCCTTCTGAGCCAAGTGAACCTACTGGTTTTAGTAAAAGGACTTCTGAGAGTGCCATGTTTGTAAATCGTCTCGCGTGTGGTTGGTGTGTGGTAGTGAAGTGGTAGTGTATCTTAGAACGGTACGTCGTCGTCTATCGATGGCGCGCTCTGGGGAGGGGGCTGGCTGCGCGGAGCGGCCGGAGCAGCGGAGCGGCGAGGCGGCGAATTCTCTTCGTAGCCCTGATTTGAGCCCTCGGAAGATGCCCCCCCCGGGCGCCCGCCGAGGAAGGTGAAGCCCTCAAGGACAACCCCAAGGCGGCTTCGTTTTTCGCCAGATGTCTTGTCATCCCATTGGTCGAGCTTGAGACGCCCCTCGACGAGGATCCCCGAGCCCTTGGTGCAATACTTAGCGATGGTCTCGGCCTGTTTGCCAAAACTGTCTATCTCGATGTAGGTAACCTCATCGCGTTGGTCGCCCTCCTTCGTCGTATAGCGGCGATTGACGGCTATGGCGAATTTTGCCACAGCCATGCCGCTGGGAAGCATTCGCAAGTCAGGATCTCTGGTGAGGTTGCCGGCAAGGATGACTTTGTTATAAGAGGCCATTGGCGTGCGCTGCTCCCCTTTAGGCGGATTGGACTAGTATGCGTTTCACCGTGCGGTCGAGGCGGAGCTTCTCACGGAAGGCGCTGGGGACGGTGGTGGGGCCGTCGAAATGGATCTGCACGTAGATGCCGGCTGGATTCTTGCGGTCGGTGACGCGCACGAAGTTCTTTTGTCCCAGCGATACTTCGCGAGAAACGTTGGCGCCGACGCTGGCGAGCGTGCCCTTGAGGCGCGCAAGCACGGCCTCGACGGAATCGGTAACGCCTCGGAGGTCAAGTATGAGTGTTGCGCGGTAGCTTTGGTTGGTCGTTGTGGCTATCATTGTGTTGGTTTTCGGTTGATGAAGTTCTGTGTGATGGAGGTTCCTTTGGCGAGCCAGGTTTCGATGCCCTGGACGTAAAACGCCGTATGATTGGCGAGAATGGTTTGCTCTTCGTCGGTGAATTTGCCGAGGACATGGTCTGCAAGATCCTGCCCAGGCCAGTGTTTGCCGCCGATGCCGATGCGCAGGCGGGCGAAAGTGTTGGGCAGGTGCTGGAGGATACTGGTGAGGCCGTTGTGGCCACCATCTCCACCACCGACGCTCAGCTTTACTGCGCCAAGCGCGAGATTGATGTCGTCGTGGACGACAAGCAACCCCTCGACCGGGAGCTTGTAGAACTGCAGATGTGCAGAGACACAAGTTCCACTGTCGTTCATGTAAGTGAGCGGTTTGACGAGCCACGCCACGCGGCCACCCAACGTGGCCTTGGCAGCGAGGCCATTGGCGAGAGAGTCAACCCGAAAGGTGGCCCTTGCGCGGCTGGCCAGCGCGTCAAGCACGTGGAAACCGGTGTTGTGGCGTGTCTGCGCATACACTGTGCCCGGATTTCCGAGACCAGCGATGACTGCGGGCACCATGTGGAAAATTCAAAGAACGTTTTGGAAGGTTACCCCTCCGGTAAAAGAAATCGGTAAACGCTGGATGCGTACGGCGGATTATTTCTTTGCGGCGTCAGACTTCTTGGTCGCCTCAGCAGCAGGCGCGGCGGCTGTTGCAGCGGCTGTGCTCTCCGACTTCTCTTCATCCGGAGCAGAGCAGACGACGACGGCACGGTTCGGGTTGCCAGGATAGACGACACCCTCGGGTTTCGGGAGATCCACAACGTGGATGGACTGGTTGATGTGCAGCCCCGAAACGTCCACAGTGATCGAACCCGGGAGATTTTTGGGGAGACAGCGCACGACGATCTCGTGGAACACGATATCCAGAGTGCCATTCTCTATTTTGACGCCAACTGGCTCACCCACAAAGTGGATGGGGATACTCGCCGTCATTTCGCTGTCTGGCGCGACGGACAAGAGGTCGAGGTGGACGATGTCGAGTGAGATCGGGTCGCGCTGGAAATCCCTGATGAGGGCGAGCGTGGTGACACCACCTTCGAGTTGGAGCTCGACGAGGGCCGCCTCTGAACCTTTGGCACGCAAGAGAGTGCGGAGCTCCACAGCATCGACGCTGACGGGCT
The DNA here is from genome assembly GCA_031280235.1 of Puniceicoccales bacterium. GTDB lineage: Bacteria > Verrucomicrobiota > Verrucomicrobiia > Opitutales > UBA953 > CALNBE01. The sequence goes on along the minus strand of JAITHA010000027.1, from coordinate 5,231 downwards.
TCTTGTCTATCTTGCCATAGATGATCCCGGGGATGAGCCCAGAATAGCGGAGGCGCCTTGCGGGGCCGCGTCCGACGCCAGCGCGATCTTTGACGGAAAGTGTGAGTTTGTTTTTCATTGTTTTTGTTCCGGCGAGTCACGGGCCTGCAGTTCATTTGCAGCCGCGCCATGCCCGAATGTGTTTTGGGAAAGGCGGGGCAGAGTGGGAATTCACCCCGAGAAGACAACAACTTTTTTCCTGAGGCAAAAAAAGGCACGAGACAGAAAAACTGCCCCGCGCCTTGTGCTCTTCTCGTTGCGAGAAGGCTTATTCCGTAGCCCTGTCGAGCAAGTCGCCAAGGTTGTTGATGTCGTTCAGCGCCGTCTCGCTCGCTGGAGCGCCTGTGCTGGCAGGCGGTTTCAGGCGATCGAAGGCGTTGATTTCGGCCTGGAGCTGGGCGCTGTCATAGCTGGCAGCCTTGATGGAGAGGCCGATGCGGCGCTCTTCGCGATCGATCTTGATGATGCGCGCAGACACTTGCTGGCCAACCTTGAGCACGTCCTTGATTTTCTCGACGTGCTCCTCGCCGATCTGAGAGATGTGGACAAGGCCATCTATCTCGTTTTCCAGTTCAACAAAGGCTCCGAAGTTCGTGATCTTGGTCACCTTGCCTTCGACGATGTCGCCGATGCGGTACTTGCGGTCGATGTCTGCCCAAGGATCGTCCTGGGTTTGCTTGATGCCGAGGGAAATGCGCTGCTGGTCGACATCCACGTCGAGCACGATGGCCTCGACCTCGTCACCCTTCTTGAGCATTTCGGCAGGGTGGGTGATGCGCCGCGTCCAACTCATGTCGGAGACATGGACCATGCCGTCAATGCCTTCCTCAAGCTCGACGAAGGCACCAAAGTTCGTAAGGTTGCGCACCTTGCCACGCACGCGTGCGCCGGCAGGATAGTTGTGCCGCACCATATCCCAAGGATTCGTTTCGAGCTGGCGTACGCCAAGGGAGATCTTCTGCTCGTCCTTGTTGATGCCGAGGATGACGGCCTCGATTTCCTGGCCGATCTTGAGTACCTCGTTGGGCTTCGAGATGCGCTTGGTCCAAGAAAGTTCGGAGACGTGGACGAGCCCCTCGACGCCCTGCTCTATCTCAATGAAGGCACCATAGGCAACGAGGTTGACCACCTTGCCGCGCACGCGGGTGCCGACGGGGAATTTGCGCTCGATGTTTTCCCATGGGTTGGAGGAGCATTGCTTGAGGCCGAGCGAGACGCGCTCGCGATCGCGATCCACCTCTATGATCATGATCTCGATTTCCTCTCCCACCTTGAGTACCTCGCTCGGGTGAGAGACGCGACCCCAGCTCATATCGGTGATATGGAGCAAGCCGTCCAAGCCGTCCAGATCCACAAATGCGCCGTAGTCGGTAATGTTCTTGACGACACCCTTGCGCTTGGTGCCCGGTTTGACTTCATCGAGCAGCACGCGGCGTTTCTCGTGGCGCTGTTCTTCGATGAGCTCTCGGCGGGAGACAACAATATTTTTGCGCTCGGCGTTGATCTTGAGGATTTTGAAATCGTACGTCTGGCCCACATACTGGTCCAGATTCTTGGGCGGCTGGACGTCGATTTGCGAAGCTGGCATAAAGGCGTCCACGCCGACGGACACGATGAGCCCGCCTTTGACCTTGGCCTTGACACGGCCCTGAACCACAGAACCTTCAGCACAGTTGTCGGCTATGTTTTCCCAGTTCTTCTTTTGCTGCGCCTTGTCGAAAGAAACGACAGGGCTCCCATTGCGGTCTTCGAGTTTTTCGAGGAAAACTTCAATTTCGCCGCCGACTTGCAGTTCGCTCACGTCGGGAAATTCATTTTGAGGGATGATGCCCTCGGATTTGCCTCCGATGTCGACGACGACATCGCTTTGCCTGATCTCGGTGATGACTCCCTTGATGATCGAGCCCGGCTTCAGCGGGGCCAGATTGCTCTCGGCGAGCAGTTGTTCCATTATCTTGGACATGGTATTTTTGGAGCCTGCCGCCCTTCGCGAGAGTGGCAGGGTTGGTGGTTGCTTTGTTTGGTTCGCGTTCAACCCCCCCGCCTTAATCTCGGCACTCGCCGGGCTGGGCTGGGAAAGGAAGGACGGGCAGACTGGAGCCTTTCCCTGCCGCTTCAAGTGAAAAAATGCATCGCACCGGAAAGACCCATAGAGATGTTGACCCATGTGGATGCGGCGGAAGCGCGGACACAAACCAGACCATGAAACTTCATTCCCTGAGAGTGTTGGGCAAGCGAACCCTCAAGTGGCTCCGACGCCACCTGAAGCAGGCGGACGGACGGCCCCAAGCGGTCAGCCATCCGCCTGATTCAGGTGCGAAAAAGCGGGAGTCGGACGCTCCGCGTTGCGAAGCTGAGGTATGCAAACTCATTCCAACTCCCGCTACAAACTTTACACAGCCATGAGTCGCTCCTGCCAAGACAAGTTTTCGCTGCACCACGAACTCGTGCGCCACGCCCTCTCAAACGGCATCCGAGCATGCGCGCGCCAATTCGGCTGCTCTCGCAACACCGTGCGCGAATGGCTGCGCCGCTGGCGCGCCGGCGACCACACGCTCACCGACCGTTCACGCCGTCCACTCAACCAACCCGCACGCACCAAGCCAGCCCTCGAAAAACTCGTCATCGCCGCGCGAAAAAAGACCCCCCTCATCTTCCTTTTGCGCTCATGCCTTCTTGACGCCCACATGGGTCAACTTCTGTCTGTACCTCCCGAACTTTTGTGTAACCTTCTGGGCAAAACGCATTTTCTTCTCGTCTCTTTTCTTCGCCACCCTCTGTGTGGTGGAGCATGAGCTGTGTATCTGTTCCAGTCGCCCTCATTGATTACGGCATGGGGAATTTGCGCAGTGTAGCGCGCGCCCTTGAGAAGGCCGGAGCCAAAGTGCATCTGGCCCCTGAGCCGGGGGAAATTCCCGAGGAAGCGCGGGCGCTTGTTTTTCCCGGCCAAGGGGCGATAGTGGACTGCATGAAGAGCCTAAGCCAGACGGGGTTTGGCAGCTTCATCTGCGAGTGGCTTTGGCGAGACAAGCCTTTTCTGGGCATATGCCTCGGGTTGCAGGCTTTATTTGAGCACTCGGAAGAAGGGGATTGCGCTGGGCTGGGGATTTTTCGAGGTCAAGTGCAGCGCTTTGCCGCCCAGTCTGGCCTGAAGGTGCCCCACATGGGCTGGAACACAGCCAGTTTCCGCCCAGGGGCGCCCTTGCTCCAAGGGCTTAATGCGTCGGGGGAAGCTTTTTACTTTGTCCACAGCTATCGCTTGCCCTGCGTACCGGAGGAGATTGTCTGGTGCGAGACGGATTACGGGAGCCGTTTTGTCAGCGGCATCCGGCACGGACGCTGCTTCGCCACACAATTCCACCCAGAAAAGAGCCAGTCCAAAGGGTTGCAACTTTACCGAAATTTTCTTGATATGTCGGGTTCCTAAAAGGAAAGCCTCGTATGCACTGCCTCAAACGTGGCGCGCGAGCCTCCCCAAGAAAAATTTGCCGTAACCTTCAACAACGACCATGAGCAAAAAACCGAAGCCCAAAGTAACACTACACATAGACGACAAGCATTTTGACCTTCCGGTACGCCAAGGCACGGAAGGAGAAATGGGGTTGGACATCACACGTCTGCGCGAACGGACGAGCCTTGTGACCTATGACAACGGCTACGGCAACACAGGTTCCTGCGAAAGCCAGGTCACCTACATCCACGGCGAGAACAGCATCTTGCGCTACCGTGGCTATCCCATTGAGCAGCTTGCCGAGCATTCTGATTTTGTCGAAACGGCCTACCTCGTCATCTACGGCGATTTGCCGACAGCCACGCAACGTGCCCAGTTCTCGGCTCTGCTGACGGAGAATGCAGCCATACACGAACGTATGGTCTACCTCTTCGAGAGCTACCCACGCGACGCGCACCCAATGTCACTCCTAAGCGCAATGGTCAACGCCCTCGCCTGCTATTACCCACACCTCGCGACGAACAACATCGACCGCGACATGGTGAATATCAATGAGGCCGCCGCCTCCCTCATCTCCAAAGTGCGCACCATCACGGCCATGGCCTACCGTATGAGCCGCGGGCTGCCCATCATCTACCCCAAGCGCTCTCTCAAATACTGCGAGAACTTCCTGCACATGATGTTCTCCGAGCCCTATGACCTCTACAAATGCGAACCCGAAGTGGCGCGTGCCCTCAACCTCATCCTCCTCCTCCACGCTGACCACGAGCAAAACTGCAGCACAGCCACAGTACGCATGGTCGCCTCCTCTGGAGCCAACCTTTTCGCCTCGGCAGCAGCGGGCGTGTGCGCCCTCTGGGGCCCCTTTCACGGCGGAGCAAACCAAGCCGTCATCGAAATGCTTCAAGCTATTCACGACTCAGGAGACGACGGCACACACTACATCGCCGAAGCGAAGGATGGCGACAGACGCCTGATGGGGTTCGGGCATCGCATCTACAAAAACTATGACCCACGGGCAAAAATCATCGGACGTGCATGTGAGCAACTACTGAACAAGCTGGGTCTGGACGACCCCCTGCTCCAAATCGCTCACAAGCTGGAACAAGCCGCTCTCAACGACGAGTATTTCATCGAACGCAAACTCTACCCCAACGTTGACTTCTACAGCGGCATCATGATGCGTGCGATAGGCATCCCACTGAACATGTTCACCGTGATGTTCGCTATCGGACGCATGCCAGGCTGGGTAGCCAACTGGCGCGAAGTCGCCTCCGGGAAACCACGCATCTACAGGCCTCGCCAAATCTACGTCGGGCACACCCAACGCGACTACGTGCCAGTCGAGAAACGAGGCTAAGCCCCCTGCCCCGCCCACAAAGAACGGGCAACAGACGGCATTTCCCGTTGACAATAGTACACAAGATAAAGATACCACGCCCGCAGATTGATGGCCCCTTCGGTCTTCGATTTTTCAACAGAAATCACCGAGGAGAGATGACAGAGTGGCCGAATGTGCCTGACTCGAAATCAGGTGTGCCGCAAGGCACCGGGGGTTCGAATCCCTCTCTCTCCGCCAAATTAAAACCCCGCAATACCAACGGGAGGTCCGGACAGAAGTTGACCCATGTGTGAGTCGAGAAGGCAAGGATGTAGCAGGAGGATGTGAGGGTGCAGATTGGGTGCTTTTTCGCGGAGCAATTCGACCGGGGTTTTCTTGGCGCGCGAGCGGTTTTTCCGG
>JAITHA010000005.1 GCA_031280235.1 Puniceicoccales bacterium | reverse complement strand
GTCCGCCAGTCCCGCAGTCCGCGCGCGCGGCGGGACGACGCCCCATAAGATTTTTCGCCGAGTGCGCCCATCCGAGAACCACAGAAACACCCCGCCCAAGCAGCTCTGAGGCGGCTTGGGATATGGATCTGTCCTGTGGGTAGTTCTGGATCATCGCCCCTGTGGACGTAGATCCCCGTGGTATTGTCAATACCAATTCCTATGATCTCCCAAGGCCCGTAAACATTGGGGCCGCGAGCTCAACGAGCCATTGCCACCAGCCTTCAGTATGAACACGGAGCAACCCCGAATTCCGCCCATGGCGTCCATGCTTCATCATTGGCGTCCCGAAAATAGACGTGTTGTGATATAATCGTTCGTCTCAATAACTCGAAAAACGCATCAAATTTTTGGCTCAAAATGATAGTTTTTGGCCACTTTCGGGCTTTTTATCGGCACTTATGCGCAGTGGAAACTTCCCACTGAGACTGAAAACAATATCACAACAGGTCTAATGATTTGGAGGTGAGGCCAAAGGAAACGGACCCGTGTCAAGCAGAGCACGCTCATTGGGTAGGGCGCTCTCGCCGAGAGCGCCACTGGGGGCCCTATGGAGAACGGAACTTTATGGAGTGCGGAGATTCATCTCCGCTTTTGCAAAGACGTTTCATCGCCGTTTCCTCGTTTTACGCTCGGTCTTGTCTGCTTCGATTGGAATAAAAGCAAAACAGCTTAAGGCATCCTTGGTAGTGTTGAGGAGGCTGAGAGCTTGCTTGTTGAGGGGGCTGGCTGGGCCTTGTGGCGAGAGCATCCCATGCGGGGAATCGCTGGGGCGAATTGCCCTATAAGATCGGTATCCAGAGGTGGTGATCCATGTTGAAGGCTGGGGCGTCTCCATCAAGGGTACCCACGATGGTCGCAGGGACACCGGCGACAGTGGTTCGTGGTGGGACGGATTCGAGGACGACGCTGCCTGCGCCAATTTTGGCACCTTCGCCGATTTCGATGTTCCCGAGGATTTTGGCTCCAGAGCCGATCAGGACTCCGCGGCGCACTTTGGGGTGTCTGTCACCGCGCTCTTTGCCTGTGCCACCGAGAGTGACGGCATGGAGGATGGAGACATCGTCTTCAATGATGGCAGTTTCACCGACGACGAAGCCTGTGGCATGGTCGAGGAGCAGGCCTTGGCCAAGTGTTGCTGCCGGGTGGATGTCCACAGCAAAAGTTTCCGAGACGAGACTTTGCAAATGGCGGGCAAAGTGCTGGCGATTTTTACCCCAGAGCCAGTGGGCGACGCGGTGGCAGGTGACGGCTTGAAAGCCTTTGAACCAGAGAAAAGGCGTGAGAATGGTGTCGCAAGCGGGGTCGCGTTCGACGACGGCGTTCAAGTCCTGACGCACTTTGTGGAGGATTGTGGGGTCGTCGGAGAAGGCTTCAAGGAAGACTTCTTGCAGATGGCCGGTGTGGCCAGAATGGTTGCAGGCGAGCTTTATGCCAAGGCGTGCAGCGAGTGCTTGTGCGAATGTCCGGTGGGAGAGGACGAAGTCGTGCAGCAGGGGCGCCAGCTCAGGCTCTTCGTCGGCGGTCTTTCGAGCGCAGCGTCGTAGTTGCGCCCACGAAGGGTCTGCGGTGAGTATTTCCGCAGGGACGTCAATGTCGTTGGGGGCCGTGCTGGCTGGCGGTGTTTTGGGCTGCATGGCGGGCGCGTTATCCCTTGCCAGGCTTGTTTAGGATGACTTGATCCACGAGGCCGTATTCGCACGCTTCTTCTGCCGTCATATAGTAGTCGCGGTCGGAATCTTTTTGTACTTGCTCAAGTTTTTTACCGCTGTGGCGTGCGATTGCGTTATTGAGTACGTCGCGCCAGCGCAGGATTTCTTTTGCGGCGATGGAGATGTCCGACGTTTGCCCTGTTGCGCCGCCCGTGGGCTGGTGGATCATGACTCGGCTATTGGGGAGGGCATAGCGTTTCCCTTTGGTGCCGCCGGCGAGGAGCACCGTGGCCATGCTGGCGGACATGCCGACGCAGTAGGTGACGATGTCGCATTGGAGGAAATTCATCGTGTCGTAGATAGCCATGCCCGAGGTGACGCTTCCTCCGGGGGAGTTGATGTAGAGATGGATATCTTTTTTGGGGTCCTCCATTTGGAGGAAGAGCATTTGGGCGATGACGGCGTTGGCGACTTCGTCGAAGATGGGCGCACCGAGGAAGATGATGCGGTCTTTGAGGAGGCGCGAGTAAATGTCCCAAGAGCGTTCGCCCCTGGCATCGCGTTCGACAACGCTTGGTATTATATAGCTCATCGGAAAAAAGGGTCGAGATGGTCGTCAGAAGCAATAACTTCGCAAATGGAAAAAGCGTTTCGCTTTCGAGAACTTTTCTACCTGTTTCAGGCGTCTTTCCCGGCGCTGCGCAGCATGGCTTCGAGGAGGCGTCTGCCGTTTGGATTGCGCACTTGGGAGGTGAGCTGCCTGGTGAGGGTGAGGTCTGCGGTGCCGCGGTGGGGCGAGTGGCGCAAGGTGAGGGCGAGGCTGGCGGCGGCGAGGGCGAGGCGCGTGTCATCAGAAATGTGCATCGAGTTGTTGTTGGCCGGGGCTGTGACGCGTTTGCTCATGCTTATGGTGAGAGCGTCCTGTGTCTCAAACTGGATGGAGATTTCGCCGATGTTTTCAGCCTGCAAGGAGGTGCCCACTGGGGTGATTTCAATGAGTGTTGTGAACATTTCTCCGGCAACTAATTTCACGGGTGTGTCGAGCGAGGTTGCTTGGGCGGGGGCGTCTTCGTGGCCGAGGATGCGCCAGGATGCGACTTTGTCGGCTTGGAAGAGAAAATTGGCGCGGGCGTTGCGTCCAACGATGGGATCGCCCGAGGCGTTGCCAGTTAAAATGCTGGTGCGGACAACCCAGCGGTCTTTTGCCCAAGGGGCGCGGACGACATCGGTCTCGATACGGATATTTTGTGTGGTGGGCTGGGAGAGGCGCGAAGCTAGCGCGTTGGCGAGGAGAGAGTTTACGAGGCCGTCGATACGCACGAGTTTGTGCTCCGGGGTACGTCCTTTGGTCATTGTTTCCTGGAGGCGTTGTGCGTAGTTGCCTCCCGTCTTGCGTATGAAGAGTGGCGCGCTGTGGCGGATCGTTGTTGAGATGAAAGCGTTTTCGCCGTTCCCGGGTGTGTGTGCGGGCATTTGTGCCACGAGGTTGGCGAGGGTGTCGCCTTGGTGGGGCGCGGCGTTTGCCAGCGCGGAATGGGAAAGCGTGGCGTTTGCGTGGGCGGTTTTGCGTTCGCGCTGTTGATCAGGGAGGCGGATGGCGAATTCGCCCGCGCGTGCTGTTTGGTTTTGGGGCGGGAGCTCTGTAGTGGGAGCTTGCCATTGGCGTGGCTTGTCCTCTGTGCGCAGCATGAAGAAGAGGAGGGTGGCGGCACTCAGGCCTGCGCCACCGAAGACGGCGAAGCGAATGATTTTTTCGGTGATGCTGGGCTGGATGTGTGCGCGGTACGGCACGGTGTTCATGCGCCCTGCGTTGTGATGGGAGGATTGCCCGTGCCGACGATGATTGTACTGGGCGTGGGTGTTGGAGTGGCTGCTGCGTTGTCGTGTGCTTTTGCTGCGGTGGAGTGAGGGTTGGCGGGCGAGTTCTGCCTGGTATTCTTGGCGCAAATTTTCTGCGAGAGAGACGATGCTGTCATATTCTTGGCGCAGGGCGGGGGCTGCGGCGATGGCATCATGCAGGGATTGAGCCTCTTCTGGGGTGTGAATTTCTCCGAGGGCAAGGGTAGTGAGTGTTGGCGCGTCTAGCTCGTGGGTGTTGTGGGTTGTGTTCATGGCGGTTGTTCAGGTTATGTTGTTGAGAGATGTGTTTACGCGTTGGCGCAGTGTGGCCAGCGCTGTGTGGAGAATGAAGCCGACATTCGTCACGGTAAGTCCTGTGGTATTGGCAATTTCTTTGTAGGAGAGGCCGCCTTGAAATTTGAGACGGAGGAGCTCGCGTTGGCGCGCTGGGAGGGTCTCCACCTGGCGCTGCAGGATGCCGAGGGTTTCTCCGTGTTGCAGGGCGTCGTTGGGAGCTGGGGTGTTGTCGGGCAGGCGTTCAAAGAAGTCTCGGAACTCTTTCGGATCGTTGTGTGCCGAAGGTGCGGTATTTTCGCGTTGGCGCCGCCACCAGTCTACGGCGCGTGTGCGGCAAACGCGGAAGAGCCAAGAGCGGACGTTTTCGTGCGTGGGTGGTTTTTTACAGAGGCGGAGGAATGTCTCTTGGACGATGTCTTGGGCGGTGCTTTCCTCGTGTACGAGGCTCCGGGCATAGCAAAGCAATGCACGTTGGTTTTTACGCACGAGGGTCTCCACGAACAGCTTGTCCGGGGGATGATGATCGATCAAATCGGTCTCCGGCGATGTTTGTTGCACATTGGAGGTGACGTGCATGACGGTGGAATATTAGGCAGGATTTGGTTGGGTTGGGAAAAGGGTGTGTGCGATGAAATCTTGTGCACCGATGTGTGCTGGGTGGTGGATGCCGGCTTGCAGGTAGGCGTGGCCGGCTTTTACGGCGTTGGGCAGGGTGTGTCCGAGAGCGAGGTGGGCGGCGATTGCGGCGGCCAGTGTGCAGCCGCTCCCATGTGTGTTTGTCTGCGCATGCCGCCGCGCTTCCATGGTGAGGCTTTCGCCGCCCGGTATCACAAGTACGTCTGGCAGGATTGTTGTGTTGAGGTGGCCGCCTTTGAGGAGCACGGCACAGTTGTATTTTTCGACCAAGGTGTGGGCATTTTTTTGCATTTCGCCATGCGTGGTGGTGCGCGTTCCGCCGGTGAGCACGGCGGCTTCATCGAGGTTTGGCGTGATGAGGGTCGCCAGAGGCAAAAGCTCTTCGCGCAAGGCGGCTATGGCGGTGTCTTCCAAAAGGCGTGCGCCGCTTGTCGCTACCATCACTGGATCAAGCACGAAGGGAAGGGTGGGCGCGAGGGCGCGCTGTTCGCGGATGAAGGCTGCCACTGCTGTGGTAATTTCGCGGTTGAGCAACATCCCGCTCTTGATGGCGGCTGGTTTGAAGAAGCGCGCTACTTGCCGCGCTTGCTCCAGTACGAATGCTGGTGGCACGGTGTGGATACTGCTCACCCCGTCGGGGTTCTGCGCTGTCAGGCAGGTAATGGCGCTCGTGCCGTGCACACCGTTAGCGGCAAAAGTGAGCAGGTCTGCCTGGATGCCTGCCCCGCCGCCGCTGTCGGAACCGGCGAGGGTGAGAACTACGGGGATGGATGTCATGGGCAAGTGTTGCAATGCGTCAGCTTCAGGTGGCGGGTGTCCTCATTGTTGCATGTGAGGGTAAGGGCCCAGTGTTTTTCCGGGAGGCGATCGCCGAGTTTTTCGGGCCATTCCACGACGAGGACCCAAGGTTCGCGCAAGAGATCCCAGAGGACGAGGGAATCGCTTTCGCTGGGTGCGTTCAGTCTGTAGGCGTCCATGTGGATGAGTTGGCGTTGAGGGCCGTCGTGGATGGTGAATATGGCGTAGGTCGGGCTGGTGACGGGGGTGGTGATGGCCCAGGCGCTTGCGAGGCCACGCACAAAGGTTGTCTTGCCAGAGCCGAGATCGCCGTAGAGGCCGAGGGTTGTGTTCTCCGGGAGGAGGCGGGCGAGATTTTTCGCGAGCGCGATGGTTTCCTCTGGGGAGTGGCTGGAGATGCCTTCGCGCCAGGTGTCAAGCTGTGTGGAGTCTTGCGGGAGCTTGGGCGGGGGCATGGTGGAGCATCTTTGTTTCGGGAAAAGGCAGGTGGCGCCAAGGGGTACCGTCAAGCAACAGCCCAGTGCTAGGTATCGTGGTGTGATCTATTCCGTGGAGAGGCCCTGGCAGCGCACCGAGTTCGGACCAAAGAGCGTCGAGGAGTGCTGGCGGATTCTCAGCTGACAGGGCTGGTTGGTCAGGAGTCTGTGTTTTCTCGATTAGGCGGAGGAGGGTTGCTATCTCGGGCGAGACGTTTGCGGGACCGGGAACTGCCGCAAAGAACTTTTGCAGACGGAACTGTGCGTTCACGAAAGTGCCGCTTTTTTCGAAAACGAGGAGCCCGGGTAGGACAACCGTGGCGTGGGTGACGGTATCGTCGGCGTGGGTACCAATATAAATGATGCGGAGACCTGTTTTCCTCAGCCATTCGGTGGGCATGCCGAGGCGGGTAATATCTTCGCGAAATACGAGGAGGGTATTAACCTCGCCGCGTTCGACGGAGGCTGCCAGTGCCGTCAAATCGCTGTCGGGCAGATGGTCGACGAGGCCTGTGATGAGAGCACCACGTGTGTTTGGCGAACGGTCTTCGCTAAGGAGAAGTCCGTCGTTCTCGCCGCAATGGCGCGGCAGGTAAACGGGGCCTGGGATGAGGCTCGCGAGGCGGGCAACGAGAGCTTGTTCTTCGACGCAGAGATGGCTTGAGGCGACGTAGGCCACATGTCTTTCGCGGAGCAGGCGGGCCGCTGCTGCCACGGCTTCGTTCGCCCCGACAGCGATGCCATCCCGCACGTGCGTGTCCAGGCGCTTGGGTGTGTTGATGCACTTGTAGAGCTCACGCCCGCTGTCGGGCATCCAAGTGTCGTTGACTGCGTCGTTGCGTCTCGGGGTGATGCGGTAAATGACGCCCTCACGGCTCCAGATTGTGGTGTTTACGCCGACGCTGGACTCTGTGCAGATGCTGGCGGTGCACGCGAGAAACCAGACGCGCATTTTGAAGCGAAAATCCAGGCTTGTGAGAGCCCCGACGGGGCACAGATCCACGGTATTGAGCGAGTAGTTGCCGTCGAGTTCGCGCCCGGGTGCGCAAGAGATGAAATTGTGCGGGCCGCGATCCACAAAGCCCAAGGTCGCCTCGCCTGTGACTTCGCGGCAAAACCTGATGCAGCGCGAGCAGAGGATGCAGCGCGTGGCATCATAGATGACACGTGGGCCGAGGCGGACGTGTTTGGGTTTGGCGTTTTTAGCGTCATCGTAGCGCGATGTGCCGCGCCCGTATTGCATCGCGTATTCTTGCAGTCTGCACTCGCCTGCCTGATCGCAGATTGGGCAGTCCAAGGGGTGGTTGGTCAGGAGGAACTCTGTGATGCCTTCACGGCAGCGCTTCAGGGCAGGGGAGTGGAGGCGCACGTGAAGGCCGTGGCGTGTCGTCGTACCGCAGGCGATGACGGGCTTGGGCGCCCAGCCGACGCGGGGCTTGCCTGCCTCGTCAAGCAGAGGCGCGCCCGTGGCGTTATCTCGCAAAGGGTCACCGGTTTCGACGAGGCACATACGGCAACTCCCTGCTACAGTTAGTTTCTCGTGGTAGCAGTAGTGGGGCACCTTTCGCCCCGTGTTTTCAAGGGCAGTGACGAGGTTTGCTCCCGGAGGAACACGAACATCCTCACCATCTACATTGATGGTGACGTGCTCTGTGTCAGGTTCGTCGACCATGGGCGTTGGGCTGCGGAAGGATGTCACGTGGGCAATTCGCCATATTCGTTGATGGCGGTCACACGTGCGGCAGGTTCAGTGCGTTTCATCATGCCAGAGAGCACTGCTCCGGGGCCGCATTCATAAAAATCCGTGCAGCCGAGGGCAAAGGCTCCGCGCAGGCAGTCTTCCCAGCGCACGGTCGAGACGACTTGCTTGACAAGGGCTTCCTTGAGGGCGGCAGGCTCGCTGATGGCCTGACCCGTGGTGTTGGTGAACACTGTGAGTTTTGGCGTTTTAAACTCAATCGGAGCGAGGAATTGCTCGAAAGCCTTGCGTGCGGGTTCCATCAGGCGGCTGTGATAGGCACCTGCGACGACAAGCTGTTTGACGAGTTTGAAGGAACCATGGTTTTTTGCGCCGGCTGCTGCTGCTGCTGCTGCCACCTTGTCGTAGTCGCCAGAGATAACGGTCTGCCCCGGGCAGTTGAGATTGGCGACGTCGATGTCAAAGGCGGCGCAGAGTTTCCCAGCTTCCTCAATGGTGCCGCCCACGACAGCTGCCATGCCGCCCTTTGTGGCGTCGCAGGCTTGCTGCATGAGGCGCCCGCGTTCGGCGACGATTCGGAGGCCTGTCTCAAAGTCCCACACACCAGCAATGGCGTACGCAGTGAGCTCGCCGAGGCTGAGTCCGAGAGCGGCCTTGAGCCCGTCAAGATGGCCGCATTCCCTGAGGATTCGTGCAATGGCAAAGCCTTGGACGTAGAGGGCTGGCTGGCAAAAACGCGTTTCCGTGAGCGTGTTTTCCGGGCCTTCAAAGCAGATTTTTTTGAATTCAAACCCGAGAGTGTTTTCCGCTTGGTCGTAGAGCTCGCGTGCGATGGGGACGTTCTCATAGAGCGATTTGCCCATGCCCACTTTTTGGGCGCCTTGCCCGGAAAAGAGTAATGCTTTCATGTGTGTTTTTAGCAAAATACCTTCTCGTGGGAAGAGGCGAGACAGGCAATCTTAATTCAGGTAGGTGGACACCGTGTGACGACGTGGAAGGGGGCGTGTGCACACGGCGCGAGTCTGTCCTTGTAAGGCTCGCGAACACCCCCTGAATCAGCCTGTATCCAGCATACATGGCTTCTCCCGCATCCGATTTCGCACTCAAGATAGATGGTTCCACGCAATACCTTGGCATCAAGCTGCCGGGGAGAGGCCATCCCCTGCGTACCGAGGCAATGGCCCTGCTCAAACGCTATGGGTTCCAGCTCGACCCGCTCAGCCAGACATGGCGCCTGCGCGACAAGCACCGTGTGCTTACCTTTCTTGCCGAGGAGGGTGAGAACCTGCGAAAGACTTTCCGCGCGCAATTTTCGCCGGAGTTTGCCGGGCGCACAGCCATGCTTTCCATCGCGCGCGTTGAGGCAGAGGCACAGCAAAAGGGCGATGGGGTCTTTGATTTCTCGGCACGTATCGTCGCCAACGGCTTTGAGAAAAGGGCTGGCGAGAATGCGCTCCGCTTGGCACTTGTGCGTAATCAGCCCTACGTTGAGACAGGCGATGGGAGAATCGTCCTCTTCCCGCCGGACGTCTTGAAAGCTGCCGCCACACTTGCCAAGAAGCTCTACCCGGAGAGTGATGCCGCCCCACTGCCCAGCGTTTCGCGCTCGGTCTCCGCTGTCGAGCTCCCGGATCTCGAGAATACACTCGATACTTTGTCCGTTCCTTTCCTCCCACCGGAGACGTGGCGAGAGCGCAGCCAGGCGCTACGCAGTATCGCCGCGTTGAAGGAAGCCCCCATCTCGTCCGTATTGCGAGGGCGCCTGCGGCTTTACCAGCAAATCGGCACCGCCTGGCTATGGCACCTCTACCGAAACAAGCTTGGTGGGATCTTAGCCGATGAAATGGGCTTGGGAAAAACGGTACAGGCATTGGCTTTTCTAGAGGTCGTGCATGGTAATGGCAATGTGGTGGAGTCGCCAGCCCTCATCGTTTGCCCAGCAGCCTTGGTCGAAAATTGGTGTCGTGAGGCGGCGCGTTTTACCCCTGCCTTACGCATTCACCGCCACCACGGCAGTGCGCGAGAAAAAGGCATGGCAGCGTTGAGCCAAGCTGAGGTCGTCGTTACCAGTTATGGGACTCTGACACGCGATTTGGAGGTTCTCCGCAGGCAGACTTGGTCTGTCATCATTGCTGACGAGGCGCAGCATGTGAAAAACCGGCGCACGCAGAATGCCCTCAGCCTTCGCGCACTTCAGGCTGAGGGACGCTTCGTGCTCACGGGGACTCCCGTCGAAAACAGTCTCGATGACTTGCGCTCGTTATTTGCCTTTCTCATGCCCGGTTATCTCCCCAAGCCCGCGCCCGGAGTCTCTCGTGAGCAGCGCGCTTGGGAGGACTTGCGCGTGCGCGAAAAGGCAGCTCCATACATCTTGCGGCGTGCCAAACGTTCCGTCACCCCGGAGTTGCCAGAAAAAATCGAGCAAACGGTCTTCGTGACGCTTGAAGGCAGGCAGGCGGATCTCTACCAAGAATGGCGGGATCGCAGCCGTGCTGAAATTTTTGAAATGGAAATGGGCGGAGCTTCTGAAGGGCGCCTTAGGATGCTCGCTTTCAAACATCTTCTGCGTTTGCGGCAAATCTGTGATGACCCACGTCTCCTCGACTCAAAATTTGTTGCAGGCGATTCCGCCAAATACCGCGCTTTGCGTGAAATACTTGATGAGGCCATCGATGGCGGAAACAGGATTCTCGTTTTTTCCCAATTCGTCGAACTACTGCAACTCTTGCGTCGAGAACTCGATGCTGAGCAGATTCCTTCCTGCTATATAGACGGAAACACGCGTAACCGACAGGCAGAATGCGACCGTTTTAATAACGACCCTTCCATTTCCATCTTTTTTATCTCGCTTAAAGCTGGTGGTGTTGGCCTCAACCTTACAGGAGCAGACACTGTTATCCACTATGACCCGTGGTGGAATCCGGCTACTGAAGCTCAAGCCACCGACCGTGCTCATCGCATCGGGCAAACACGAACAGTCACAAGTTTAAAACTCATCGCCGCAGGGACGATAGAAGAGCGTGTTCTCGATCTACAACGTGAAAAAGCAACTCTCTTGCGCGACCTCTTTGCCGACAGCGATGCTGCAAACGCCAGTATCGCTATTGAATATCTGAAAAACCTCTTTGCCTGACAGTTGCTACAAGGGTATGTGTCACGATCTTCGGCGCGGCAGGTTCAGGCAGGAGTTGCCCCATGTGTGCGTCGGGAAGGCATGGGTGTAGCAGGAGGACGTGAGGGTGCAAATTGGGTGCTTTTTCGCGGAGCAACTCGACCGGGGTTTTGTTGGCGCGCGAGCGGTTTTCCGGGCGAAGTTGTAGAAGTGCAGAAAGGTGACCGCCGCTGCCATTTTGCTTGGCGGCGACACCGGCGGCACTGTCAACATAACGGGCGACGCGGCTGAAATCCGTGGCAACATCACCGGCTCCGGCGCCGGGCAACACACGGTGAATTTCGCCCCGGGCACAGGCAATTTCCACGCTTACACAGGCACGCTCAACGCCATCGCGAATATCAACATCCAGTCCGGCGAGGTGGCGTTGTCCCAAGTGGTTGGCGCGGGGAAAATCGAAGTTTCCCCGGACGCGGGCCTGTTGATGGATAGCGCCCCGGAGAGTGCGGAACTCGCTCTGAATGGCACTTTCACGCTCACGCTCGACGACGATGACACGCTGTTTGCCGTGCTCACGGGCGGCGGGGATTTCACCAAGACAGGTGACGGCACCTTGACCTTGTCGGAAACGTCCGATGCCTACACGGGCACGCTCGTCCTCGCGGGCGGCGGGCTGGAAATTGACAACGGCGCGGAGCTTGGCGATCCGGCCAGTGGCGGCGGGCTCGTTGTTGGCTCGGGCACGGCGGCAGGCATCAGCGGCACGCTCAACGGCGGACTCGTGTTTTCCAACGCCGGCACAAGCGCTCTCGTGCAACTCCGGCGCGGGGAAATTAACGCCAATGCCTCCGGCGAAGCCGTCATTTTCGACAGCGGCGACGGCACCCTGAAAATCACGAGCCATCAAGGCAACGTGAACGGTGACATCGTCGCTCGCAATGCCAGCGCAGGACTTGTTCAAGTGGATCTTGGCTCAAGGTTTGGCGCCTTGGACGAATTCTTGTTTGATGGAAACATTCTCGCCGAAGGCAGCGCCACGATCGCGCTCGATGTCGTCAGCGGCGCACTGCACCTCTCTGGCACCGGAAGCGATTACGCGGGGACAACGACCGTGCGTGATGGCGCCGCGCTCTACGCGGACAATGCCGCTGGCTCGGCAACGGGCGTGAGCCGTGTGCTTGTCGAGAACGGTGGCGTCCTCGCGGGCACGGGAAAAATTTCCGGCGACGGAAACAACAACGGGATTCTCATCTCGGGGATCATTTCGCCGGGAGCAACAGAGGGCGATGTCGGCGAACTCACTTTTAACGGCGCGACGCGTTTCACCAACGCCACGCTCGCCGTGGACATCGCGCCCGGGACTCACGACACCCTCGTCATCAACGACACCCTGACTCTCTCCGGAACGGCCAACAAAGTGCGCGTCAACGCGGATGCGCCATTGGGCGTCCATGACATCGTCACGGCCAGCAGCATCAGCGGATACGCCCAGGACTCTTTTGAAAAAATCACCGGGACGGCGTCCGATGGTTACTCGCTCACACGCGGAAGTGGCGTCGTCTTGGACGAGACAATAACGCCCACGCTCCGCCTCGTGCTCTCGACTGACGACGCGCTTGAACTCACTTGGACAGGCGCGACCGACGCCACCTGGATCAACGCCCCGACGGCGGACAATTGGACAAGTGCCGATGGACACGAAACCCAATACCGCGACGGCGACAGTGTGATTTTCTCCGGCACCGGCGCGGGAACGGTGGAGGTTGATGGCGCGGGCGTGGCACCGTCCGCCATGACTTTCACCCACGGCGGCGGCTCCGTGTATTTTCTCACGGGCGGCGACATAGGCGCATCGAGTTCGCCTGCCGCCCTCGCGCTCTCGGGTGGCGGCGACCTCACCCTTGACAACGGCATGCTCTATCTCGGACGTGTCACCGTCACTGACGGCGCGCTGGCATTCACGGACAACGCGCAAGTGCGCCTCCACGATGCGGCGGGCATCGAGCTGTCGGGCGGGACG
>JAITHA010000061.1 GCA_031280235.1 Puniceicoccales bacterium | reverse complement strand
CCGGAAACGGCGCCGCTCTGGACATGCCCGGAGCCGGTGACTTTGGGCAGGCGTGCGATTTCGCGGGCGAGTGTCAACTCGACGGCGGCGCGTTGGATGCCCATTTTGCCAAGCAGGCTCGGGACGATGCCGTCCTGTTGCTTGAGCAACGCGGTGAGGAGGTGCCAGGTCTCGACGGTCGGGTTGTTGTTTTCCTGGGCGATTGTCTGCGAGGCGGCGAGGGCTTCGCGGCTTTTCTCGGTGAATTTGTTGATGTCGGTCATGATGTCTGGGGGAGTTGCAGGCTTAAGGCCGAAACGGGGGGAAAGAAGAGGGTGCGAAGGGCAGGTTTTTTCAAAATCGCATCTCCTTTGCGGAAAGCAAATTACGTGACTACCCCAAAGCGGTGTCCGCAGACACCGCTTTTCTCCGAGCTTGGAACAAAGGCCAATCTGTCGCCGTGAGACAGTTTAAGAGGGGCAAAAAGACTCACATGTGGGCGACGATGTTGTCGCCGAAAGCTGAGCACTTGATCTCCGTTGCGCCACCAGTTTGTCTGGCGAAGTCGTATGTGACGCGCTTTGAAGCAATCGCGCCGTTCAATCCTTTGATGATAAGGTCTGCCGCCTCATTCCAACCAATGTAGCGCAGCAACATTTCTCCAGAGAGCACAACGCTACCTGGGTTGACGACATCCTTCCCAGCGTATTTTGGCGCTGTGCCATGAGTGGCCTCGAAGATGGCATGCCCGGTGTTGCAATTAATGTTGCCCCCTGGAGCGATACCAATGCCACCCACTTGGGCTGCGAGAGCGTCGGAGAGGTAATCTCCATTGAGATTGAGCGTGGCGATGACGTCGAAATCCTCCGGGCGAGTGAGCACCTGCTGCAGCGTGATGTCGGCGATAGCGTCTTTGATGAGTATGCCAGCGCCGCGGCGTCCGGCAGGGATCTGGAGCCATGTCCCACCGTCGAGAGGCTCGGCTCCGAATTCTTCGCACGCCACTGCGTAACCCCAATCGCGAAAGGCGCCCTCAGTGTACTTCATTATGTTGCCCTTGTGAACGAAGGTCACAGAGCGTCGCCCTTGGGTAATAGCGTACTCGATGGCCGCGCGCACGAGCCGCTGAGTACCGGGCTTTGAGACGGCCTTGATACCGATGCCGACAAGGCCGGGTGTGTCGCCAAAGCGGATTTTACCTGCTTCTTTCGGGAAAAATTCACGGAGGAATTCCTGCGTCTTGAGTGCGGCGAGCGAGCCAGCCTCGAAGTCAAGCCCGGCGTAGATATCCTCCGTGTTTTCGCGGAAAATTACCATGTTGACTTTCTCCGGGTGCTTCACTGGCGAGGGGACGCCGTTAAACCACTGCACCGGGCGCAGGCAGACGTAGAGGTCGAGCAGCTGGCGCAACGCGACATTCAGCGAGCGGATGCCGCCGCCAACAGGGGTGGTCAGCGGGCCTTTGATACCCACAACGTATTCCTTAAACGCCGCAACCGTCTCGTCCGGCAACCAATTGCCGAAGCGTTTGAATGACTCTTCACCTGCGAAAACTTCGAACCAAGAAATACGGCGTGCGCCACCATAGGCCTTGACGACAGCGGCGTCGAAAACGCGCACGCTAGCGGCCCAGATATCTGGCCCTGTGCCGTCGCCACGAATGAAGGGGACCACTGGGTTTCCCGGCACTTTGAGGATACCATCGGCGCCAATGGAAATCGTGCCACCTTCAGGTTTTTGCAGAATTGTGCTGCTCATAGTCATGTCTATTTTTTAGAGAGAGACTGGCGTACGCCTCAGGTAGCTGTGGCAAGCGTCTTTACCCACTCATAGCCGCGCGCTTCAAGCTCCAATGCCAGTTCCTTGCCACCGCTGCGAACGATGCGTCCATCGTACATGACGTGAACGACGTCCGGTACGATATACTCCAGCAAGCGCTGGTAGTGCGTGATGAGGACAATTCCGATGCCCGGCCCGCGCAAAGCATTCACACCGTCGGCGACGATGCGCAGCGCGTCAATGTCCAAACCCGAATCTGTCTCGTCAAGCACGGCATACTTCGGTTGAAGCATCAACATTTGCAGGATCTCGCAGCGTTTTTTTTCGCCGCCCGAGAAACCCTCGTTGACAGAGCGCGCCGTGAATTTGCGATCAATTTTCAGTGCATCCATCTTCCCGTAGAGGCGGGCGTAGTAGGCCTTCGCGTCGGAAAGCTGCCCCTTCGGCTGGCGAGCGACAAGAGCGGCGCGAATAAAATTGGCGATGGAGACGCCGGGAATTTCATTGGGGTACTGAAAGGCCATGAAAAGGCCAGCACGGGCGATGGCATCAGGCTCCTGCCCAATGAGCTCCTCCCCATCAAGCAAAGCCTGACCACTGGTGACCGTGTAATCCGGGTGCCCAGCAAGCGCCTTCGCCAAAGTGCTCTTCCCCGTGCCATTGGGTCCCATGATGGCGTGCACCTGTCCCTTGGGAAGAGTGAGTGAGAAATCCTTCAAAATCTGCCTATCGGCGATGGAGACATTCAGGCGAAGGATGTCGAGAGTGTTGATGGACATGGTTTGTCGTGAAAATGTGCGGTGCAAAGACAATCTCATGTGCGCCTCCCCGCAATTCCTTTCTTGCAAACACAGAAGATTTCCTCCGAATGCACACCCTTTCTTTTTATTCACATGAGAATCATGCGCCCTCTGTTTTCGTTGGTTTGTTTTTCTGTCAGTGCTGTTGTCGCCAGTGCTGCTCCTTCCGCCGAGGAGATCATCTCCAAGGCTCGCGCCAAACTCGGCGCGGAGGTAGATCTCTCGGGTGTCAAGAAGCTCACCATCGTGGGCAAGGGCACAGTCGTGCGAGAGGACACCAAAGACGAAAAGAACGAATTCGTCGTGCAGTTCGACTACATGGAACCGGGCAAACGCCGCGAATACACACTGGCAAACAACACGACTGTGGAGCGTATCATCGCCTCCAATGGTTTGGAAGGTTTCGAGAAATACGTGAACCTCAACGGTCAGCCTCAACAACAACGCATCTCCCCTCTGAGTTCCGCAAGCGTCAAACACAACTTGGATCTGTACTATGCCGACACTGGCTTCTACAGCACGCCTCCCAACGGCAAAGTCACCTACGAAGGCATCCAAACCGTGCGAAATAAGACCTGTCACACACTCCAATACCGCTACGGGAACGGCACGATTTTCAAGCGCTACTTTGACACACAGACCTTCGTCTGCATCGCAGCGGACCAGTACCAAGAGAAAGACCCCGCCAACTACCGCCGCCAAGTAGACGAAGGCGAGTTCCTCGCCTCCACCAAGGAGACCGACTCCAAGACAGGCAAGACGACTGAAAAGCCCTCGCGCCCCGGCGGCATTCTTTTCCCCAAGACGTCCATCATCTACGACAAGGATGGCAAAGAAATCTCCCGCGTCGAGTACACCGACGTGAGCGTCAACGGAATCATCCCAGACTCCGTTTTCGCCTATCCTATGCCCTAAGCCGCTCCCTGTTCTCCGCCATGCTGAAACTCGACCACAAGCAAAAAGACTTCCGTCAACAGTTGGAAAAGTTCTGTGCGAGTTCCAGTCAGGAGCCAGAGATCGTCCGTACCGTTTCGGAAATTCTCGCCGTTGTGCGCGAGCGGGGCAATTCGGGGGTGCTCTACTATACCGCCAAATTCGATCACACGAAGCTCACCTCGCGCCAGATGCGCGTCTCGGCAGGCGCTCTGGAGCAAGCCGTCGCTGCCCTGCCCGCTGCGGCGCGCAAGGCGATAGACGACGCCATCAAGAGCATCCGCGAGTTCCACAAGCGCACACTCCCCAAACCCTGGGAAGCCCGGAACTCACACGGCGGGCGCGTCGGCGAAGTTTTCCACCCCATCCGACGCTGCGGGCTCTACATCCCAGGCGGGCAAGTCCCCCTTGTTTCGACAGTGCTCATGACGGCCATCCCGGCGCAACTCGCTGGCGTGCCGCAACTCGTCGCCTGTACACCTCCACAGCCAAACGGGCAAATCGCCCCAACAATACTCGCCGCTCTTCACCTCTGCGGCGTGAGCGAGGTTCACGCCGTCGGCGGCGTCCAAGCCATCGCCGCCATGACCTACGGCACGGAGACCATCCTGCCAGTAAACAAGATTTTCGGCCCTGGGAACGCGTATGTCTGCGAGGCCAAACGACAGGTTTTCGGTACCGTCGGCGTGGACTTGCTCCCCGGCCCCAGCGAGTTGATGGTCATCGCCGACGCCACGGCCACACCTGAGTGGGTCGCCGCCGACCTGCTTGCCCAAGCCGAACACGGCACTGGCAAGGAAAAGATCTACCTCATCACCACACACACGCCGCTTATTCACAAGGTGGAGCAGGCGATGGAAGTCCAGCTCGCTTCCCTTTCCCATGCAAAAAAGATCCGTGAGGTCTTGGCCAAGGGCTATTGCGTCATTCACGCCCCCAAGCTTGAGCAGGCAGCCGAGATCGCCAACTTTGTCGCCCCAGAACACTTGGAGCTGCAGGTTACCGAAAAAGAAGTCCCCCGCCTCGCGCGCCAAATCACAACAGCAGGTGCCATGCTCTTCGGCTCACACACGCCCACGGTACTCGGCGACTTCACAGCCGGGCCGAGCCACACCCTCCCCACCGGGTGCACTGGGCGCTTCTTCAGCGGGCTCCAAGTCTCAGACTTTATGCGCCGGACAAGCATTCTGGAATACGGCCCGGAAAATTTGAAAAAAGCAGCCTCTGTCGTAAACGCTTTCAGTGGCATGGAAAGGCTGGACGCCCATGGGCGTTCGCTAGCCATCCGCCTCGGCGAAAAATAAAAACGTCCTCAACCCAGCATCCACAAGGATGAGTCCGGCAATTGAGCGTTGAGCGAAAGACAAAAAGCGCTTTGTTGGCGCAACTTTACCGATGAAAGTCTCCCTTAAGTGGCTTAACAACTATCTGGCTCTTTCTGGCATTTCCGCAGAGCAAATCGCAGACGCCCTTCCGATGCTTGGCCACGAGGTCGAGAGCGTTACCAAGACAGGGTTACCGCCCCTGCCCCACGTCGTCATCGGAGAGATCCTCTCCTTTGAAAAGCATCCCAAGGCCGATCGTCTGAGCGTATGCCAAGTCGACACCGGCGATGCACAACCACGCCAGATCGTCTGCGGGGCAAAGAACTTCAAGGCAAGCGACCGAGTCCCCGTGGCCCTGCCTGGCGCAATTCTTCCAGGCGGCTTCGAGATAAAAATCTCCGTCCTGCGCGAGGTGGATTCGCACGGCATGATGTGTTCTGCGCGAGAGCTTGGCCTTGGCGACAGCCACGAAGGGCTCCTCATTCTCACCGAAAAAGGGCTCCCCGTTGGCAGCTCCATCAATACACATTTCCCGAGACAAGATACCGTGTTTGAAATCTCCATGACCGCAAACCGTGGCGACGCGCTCAGCCATATTGGCGTCGCACGAGACTTGGCTGCTTATTTCGACAAACCTCTGGCCACGCCTCACACCCAAACCACCGACCTCGACACACCCCCGCAAGCATCCTTCCCCATAAACGTCTCCTCCCCAGCCTGCCCCTACTACACGGCCACACGAATCTGCGGCGTGAAAATCGCCCCCAGCCCAGACTGGATGCAGCGCGACCTTGAAGCGGTGGGCCTACGCCCGATCAACAACATCGTTGACGTCACAAACTGGGTCATGCTGGAAACCGGGCAGCCTCTGCACGCTTTTGACTGCGCAAAAATCGCCGGTGGAAAACTCCACATCCGCAACGCAACTGCAGGCGAAACGATTACTCTCCTCGACGGGAAAACGGTCTCCCTCGAAACAACAGACTGCGTCATCGCCGACGCAGAAAAACCTCTCGTCATCGCCGGAATCATGGGCGGCGAAGATTGCAGCGTCGACGCAGCCACAACAGACATCCTCCTCGAGGCCGCATGGTTCGCTCCGGGGAATGTGCGCAGAACATCGCGCCGTATCGCAGTGAACACCGACAGTTCCCAGCGCTTCACACGCGACGTCGACCCAGGCATGGTGCGCTTCGCCGCCAATCGCGCCACAGACCTGATCCTCCAAACGGCCGGGGGCACTTGCGATAACCAGCCAACCATCGTTGGTCAGGCCCCGCGCGCCGACCGTGAAATCCCGATTTCCGGCAAGTACATCCGCGAACGCTGCGGCTACGAAATGCCCGATGAAACCATCCTGGACGTGTTCCGCCGCCTCGGCTTTCCCGTGCGCAAAGAGGACACGACGTGGCACGTCACCGTGCACTCCAACCGCCCAGAGGTCGATCGCCCCATAGATCTGGTTGAGGAGTTCGTCCGCATCCACGGCACGCAATCCGTACCCTCCGGTGCCGTCGCCTCCCCGGTACTCCCGGCGAACGACGCGCCCGTGACTCTCTTCACGCGCCGCGCAACAACCCTGCTCGCAGGACGCGGTTTTGCCGAGTGCTGGCACTACACGCTGACGGACGAACACACCGTCTCGCGTTTCCACAACGCCGCCACAGCCAACGCCCTCGCGCTCGCCAACCCTCTCACCAGTGACCAAAGCCACGTGCGCCCTTCCCTCCTGCCAGGGTTGCTCAACGCAATCCGTCTCAACCTCGCAGGGCATAACCAACCACGCCGCTTTTTCGAACTTGGCCGAGTCTTCCGCCCAGGCCAAAACGGCGAATTGCGTGAACTCTTCGCGATAGCCTTTGCCGCACTTGCCGAACCCGTCGCCGCCTCCTGGAAACAGCGCGAGCCTGTCGACTTTTTCCACGCCAAAAAACTCGCCCTCGATGTGGCGGCTCTCGCTGGCATCGCCCCACAACGCCTCGTCTTTGCCACAGGCGATGCACAAGGAGCCCTCTGGCAAACAGGCCACAGCGGCAGCGCCAAAGACAGGGCCGGGAACGCCTCTCTGGAGTGCGGCCTCGTGAATGCACGCATCTCGCAAGAATGGGACATCAAAGGCGTCGTCGTTGCGGGCGAAGTCCTGCTCACACAAGATAACTTCACCTCGCCCCCCAAGCGCGCACGCTTTGCCGAATGGTCTCCATTCCCGCCAGTGACGAAGGACATTGCCCTCGTGGTGGACTCTGCGCTCTCTGCCACCGAGGTGCTCGACAAAGTGCGCAGCACCGCCACAAAGGCCGCTGGCAAAGAATTCGCCCTGGAAAATGTCTCCTGCTTCGACGTCTATACTGGCGCAGGCCTCCCCGAAGGATGCAAAAGTCTCGCCTTCTCGATCACCTTCCGCGCCGCCGACAAGACACTCACGGACGAGATCGTCAACAAGGCCTTTGAGCAAATTATTTCCTCCCTCGAAAAAGGCTCCGCTTTTCAAGTGCGCACCAAAAACCAAACAAGCTAAACCAGAAATCCCCAATGTTATCCGCCCAACACCTACACCACACCACGCGCCCATCCATCGCAGGGATCCTGCTTGTCGCCGCCATCACGCCCGCCCTCGCCACCAGCAACGACACAGCTCGCGAGAAAAAGGATGGCGCAACACCCGTCCTCACGAGTGAAATCAAGCCCGGACACCTCTCCGATAACCGCAACAAGAACAGCGCCCTCACCCTCTTTGCTGAAAACGACCTCGGCTGGAGCGACAAGTACTACACAAGCGGCCTGCGTGCTGTCTACACCACGCCAGCGATCTTCGTAAACGGCATACCCAAATTTTTCCAAGACCTGCTGAGCTTGACCCCACTGGCCGTACCCTCGCCGGCATCCCCTATTGCCTACCACCTACACTTTGCCGCCACACACGAGTTCTACACCCCGAAGCACGAAACATGGCGCATACCCCCACCCAATGACCATCCATTCGCCGGCCTGCTCTACGGCACATTCGGCATAAGTAGCGAAACCGAGAACCGCTTGGATTCGCTCGAAATCGAGCTGGGAATCCTCGGGCCATCCGCCGGCGGCCAACGAGTGCAAAACGACTGGCATCGCGTCGTCAACAGCCCCCTTTCCAATGGCTGGCATACACAACTGCGAGACGAGCCCATCGTGCAATTCGCATGGACGCGCATCTGGCGTTTCCAGTGGCTGGGGAACACAGGAGATTGCGGTGGGCTTGAGCTGGAATGGCTACCACGCCTACACCTTGAGGCAGGCACGGTACGCGACTACGCCTCGGCTGGCTGGCAATGGCGCACAGGCTGGAACCTCGCCAAGGATTTCGGCACAGGGCTCTTACACTCCTCTAGCGCCCTCGTTCGTCCAGCGGCCAACCGGGACAACACACGCATTTGGTTCTTCCTCGACGTGCAGGCAGAATACTGGGCACTGAACATGCCGCTCGACGGCAACAACTGGCATCAGAGCCGCCGCGTACACAGCTACCCTTGGGTGGGGCAATTCTCCTTGGGATTTGCCACGCAATTTAACCAATGGCGCCTCGCCATCACAGAGGTCATGCGCACAAAAGAATTTCGAGGACAAGACAACGAGATCTCAGCCTACACCAGCGTCTCCCTGAACCTGTCGTTCTGAAATCCCCCACCTCACATCCTCGAGGGCACCAAAGGCGGCACGAAAGCAGATTTCGGAAAATGAACAACTCCCCTCTCAGTATCAGCCTTTCCATGCTGGTAGCCTCCGTCACAGGGTATCTTTGGTGGCAGGACCTTCGGGCCAACCGAAACGGCACACCCAATCCCACCGCTCTGCCGGGCGCAGCGGGTTGCTCACGAAAATTCCTCACGACAGCCACACTCGGCGGAATCTTCCTCGTCGCCCTTGAGAGCACGGGGGAAATTCTTCTGGGCCTCGCGGACGAACAAAAAGACATCACCGCATTCTTCCTCGGCGCGATGCTCGCGGCAGCAATCGTGGAGGAAATTATCTTTCGTGGCTACATCGTCATTTCCAACCAAGGACGTGCGTGGCTCGTGACCAGCGCCATCGGCGCATCCCTACTCTTCGCCCTGGCACACGATTTTCTCTGGCAATACAAACCCGCAGAGGGCATGCCATGGTGGTACCTCACAGAAGCTATTTCCCCAAGTGTCACTATCAAAGCTTGGTACAGCTTCGGCTTCGCATTCGCCGTCAGCCTCTACTTCTATTGGCTCCGCTTCCATCCGCGCAACAGCTCACGTTCCCTCCTCCCCTGTTTCCTCGCACATGCCGCGCGGAACATGACTGTCTTCGCCATAAAAGCCGCACAAGGCCACGTCACTGGCTGGTTTTGAGATGCCCATCCCTGCGCACATAACGTGGAAAAAATACAGACGGCACTTTCGCAAGCCTCTGCTTACTGGCGCAGGGAAATTCACCACACGTGACGGTATCGTTTTTCGCATCGAACAGACGGACGGCACCCCACACTTTGGAGAAATCGCCCCATGGCCAGGCTTCGGCTGCGAAACGCTCGATAAAGCAGAACTATGCCTCATCCAAGGCACCCTCCCGGTGCCCGCACAGCTCCCCTGCACCGCAGCGGCCTTCAGTATGGCCAGACTTCGTGCAAAATCAAACCTCCCAGCAACTCCCCTGCGCGTAGCCGCTCTGTTATCCACAACAACCCCCTTGGCTGCACTCGCGACAAAACGCGCCATGGGCTTCTCTACATTCAAATTTAAAATCACCGCAAATAGCCTCCCAATGGCACAACTCATCCTCGAAAAACTCCAGCCAAACGAACGCCTGCGACTTGATGCCAACGCCTCACTCAACTCTCTTGACGCTTGGCTGGAAATTTGGGCAGATGAACGTATCGAGTTTCTCGAACAACCTCTCCCCCACAACCGCATGACGCAGCGACAACTCGCACAACTGCCCGACGTGCTCCTACAAAAACTCGCTCTCGACGAATCCGTGGCGCACGCCGTCACCCTTCCCAACGACTGGCCCGGGATCCTCATCATCAAACCGCTATTATTAGGAGACTGGGACGCTTTTCGACACTGGAGAAATATGCATCCGAACACGTCCCTCGTCTATTCCTCCTGCTTCGAAACAGCAATCGGACGTGAGGCCATCCTACATCTTGCTACAGAAGATGTCGCCAGCTCAAAAATCGCCCACGGTCTAGACACCCTCGGCCAGTTCGAAAACGACGCCTGGGCCGCCCACGCTGATGGAATCACAGCTTCAATACTCAACCAGCCGCAAGATACTTGGGAAGCATGGTGGCAAAACACCCCTGGAGAGATTTTCAGCGCACCCTAAATTACTCAAAAAATGCGAGAAAAAAAATCATGCACCCCAGACGGTGATGTCGCGTGTGCCAAATTTTCTTTCGCTTTTCCAGATTTTCTCGTCCCAAGTCTTGCCAGATTCGCGATCAAAAATAAACAGGTGCGCCTCGTCCGCATTGGC
>JAITHA010000026.1 GCA_031280235.1 Puniceicoccales bacterium | reverse complement strand
CGATTTCCTCTACACCGCGCCCAACGAAAAATTTGCGGAGCTGAAACAGAAAGCCCCGCCCGTGAAATACAAACGCTCCAAAGGCGGCCATTATCGCGACTGGATAAACGCCATCCGCAATGACGGCAAAGCCGTGTCGGACTTCGCCTACGCCGCCCCGCTCACCGAAATCATCCTCATGGGCAACATCGCGCTGCGCCTCAAACGCACACTCCACTGGGACGCCAGACGCGGCGAATTCACCAACGACGCCGACGCCACCGCCCTCATCAAAGCCCCGCCCCCGCGCGCCGGTTTCCACGCATAGGCGCGGTCAATCGCGAAACTGTAGTGCCCGAAGTGCCATGGCCACAAGGTGGCAGTCAGATGAAAGGACATCTGATTGGGGCGGCGACGGGCAAGACTTGGCAAGGCGACACTTCCATTGGGTGGGACACTCTCGCCAAGAGTGCCGTTGGGATCTTATGGAGCGGGGGATTGAAATCTCCTACTCAGAAACCCAAGGGCGTTCCGCAGGAAAATCACTCGCGAAAACTCAAAAAGCCTCGGTAAAAACTCTTGCTCTCTTTGTGAAATTCACTTTTGTGGCGCTCGAAATCAACAAATATGCTTTTTGCTCACAATAAAGCTGCCACGTCTGCCATTGCCCCGACAACAAATCCGGACTGATAAGACTGGAAAAGATCTTCGCAAACAGAATGCACATGAACTCAAAACTATTCGCATTTCCCAACAGTCAAACCTTTCCCCTGCACGAAGAGGATGAGGCGTCCGTCGCCATCCTCATGCGAACCAAAGATAGACCCATCCTGCTCCCACGGGGGCTCTCAAGCGTCATTAACCAAAATTTTACCGATTGGCATCTCTTTTTGATAAACGACTCCGAAGACACGGAAACTGTCGATCAAGTGCTCTTGCCTTACAAAGCAAAACTCAAAGGGAAACTCACCATAGTGGACAACGGCCGATTACTCGGAGAAGACGGATTATCTTTGGAGCGAGAGCGACCCCTAAATGCGGGAATAAAAGCTGTCCTGAAAGCAAATAACAATAAAACGACACAACAGCGTTTCGCTTATTTTGTTGTCCATGACGACGATGATGCTTGGCACCCGAGCTTTCTTCAGGAAACAGTGACTTTTCTCGAGCAAGATGAAAACACCCAATACGCAGGCGTTTGCACGAGTGTTACAATGATTGAAGAGGAAATCAAGGATGGCAAAGTGCACTATTTGAAAGAATACCCTTGGAAGCCCCACGTTAAGGCTGTTTCGTTCTGGGAATTGATGAAAACAAACCAGATCGTGCCAATAGCTTCCTTCTTTCGAATTGAATTATTTGAACGAATTGGTGTTTTCAACCACGGAATGCCCGTGTACGATGATTGGGACTTCGCTTTAAGAGCATTATCCTGCGCCGATATTGGATTCATCGAGAAACCCCTCGCTTACTACCACAAACGTGTGAGAAATGAAAGTTTGGGATCCGCAAGCGCCAATACTGCTTCGGCAACGTTTGGATTTTGGAACAGAAAATATGAAAATGCCATTCTCAGAGAGGCAATAAAAGATGGCCCCGGAAATTATGGCACCCTGTTTGCGATGGCAAATTTTGAGAAACGAATGCAGTTCGAATTTTCAAAGGTAAATCAAAAAAATGAAGAGTTGAAAAAGATGATTTCGATGAATGCACGGACTAATAGCTCGGCTAACATCGGGGCTTCTCAAAAAAAGGAAAAAAGCTTTTTAAAGAAAATAGATTCCTTTTTCTACCAGAATCTTTTTAGACATATTCTAAAATTATTCAACATCCCCAAACCGCCTCCCGAAAAAAGGAAAAGTTTTCTTAACCGCTTGGATTCCTGCCTCTATCAAGTGATATTCAAGCACATCCTTAAAATATTTGGAAAATAATGGATAACTTGCAATATTTCTTCGACGGGATCCCCAGCAGAGCCATATTTTCACTGGACGTCTTTGACACAGCCATAACACGGAATGTGGCCGAGCCCAAACATATCTTCGCTATCGTTCAAGAGAAGTTGATGGAAAAATATCCAGGACGCCGCAAGCAGACTCTGTTTTCCACCTTCATCTCGTTACGAATCGAAGCAGAACGCGAATCTCGCACCATTGGCGCAGATGGCAAACCCAATGAAACAACCTTGGATGCCATATATAAACGTCTTGGCGAAAAATCAAGTGCGCTCCTGCCATTGATCAAGGAAATCAAAGCCTTGGAAATACAGGTGGAAATAGACGAATGTGCTCCAATTCCAGAAATAAAAAAACTGGTCGAAGCAGCTGAAAAACGTGGATTGGAAACAATATTCGTATCAGACATGTATCTCCCCGATGCCGTCATACAAAAAATGCTTAAAAAATGCGGCTATACAAGATACAAGAAATTGTATGTCTCCGCCCAGTATCAAAAAACAAAATGGCGAGGAGATTTGTGGCGTTGGGTGCAAAAAGATCTTGGCAAACGACAAATTTATCACATCGGAGACAACTTCCTTTCAGATGTCAAGGTGCCGAAAAGCATGGGAGTAGAAACTTTCTTTTTTGATAAATATTCCGCAAACCAGAAGAAATATGTGCATTTCTCCGAGGCAATTTTACCCCTGTCCCGCTTGATTGCCAAAGACCGTATTCATGGCCTGCACAAGGATGCACGCATTGGCGCACACCTTGCCATTCTCTATGCTTCCTTCATCAAATGGGTCGATATGGAAGCCCAAGTGCATGGCGTCAAAAAGATATACTTCTTGAGCAGGGATGGATGGATTTTGAAGCAGGTTTGGGAAATGTTGCAAGAAATGGGTTTGGTTCAAAAAGAAATCGAAGTAGCTTACTTGTACGTCTCTCGACGCGCGCTCCTTTTTCCATGCATCGAGAAAATAGATGAGGAATCGCTGGCTTTTCTCGCTGGAAGCTCTGAATTTAACCGCCCCGTTCGGGTTTTTCTGGAGAGAATTGGGATCGAAATCACTCCAAGAATCGAAAAGGAAATCTCTGAATTTTATTCCTCAGCGGATGAAATGACCAAAAAGATTGGGATCGATCCACGCTTACATCAATTATTTAGGGCTTTGGAACCTGAAATCTTGGCCGCTGCGAAGAAAGAGCGTGAATGTGCTATTGGCTATCTTCGGCAGTCAGGATTCTTTGATCTTTCTGCAAAAAAAGCAATTGTAGATATCGGCTGGATGGGAAATCTGCAAGCTGCATTGCTGCGTTTATTGCATTCCGAAATCCCAGAGTTTCCTTCCGACAATATTATCGGGCTATATACTGGTCTTCATCGGTTCGCACAAAAAAACTATACCGCTGGGTTTATGCATGGAATGTGTTGCGCAGAATTCGAAACAATGTCTCTCGGCGGAAAAGTTATTTTAACGGAATTTCTTTTCGGCGCGCCGCATGGCTCTGTCAGACAATACAAACAAAGTGGAGACGCCTACGAGCCTTGCTTTATCGAGAATGAGAAAGAGTTGGACCTTTATAGATCTATCGTTGCCCCAAAACAAAGGGCTGCCCTGGAAATTCTGGCTTCCGAGCTGAAAAACCAGGACTTGTCCTGGGAAAAGATCACGAAGAAAACATATGAAGAAACATTTTCAGATCTTGACATGTGTCCATCAGCAGAAGAAATAGATGTTTTTAAGTCCTGTGAATTCTATTCGGCAATAGACCATTTTGGGCTGGCAATAAGCCATATCTCGGAAGAGAAGCCAATTGATTATCAGCATGCACTTTCTTTGTTAAATCTTGGGCAGTGGAAGAACGGAACAGTGCTGATGTGGATTCACGACGGAGCTTTGCCAAAAGCAGACCTCCTAAAACTCATCGATTTTCTCTTCCCGCAGAATTCCGCCTTTCTTCAAGGGTACAAAGAACATTTTCTTCATGAATTGTACAAGCATGAAAATCGCTTCGGAGACACGGCGAATAAAAACGCTCTTGCCGCGACTGCTCACAATGCCTCGCCCGCACCGAAAGAAGATAATTTAACCAAAGCACTGAAAGGTATTTCTGCGATTGAACAGCAAAATCGTCTTTTACGCGACGCCACTACCACTATGATTTGGGATATGATTTATGAATGGCGGAAAGATTCTCCTTGCCTTCTCGAAGCAGTTCTTGCAGAGGTTCCAGCGCCCAAGGTAATAGGGACTTCATCCTCAGATTACATCAAGAAAAAGAACCTTTTCTTTCCACTCTTATTGCAAGCCAGTGAAATGCATGTTGTTGAAGAAGGAACTGTCGCCATTGAAGAATGCGATATCATCTATTCCTGGGGATTTGATAACACTTGGCGATGTCTGCCATTGATGGCAAATTCTTTGAGAAAACCCTTCTTCTTTATCGAAGACGGATTCCTGAAAAGCATTCTGACTTATGTGGACAATGGCGAAAGTAAGTATCTTTCTGGAATATGTTTTTTGATTGATGATCTTGGATTCCATTTCGATGCCGCACGGCCAACGCGTATAGAGTTGACTTTAAATTCTTCTGATTTCTCCCTTTCGCCAGAACAGGAACAGCGTGCAAGAAAGTTAATCGATTGGCTCGTTTCGGAGAGACTCACAAAATACAATCATCAACCAATTCGTCGTCCTGAAGTTGGGGATCCCACTCGAAAAAAAGTTCTCGTTATCGATCAATCTTACAATGATTTCTCCGTAATAAGAAGTGGGGCGGACGCGACAACCTTTCAACAAATGCTCACGGATGCCCTTGAGGAAAACCCCGAGCACGATGTCATCGTAAAGGTTCACCCCGACACCCTTGTCCGGGGCAATGCAGGGTATTTTGGTAAGGTGAAGAACGATGAGCGCACTTGTGTTTTTTCCGAAAGCGTAAATCCGTATTCATTGTTGGAAATTGTGGATAAAGTCTATGTTTGTGGAAGCCAGCTCGGCTTTGAGGCATTGATGGCCGGAAAAGAAGTTCACGTTTACGGCATGCCGTTTTATGCTGGCTGGGGTCTTACCATCGACAAAAAAACGAATAGGCGGCGAACGCGACAACGAACAATCGAAGAATTGTTCCACGTTTTCTATATAATGGCAAGCCGTTACATCGATCCCAAGACCGGGCAGCGCTGTGAAATCGAGCGTGCAATTGCGTATTTATTGGACTTGCGCGAAGAATATTTTGCCAAGTACGATCTCTCCAGATAGCGCCGCCGCGAGAATGGCCTAATTATCGTATTCCGGACGATTGGATAAGCGATGAGCGACATCCATTGTTCATGGCCCGCGAAATAATGCTTGCTTTGTTCAAGCCATTAAAACCCGCGAAATCTGCTTGGTTCCTTGTTACTTTGAGTGGAAACGCTGCGAAAGTTGAATAAAGTTGGGGAGAATTTATGAATAGAGTTTTCATGACTACAAAAAAACAGCGAGGAACCAAAAACTGAAACTGCGAAAAACTGCCCCAACAAATCTGGCAAAATTTGGATTTCTCCCAAGTAGCTCCCAAGGGTCGCGCCGGCATTGCTCCCTCGAAATAAGTGTACATTTTTGTTTTGCAGGGTTGGTGAAGGTAGTATGCAAAGCCCGTCAAAGCTATGAAACCGTTCGTTTTCCCCAAGTTTGTTTTGGCGGGCTCCCGTCTCCTTGGCCTGCTCTGGCTGGCGCTCACCGCTGGGTGCAGCAGCTATGAAGAAGAGACGCTCAAGATGACGGCGGCTCTGCGCGGGGGCGATTTCGGGAAGGCGGTGGGTGTCGCTACAAAGAATCTCTCGAATGCGGCAGAGGTGGATCGCTTGCTCTGGCAGCTGGAGCTGGGGGCGACGCAGCGCGCGATAGGCGCATTTGCCGCGAGTGCTGCTGCTTTTGACGGTGCGCTTGAGATGGTCGCGCTCTGGGATACGAAGCCCGATGTTCTTCTCTCTCGCGAGGCGCTCTCTGCGCTCAACAATATGTCTTCTCTGCCTTATCGTGGCACTTCCTACGATCGCATTTTGCTGAGCACTTATCAGGCGCTGAACTATCTCGCGCTCGCGCAATACGACCAGGCGCGCGTCGCGCTTAACCTCGCCTTGCAGCGCCAGGTCGAAGCAGTGGAGGCCAATGCCCGGCGCATAGAGCGCGCGCAGGAAGAGGCCGCTCGCTCTGGCGCGAAGGGCGGGGATAAGAAGAGCTATGATGCGCGCAAGACGTTGGAATCCAAGCAGTTCAGGGGCGAGATGGACAGCAACTACGCCGAGACGCGCCAGATGCGTGCCTACGCCGATTATGTGAACCCGTTCAGCGTCTGGCTTCACGGTGTTTTCTTTATGACGCATGCAGCAGATAATGGCGACGTGGAGCGGGCCTATAAATCGCTGGAGCGCGTTGCCCAAATGGTGCCCGATAACCCCACCGTGCAGGCGGACTACGCGCAGATCACCGAAAGGCGTCAGGCGGGGGCGCAGGCTGTCGTTTCCTTCGAGCCTGTGACCTACGTTATTTTCGAGACGGGGCTGGCGCCTGTGCGGCAGGAAATCAAAATCAACGTCCCGCTTTTTATCGCCACGAGCAAAGTGCCATACGTGGGCGCGGCTTTCCCCAAGCTTGTGTTTTCGCGGAGCCGCCCGGCGGAACTCTCCATTCGTGCAGGAGCAAAGAATGCGCCTGTGCTGGCCCAGCCTATCGTGAGCATGGACTCTGTTATCGCCACGGATTTCGACAATGCTCTTCCCGAAATCGCCACGCGCACTCTCGTAAGCACGTTGACCAAGGCGGCGTTGAGCTACGCGATCAACGAGACGGCTGACCAGGCGATGCGGAAGAACGATGGCGGCGCGGGTCTGCTCGTATGGCTACTCTCGCGCATCGGCACAGCAACCTACAGCTATGCCACCACAGCGGCGGACTTGCGCACATGGCACTCGCTGCCACAGGAGATTCACATCGCCCGCGTGCCGACGCCCGCCGACCGCGTGCTCCGCCTCACGCTCAAGCCGTCTTCGGGCGAGCACAAGGTGCACCTCCCGGAGGGGACGGTGAACGTCGTCCATGTGCGCAGCATTGCGCCGGGGCACCCGCCTGTCATCTCCCTGTTTGTCCTTAAGCCATATCATCACGAAAATGGTTTGACGATGAGACAAGAAAAGTGCCTTCGGCATGGAAGCCTGCTCTCACCGACACGATTTGAATGACCAGACGCGCGGAGCATGCCTGGGCCACACGCTGCCAGTGTCGGGAGAGGTGTGCTCATTTGGTAAGGCGCTCTCGCCAAGCGCGCCGCCGAGGGTCTTTGAAGCGAGACTAAAATCCTACGCTCCATAAGCACGCCAGCACCCGTGATTTTGCCTATTGCCCGCTTCTGTTGTCTTCTTTCTTTTTGCGGGACTTTCCTTTCTGCTTTTTTCTCTCAAAAATATTTTTTCATCATGAGTCATCGATACCGTTTCCCTGCCTCTCTCGCCACCCTCGTGGCCGCGTCCGCCATGTTCGTCGGCTGCGCGGAGACGAACACTGTCGAGCGCGTCAACGCGCCTGCCAACGGCGTCGCCAGAGAACCCATGCGGCACATCATCACCGACGAGGTGCTCTCCTGGCAAGCGGAGCCGGTGGATCTCATCCTCGGCAAAGCCGAGGATGGCGAGTCGCTCAAGGTGCAGCTACGCCTCAAAAACGACAAGTGGTTTGGGCGCCGCCTTGAGGTGAACTACTACGTGGATTGGTTTGACGCCTCAGGCATGCGGGTCGCTGGCTACAAGCCCGCCATGCACCGCCTCTCCATCAACGCGAGCGAGATCGTCCCCCTCGTCGCCGTCGCGCCCACGCCGAAGGCCGTGGATTTCAAATTCATTTTCATCGACGCCAAATAGGCTTGCGCCCTCCCTCTTAACCGCCAAGCAGCAAGCACCATGAAAAAATATTGCCTTCCCTTCCTCGCTCTCGCCCTCGCCGCCGCCATTTTCCCCGGATGCACCAAAGAGGCCCGTTACATCGACTCCAACAGCAACGAGACCGTTGTCAGCTTGGACAAGGTGGACGTGCAGGACTTTGCCATTGCCGCCGAAAAGTTGCTGGCGTCCCTCTACGATTCGCCAGCGTTCAAGAACGCCAAGCGCCAGCCACCCATCATCGCCTTAAGTCAGGTGACGAACGACACGTCCTCGCAGTTCGACACGGCACAACTCACGCAAAAGATCTACACCTCCATCACCCGCAGCGGGAAAGCGGAGATCTCCCTCGTCGTGGGGGGCAGCAAGGACGCCCTCACGCAAGACGCCAAGGCGGCCAATGATTTCTCAGACGGCAAGTCAGGCGGAAACAACATGCCCGACTTCACCATCATCGGCAAAATTCTGGAAAACAAGGCGCGCGCTGGCAGCACACGGCAGGTCTCCTACTCCTTCCAGCTCACGCTGGGGCGCACGAGCACGGGCACCATCGCCTGGACGGACGAGGTCATCATCACCAAGCAGGGCGGCAAGGCAGCCGTGGGCTGGTGAACACAATCGGCTGTCTGGCAATTTGCCCGGTAACCTGATTGCCCTCGCGCGCGGCGCTCTTCTCCGGGGCTATACCGTGCGCGAGTGGTGCTCGGCCCCAGAGGCAAGGTAGGCATCAAACACCATGGCGATATTGCGCCGGAAAAAACAACCCATCGGCAAAATGCGCAAGCCGCCCGCCGATAGCTCCACAAAACCATCTTCGGCCAAGGGCTGGAGACGGGCGATCTCCTCTCGGAAATGCTCCGGGATGTCCACCCCGAGCCGGGCGCCCAGCACGGCGTAGTCCACTTCTCGGTCGCACATGATGCGCATGATGATTTCCTGGCGGATCCTATCCTCTCGCTGCAAGAGGAGGCCCTTGGTGAAGGGCAATTCCCCAGCGTTGATGCACGCGAGGTAGCCTTCGAGAGTTTTCTCGTTTTGACGAAAAGCGCCCGGCGTCTGCGAAATGGAGGAAAGGCCAAGCCCGAGAATAGAGAGGCCAGCCTTTGTCGAGTAGCCCTGAAAATTACGCCGGAGCCTGCGCGCCCTTTGCGCTGCGGCAAGCTCGTCTCCAGGAAGAGCAAAGTGATCCATGCCGATGTAGGCGTAGCCCGCCCGCGTGAGGCGCTCGATGCCGATTTGCAAGAGGGCCAGCTTCTCCTCGGGGCTAGGCAGGGTGCCCGTACGTTCAAAGATTTTCTGCGCCGGGCGCAGCCATGGTACGTGGGCGTAGCTGAAAACCGCCAGTCGGTCAGGCGCAAGGCGGATCACTTCGTCAAGCGTGCGCTGAAAGGTGCCCACTGTCTGCATCGGCAACCCGTAGATGAGATCAAAATTAACCGAGGCAAAACCCGCCTCGCGAATCCAGCGCAAGGCATCTGCCGTCGCCTCAAGGGACTGGACGCGATTGATGGCGCGCTGCGCCTCTTGGGCAAAATCTTGCACGCCGAGCGAGGCACGGTTCGCCCCAATGCGACGAAAGGCAGCGACGTGCTCAGCCGTGAGGCGGCGGGGATCGATTTCCACGGAGACCTCGGCGGTGGCGGTAAAATCAAAAGCATCGTGCAACATCGCGCCGAGGGCGCCTATCTCCTGCGGGCGGAGAAAAGAAGGCGTGCCGCCACCGAAATGCAGCTGGCCAACACGCGGGCGCCGCGCCAGACGGGAACGCCAAAGAGCGATCTCCCGGCGCAAAAGGTCGAGATAAAGCGCAACCTGCCCATGATCCCGCGTCGTGATCGTGTTGCACGCGCAATACCAGCAAAGCGTCTCGCAAAACGGCAAATGGATGTAAACGGAAAGCTCCCCCTCGCCCGAAAGATCCCCCACAGCATCGCTGAGCAACGCCTCGCGCGAGGCCTGTTCAGAAAACTGCACCGCTGTGGGATAAGAGGTGTAGCGCGGGCCGGGAACATTGTACTTGCGCGCAAGTTCGAAAGGAATGCCCGGCGGGGCAGCAGTGTCAGAGCAATCAAGCATGGAAAAAGAAATGCAGCTGCAAGGGACAAGCATTGAGGGCAAGAGTTGCCCACAGCCTTCGCCCCCCCCTCCTTCCTCAAGCTCAATCCTCAATGCGTCTCACTTTCATCAACTTTTTGCTCGCCCTCACTTAACGAAATCTCAGCGTATGTCCCCCTTCCCTCTTCTTTACTTCTTTTCTCAATCACTCTTTGGAAACATCCACAATAATGCCTCACGATTACGTTTTTTCCTCTGAATCCGTCGGCGAAGGACACCCAGACAAAGTTGCTGACTATATTTCCGACAGCATCCTGGACGCCTGCCTCGCCCAAGACCACGAAAGCCGCGTCGCCTGCGAGACACTCGTGAAGAGCAACGCCGTCTTTCTCGCGGGAGAAATAAGCACCAAGGCCAAACTCAACATCGAGACCATCGTCCGCCAGGCCATCGACGAAATCGGCTACCGCACAACTGCAGACGACGACGTATTTAATGCCAATACCGTCTTTATCACCAACGCCATCACAGCCCAATCGCCCGACATCGCCCAGGGTGTGAACGCGCGCGCCGCCAGCGGAAAAAAGACAGCCGAACAGGGCGCCGGAGACCAAGGCATCATGTTCGGCTACGCGACGGACGAGACACCGGAACTCATGCCCGCCCCGGTGATGTTCGCGCATCGCCTGCTGCACGAACTGCGTGACTTGCGCCACGGGAAAAAAGCCGCCTGGCTGCGCCCCGATTGCAAATCCCAAGTCGCAGTCGCCTACAAAAACGACGTCCCCGTGCACATCGAAAACA
The DNA here is from genome assembly GCA_031280235.1 of Puniceicoccales bacterium. Classification (GTDB taxonomy): domain Bacteria; phylum Verrucomicrobiota; class Verrucomicrobiia; order Opitutales; family UBA953; genus CALNBE01. The sequence continues at coordinate 10,986 of JAITHA010000026.1, read as the reverse complement.
TCGTCATTTCCACGCAACATTCCGCCGATGTGCCCCACAAAACGATCGAAAAATTCTGTATCGAGAACGTCATCCGCAAAGTCATTCCCCGCGAACTGCTCAGCAACAAAACGCAATTTCTCGTCAACCCCACCGGTAAATTCGTCGTCGGCGGGCCACACGGAGACGCTGGCCTCACTGGGCGCAAAATCATTGTGGACACTTATGGCGGCACAGGGCGCCACGGCGGCGGCGCCTTCTCTGGAAAAGACCCCAGCAAAGTGGACCGCTCCGCCGCCTACATGTGCCGCTGGGTAGCCAAGCACATCGTCGCGACGGGCTTCGCCAAGCGCTGCGAACTCCAAGTCGCCTACGCCATCGGCTACCCCCACCCCACAAGCATCCGCGTTGACACCCTCGGCACAGGTAAAATCGCCGATCTCGCCATCGCCGACGCCGTGCGCAAAGTCTTCTCCTTTAAACCAGCCGACATTATCAGCCAGCTCTCCCTCCTCCGCCCAATCTACCGCCAAACGACCCACTACGGACACTTCACCAAACCCAACCTACCTTGGGAAAAACTCACCAAGCTGGCCGCTCTAAAAAATGCTCTAAAGACAGACAGAAAAAAATAACGGCAGGTCCAGACAGAAGTTGACCCATGTGGGCATCGAGAAGGCATGGGTGTAAAAGGAGGATGTGAGGGGGCAGATTGGGGGCCTTTTCGCGGAGCAACTCGACCGGGGTCTTGTTGGCGCACGAACGGTTTTTCCGGACAAAGTTATAGTAGAGCAGTTTTGGACAACTTTCGGGCCTTTTATCGGCACTTACGCACAGCAAAAGATTCTTATTGAGACTGAAAATAATATCAAAGACGTCTACTGTTTTGCGAATTTGGGGCAGGTCTTTCTTGGGCGGGTTGCATTTTGGACTGGAAGGCTTGAAATCGTTGCCTGGAAGATTCGAAATGCACCAGATGATATCGTCACGAGATAGAGAGGCTGATGAAGGCACACCCGCAACCCACAGGTAGAGGTAGGACGCGCCTATTGGGTAGGCCGCCCTCTCCGAGGGCGCCGTTCCCATCGCGACGACGTGGGAGTCGTCCCGAACAGAGCGGCAAGAGCGGTGGCGCTCTCGGGGGGCGGCTTCCGTGCCTCAACGCACTTTTCTTCCTTTTGTTTCATTAGTCAAATCATTCTCGTGACGACACATTCGCAGGCATGGGCTTCCTGCCTCCTTTGGGGGTTGCTTGGAGAAATTCGAAAACGCTGCTTGCCGTCTTGTCGCGTGGAGGGCTTTTTCCCTGTTTTCCAAGATGCCTTTCGCCAAACCATTTAGGTGCACAAACATGTTTACTTGTTCGAAGACTTACGCCGACATTCCGTTCGCTCACCGACAACACAAGCACCCGGGGCATTGCGCCTTCATCCACGGGCACAATTGGGTGTTCACTTTCACCTTCGGTTGTCGTACCTTGGATGGGAATGGGTTCGTCGTGGACTTTGGGGAACTGAAGTACGTCCGCCAATGGTTTGATGAAGAGCTGGATCATGCATGCGTCTTTAGTGCTGATGATCCGGAGCGGGAACGGATTGTTGCTGCTGCGCCGCACGCGTACAAGGTGCGTGTCGTGGAAAATTGCTCGGCTGAGGGCTTGGCGTTGCATGTGTGCGAGGCGGTGGGTGCGCTCGTTCGCGAGAAAACTGCCGGGCGTGTTTTTATCCTTGAGGTGCGTGTGGACGAGGACTCGCGCAACAGTGCCACTTATCGCCCATGAGCAGAGAATATCCCGTTCACGAGTCTTTCTACAGCTGGCAGGGCGAAGGTCTGCACACGGGGCGTGCTGCTTTTTTTATCCGCTTGCAGGGATGCCCGGTGCGCTGTTCGTGGTGTGATTCTCGCGAGACTTGGGTGAGCAACCCTCCGGGGGGGTTGCGCGAAACGGCGGAGGCGCTCGCTGCTCGCGCCAGCAAGACGCGCGCGGAGTTTGCTGTCGTTACGGGTGGCGAGCCTGCCATTCATGACTTGGGGCCGCTCACGAGTGCCTTGCATGGAGTTGGCTTGCGTGTGCACCTTGAGACTTGCGGTGCTTTCCCCTTGCGGGGGAGTTTTGACTGGGTAGCCCTCAGCCCCAAGTGTATCGCGCCTGCGCGTGCAGAGAATTTGGCTTTGGCAGATGAGCTAAAGTTGATCATTGAGGCAGGGGACGACTTGGTGGCATGGGCAGATTTTCTACGTGCGCATTCTCTGAAAAAAGACTGCTTTGTGTGGTTGCATCCCGAGTGGTCGCGCCGTGCGGATGAAGCTTTTTTGTCCACGCTGACTGACTGGGTGAAAGAACATGGTTTCCCTTGGCGCACGGGTTGGCAAACGCACAAGCTCTATCGCGCCGAGTAACGGTAGAGCGTGCGCGCGACTCAAAAGCGGAGCGACAACCCGGCCTCAATGCACTGGAAGCTTAGGGTAGGGTAACTTGTTGGCTCACCTCGGCTTTTGTGTTCCAAGCGTTCGAGAGGATCTGGATAACGGCTGCCTAAAGGCACAAGCCAGAAGCCCCGATAGCCAACAAAGGCGGAGCACCAATCTGTCGGCTTCCAAGTGACGCGCAGCATCATCTGAAGCGATGCGTCCAGCGTGGTCTCAGAGCCTGGGGTATTGTAGTAGGTGTTGGCTGTTCGCGTGATCCCACCTCCGAAGCCGGCGTCGAGGCCGAAGTCAAATTGGCCGTAGCAAAAGCTGCCTCCGAGGTTGAGATGGATTTGTCCTGCATCAATGGTTTCGTTGAAACGCATCCCGTTGCGCCGGGTATTTGCCTCCGTGGAAAACATCAAGAAATCGGTGGACATCCTGAAAGACATAGTTTCCCAAGGCCTGCGGTGCTCCAAAAAGAATTCGATTACGCCGCCCCAACCTGTGTGGTTTTGCAGATCGATGCCGGAATCAAAAACGTAGATTGCTGAGCCGGAGATTCCGCCGTGGAAGGCGCGGTTGGATTTTTCGGGCGCAACAATTTTCTCGGGGTCACTTGCCTTTTCGGTGGTATCGTTTTTTTCCGTGGCGCTGGTTTTTCCAGGGAGATAGGTTTTCCCAGTTTGCGAGCCTGGGCTCACGGCAGGTAATTCAGAGTTGTAATGGCCGAGGGCTGACTGTTCGTGAGTGGGCATCGAATCTATTTGCCCAGAGGAGTGCCTGGAGGGACTTTTTTTCTGTTCGGAGTCATGCAAGAACGAGTTTGCGAGCTCAACGGTGGCGGCTGTCCCAAGGAGAGCTGCGCAGGTCAAAAAAGTTGTCGCGATGGAGAAAGCGAGGTCCCCGGTTCCGAAATAGCTGGAGCTACTTCTTGGGTAGCGTGAGCCGTGGGAGTGGCCATGGGTGGAGTGCCCGCTGTCCGAAGAAATGGCGCAGCCTGAGAGACACAGAGAGACTGCGATCACAACAAACAACGCGCCACGCCAAGGGGAGTGGGAAAGGGCGCGGGCGGGCGCATGGTTCGCGGGTTTGTGGCCCAGATGGTGCTCTGCAAGCAACAAAGCAGCCCTTGAGGAGGCTGCCTTGTCGAGTAGGGGGGAGGCAATCAACCCCACAAACGCTTTTTGTGGCGGGAGGCTTTAGAGCGCTTCCGGCGTTTGTGCTTGTTCATCTTCAAGCGGCGTTTCTTTTTCAGATTTCCCATGTAGGTTGGTGGTTTGCGAAGAGGGGCACAGGTTTCAGGTTCGGCAATGTGTGTAAAGCTTTTTTGAGAGCTTCTCCAAGTGAGCATCAATGCTGTGCGCGATAGTAGCCATGCTTGTCGTAGATCCACCAGAGGTCGAACGGATTTTCAAGCGGCGGTAGTTGGACGTAGGGCATGCCTTTCTCATCCACCTTTGCTTCGCAGCCGTTGAGGCGTTGGGTGCTGGCACGTTGCGGCCCTTGAGCGGCCGGCTGGCGCACGTCCACGATGGCCGTCTCGACGATGCGCTCCACGATGTGGTCCACCCACTTTAGCTTTTGTGCCTGCGTGCCGAATTCCTGCCAATCTGCCTCGGCGTCGTGGGCGTACATCTGCTTGGTGAAGGTCTTCAGGTCGCTGCCCATTTTTCGGGCAACAGGAGTAGCGAGGCGGTCGTACCACTTTTGCGCGAACTTGAGGCGATCTTCGAGAGTGCGCATGTTGCCGCCAAAGAAGGTAGACATCTGGTGGTGCAGAATGATGGTGTTGTCATAGCAAAAGGAGCGTTGGGCGAGGGTGGTGATGACGGCGGCCATGCTGGCGGCAAAGCCTTTCACGACGACGAAGACGGGAGCCTTGCTGCTTTCCATGGCTTTCAGAATCTGGAAGCCTGCCGCAACGGAGCCGCCGGGCGAGTTGTCGATGACGATAAAGATGGGGTACTCGGTGTCCTGGTTGTTGAAGAAATTCACGCGTTCGACGATGTGCTCAGCCAAGTTTGAAGTGACGACGCCGTTGAAGGTGATGCGCCTGTCGCTGATGCAGAGGGTCCCGTTGACGAGGGGCTCTTTGAGGCGTAGGGGCTTGGCGGCGGCGGCGATTTTTCCGAGTTCCTGTCTCTTTTGGAAGAGGGCAGCCTCAGCACTGTATTTCCCGAGAGCGTTCTCGGTTTGCAATTTGAGCAGCTTGGCCTCGGTCTCGAGTGCACGCAAGCGGGCGAGCTTTTTCGCGTTTTGCTCGCCTTCCTTGACGGCCTCGAAAGCGAGCCGAGATTCAATGCGCGCCCGTTCTTCGACTCGGGTTTGGTTACGGGCGGCGTCAGCTTCGCGGCGCTTGGCTTCGGCGTGTGCGAGTTTTGCGTCGATGAGGTTTTTCTCCAAAGTCAGGCGGGCGATTTCCTTTTGGATGGCCTTGATTTCTGGCGAATCTTCGGCAGCGGGCGGTTTTTGAGGAGCGGTAGGAGCAGGCTTCGTGGCATCTTTCGTCGTTCCTGCGTCGGTCTTCTCCGTTTCCTTGGCATGTTTTTTCACCCTTGTGCCCTTGTCGCAAAGCTCTTGTGCATTGGGGCCTTTTACGGGCGAGGTCGTTTCGTTTTCTCCGGCGGACAATGCGATGGGTGACAATGCGACGGAGAGAAGAATGGTGCAGATGGTCAATGTATGTCGTGACATGCGGTCGATGGGTATTAATTGCCCCAGTTTGTCGAGGTTTTTTGACGTGCTGTTTAAACCCGAACCACGCGATAGAGTCACCTCCATAGCGGGATAGTACACCGAGAGTCGTCCCTACTATCTTGGCCATGACATAATTCTGGTTTATTGGCCCTGTAGCGCTGGGCACTGGGCCTTCGCGCAGAAACAGAAATGGACCTCATTGATTACAAAAGAGTTTTGTGATTTTTTGCATGATCTCCCCCGCTAGGAAAAAGAAGCATTGAATTTTAGATTTTGGTGGCGAGCTTTTGGGTTAAATTTTCGATTGCCCGCTTACGGAGAGCGTTGCTTTCCTTTGGCTGTGAATGACAAAATAACTGCCGGGACGCTGTAGTATGTATGGGGGCTCTGGGTTGCAGGCGTGCGCGTGGTGCAGGTGTTTCTTCCCATGAAAAAAATCTTTCAAGTGATCTGTGCTTTTGGTCTGCGCTGGATGCTCTTTCGGGTGTGCTATGCGTTGCGGGTGCGTCTTGGTTTTTTGCGGCGACAGACGCCCTGTGTCATGTGGCAGGACATCTCGGAGAATTTTGCCAACGCCCAAAGCGAGAAGAACTGGCTGGAGTTCTGGCGGGAGCAAAGGTCCAAGATTGTGCCCGATGGCCAAGCCTCTGCTGAGGCGCGTGAGGCCCTCACTGGGAGATTTCTTCTTTTCGGCAAGCATTGGCGCGCGTTGGGGCGTTTCCCCGACTGGCATCGCAGCCCCTTTGATGGCGTGTCGGCGCCCTCCGGGAAACATTGGAGCGAGATATCGGATTTCGCCCACGGTGACATCAAGAACATCTGGGAGTTGAGCCGTTGGTCTTGGGCATTTGCGCTGGCGCGCGCCTGGCATGCAACGAGGAATAATGCCTATGCGGAGCGCTTTTGGGAATTGGCGGAAAATTGGTTGGAGAACAACCCGCCGAACAGGGGCGCGAATTGGAAATGTGGGCAGGAAAGTTCTTTTCGCCTCTTTGCTGCCACGTTCGCGCGCATGGTGCTCGCCGACGCTCCTGCGACGACGCCCGCGCGGTTGGTATTTTGGCGGCGATTAGTTTTCGCCTCTGGGCAGCGCATTCAGGCGAATATCCGCTACGCGCTCAGCCAGAGTAACAATCACGGGATAAGCGAGAGCATCGGCCTGCTCACCGCCGGGGCTTTGACGGGTGGGGCGGAGGGGCGCGCTTGGTGGTCGCTGGGAGAACGAGCTTTGCGGCAACAACTCGCAACACTGGTTTATGCCGATGGCGGTTTCTCACAACACTCGGCGGTCTACCACCGCGTCTTGCTGCACGACTTGCTCTGGGCAACCATGGCCTTTCGCACGGAATGCGCTGGAGAGTGCCCCCCTTGGCTTGCGAGGGCAGGGGCACGGGCGACGCGTTTCCTCGCATCATTGGTGGATGAAAAAACAGGGGTGGCACATTGCTACGGCGCCAATGATGGTTCCAATGTACTCCCGCTCGCAGAATGCGCTTATGGAGATTTTCGCCCTGTGGTACAGGCTGCATCAGCTGTTTTTCTCGGCGCACATTGTTTTGGAGCTGGCCCTTGGGACGAAGCTGCAGGCTGGTTGACCCCGGCGGGAACGAGGGCTGTGCCTGCAGATTTACCCGTCACCCTCAGGCGATGTTCTCACTTTGCCAACGCAGGTTTGCTCCTTTGGAAAAGCGGCGGGCTCTTCCTCATGGCGCGTTGCCCGACATGTTTCCACCATCGGGCCACACGCGACATGCTGCACTTGTCCGTGCTCTGGCACGGGAATCCCGTGTTGCTCAATCCGGGCTCCTTCTCCTACAACCCCGCCCCGGATGGGCCTTTTGCGAAAGGTTTTGCCGGCGCTTTCACCCATAATACCGCCACGGTGGGTGGCGAAGATCAGATGTGTCGCATCGGGCGTTTCCTATACCTGCCATGGCCGCGTGGCCGCGTGCGTTGGGTAACGGGCGGCCCCGCGACAACGGAGGCAGAAGACTCGCACGAGACCGTCTTCGAAGCCGTGAATCTAGCCTACCGAAAGCGCTTCAAAGCCACGCATACGCGGCGTTTTTATCTCCGGGAAGGGCGGAGCGGCTTTGTCATCGAGGATTGTTTTGAGGCTGCGTTGGCACTGCGTTGGCGCTTGCACTGGCTCCTGGCAGATGGCCAGTTGTGCATTGATGACGATGGGCACGGATGGGCGATTTACTCGGGCAACACCAATGCGGAAAAGATCCTCTGCAAAGTCCGCTGGGAGAGCGATACCCCACTCGCCTGCACATATGTGCGTGCCGCCGCCGCCTCTGTGCGCGGCTGGTACGCGCCACATTATCAAGACGCTCAGCCCGCGTGGTCCATCGCGCAAGACATCTCTCCGACAACCCACGCATGTGTGCGCACGGTGTTCGAGTTCACGACCCTACCCTCAGGCACATTTCCTTCAGCATAAAGCAAGATTGGACGTGCGCGGAACGGCAACATGCCAAGGGCACTTTCGGGCTTCTATTTTGCGGCAATTCCCTCTTGATTGCCCCCGTGAGAAGCACACTCGAAACCCAAGCATGGACTCCACGCGAAGCCGAGGACTACTACGGTTTCCGGCGTTGGGGCGAGAATCACTTCACCGTAGATTCGACGGGGTGCCTCTGTGTTCACCCCATGGGTGACCAGCGTCACATACGTCTCATGGACATCATCAAGGAAGCCGCCCAGATGGGCATTCGCCCGCCGTTGACCATTCGCGTCCAAGACATGCTCCGCCAGCGTGTCATCCAGCTCAACGAAGCTTTTCGCGCCGCTATCCGAGACGAGGATTACGCCGGGCGCTATAGGGGCGTCTTCCCCACAAAGGTCAACCAGCTCCGCGAGGTCGTTGAAGAGATTCTCGATGCGGGCGAGAAGTATGATTTCGGCCTTGAGGCGGGTAGCAAGCCTGAGCTGCTTATCGCGCTCGCCTTTTTGGAAAACAGGAACGCCCTCCTCATCTGCAATGGCTACAAGGACGATGACTACATCCGTCTCGCCCTGATGGGGCGCCGCCTCGGCAAGCAAACTATCATCGTCGTAGAGCAGCTCTCAGAAATCGACGCCATCGTCCGCCTTGCCAAGGAAACAGGCGTCTCTCCCAAAATTGGCCTGCGTGTGAAACTCACCACAGCAGGCGAAGGCAAATGGGCGGAGTCAACGGGCGAAAATGCCAAATTCGGCCTCACGGCCAGCGAAATCATCACAGCCGTACGCAAGCTCAAGCGCTTGCGGATGACAGAGGCCCTTTGCCTCGTCCACTTCCATATAGGGTCCCAAGTGCCCAACATCAGTACCATTAAAAAAGCCGTCACGGAAGCCACGCGCTACTATTGCGAGCTGGCCAGACTCGGTTTCCCAATGGGCATTCTCGACGTCGGTGGTGGCCTCGGCGTGGACTACGACGGCAGCCGCAGCAACTACGAAAGCTCCACCAACTACAGCATGGAAGCCTATGCGCGCGACATCATCGCCAACGTGAAAAACGTTTGTGTCCAATGCGGAATACGTATGCCTGACATCACCTCAGAAAGCGGACGCGCACTCGTCGCCCCGCACTCCATTTTGATTTTTGAAGCCGTGGATCGCATCGCACGCGGCGATGAAGCCGCCCCACCCCTGCGTGGCAAGCGCTCTATGCTCGTGCGCGAAATGGAGGACATTCATCAAAACCCAAGCCGCCTCGACGCACTCGAACGCTTCCATGATGCACGCCAAAAAAAAGAAGAGGCTCATTCCCTCTTTAACCTCGGCTACCTCAGCCTCGAAGAACGCGCCGAAGTAGATAGGCTCTTCTGGCTCGTATGCCGGGACATTCGTGGCAAACTCCCATCCACAGGAGCCATCCCAGACGAACTGGGCGAACTCGACAAACTTCTCGCCGAACAGTACGTCTGCAACTTCTCCGTCTTCCAATCCCTCCTCGATCACTGGGCCCTCGACCAGCTCTTTCCCATCGCGCCCATCCATCGCCTCAACGAAAAGCCAACTGTCCCCGCAACTCTCGTTGACATTACCTGCGACAGCGACGGCAAAATCATCACCTTCATCGACCTCGAAGATATCAAAAACACCCTCAACCTCCATCCCCTCCAAGCGAATCAAAACTACTACCTCGGCACATTCCTTGTGGGCGCCTATCAAGACATCATGGGCGACTTGCACAACCTCTTTGGCCGCGTCGCCGAGGTGCACGTCTTCCTCGAAGACGACGAGGAAGACGGATTCTACATTGAGGAAACAATCAACGGCTCCCCTACGGACAAAGTTCTCGACATGATACAATACAATGCTGAGGATCTTTGCCGGATGCTCAAACGCCAAATAGACCGCGCCACACGCAATGATGACGTTCGCCCGCGCGAAGGAGTCGCGATGCTTGAGACATACGAAAAACTCATTCGCTCAAAAACTTACCTCTCTCACCCAACCACTGAGAATAAACGGCGGAACAAAACTAAAAAATAGTTTCTACTCTCACCAACCTACAACCAATCCAACAACTATAGCTATGAAAAAAACAACCCTCAACGCACTTCTAATCGCCAGCACACTCGCCTTGGGAGCCTGCTGCTACAACTCGGAACAAGGCCGGAAAACGGTCAACGTCGCCTGCCAAGCCTTGCTGGATAACAAGGCCTTGCCCGAGACCTACTATAGCCCGGACGGCATGACCCTTGGCCCAGATGGATACATCTATGTCTCCATCAACCAAGTCGCAGGAAAATGGAAACATCCCGCAAAAATCGCACGCATTTCACCCGCCGACAAAATCGAAGATTTTTACGTTCTCCCCCTTCACCCAAAAACCCAAAAGACCTCGCCTCTTGGCCTCGCATTTGCCGCCGACGGCAATCTTTACGTCTCAGACAACCAAGCCTTCGTCTCCGAAGAAAAAGGGATCTCCGGCATCATTCGCGTAAACATAAAAGATGGAAAACCCGTTGGAGATAAACGGGTTGTGACTGGGTTCAACATGGCCAACGGTATGACCGTGCGTGGTAATTACATCTACGTCGCCGAAACAGGACTTACCGATAACCGTGCAGAAAAAACATCCACGCACTTGAGCGGAGTCTACCGCTTTTCCCTCGACGAATTAAACGGAGATGACCCACTCACAGTGACGGGGTTAGGTGATCCGCACCTCATCCTCACCCTCGAGACGAAAAACAAAGACGTGAAGGTGGGAGCCAACGGTTTGGACTTCGACTCCAAGGGCAATCTTTGGGTCGGTAATTTTGGCGACGCAGAACTTTGGAAATATACCCTTGATCAAGGAGGAAAAATCGTGAACCAAACACTTTTTGTCCAGCTCGAAGGTGTGAAAAGCTTGGATGGTTTTCACATCGATGCAGAAGACAACATCTGGGCCGCTGACTTCGCAGGCAACGCCCTTGTGAGAATCCAAGCCCAGACAGGCGAAAGATGGATCGTCTCAAAGAACGCATTGCCAGCTAAAATCGAAGAAGGAGAATTTCACAGTTCCTCAGAAAGCATCCGCCGCAAAAACAAGATCTATATCTCAAACATAGATTTGGATGCCCCACAACACAAGGGCGGCGGAATGCAAACCATCACTGTCATCACCTTGAATGAAATAAATTCCGTCCACAAAAAATAAGTTTTGTCGATCTTTGTCTGGCGCAAAAATAGGGAGGTTTGTTTTCGGTCGCAGTGGTTCTTGCAGAAACAGCCTTTATTTGTGGCGATTCGAGAACCATTTTCCCATCAAACATATCAGAACTCCCATGGAACGTTTTTTTAACAATGCAGGACCGATCAAACTCAAGCGGCACTACCACATCGACATGCTTTCGCGTGTGGATTGGGGGAAATACAGCAGCTCATCAAAGATGAACGCTATTTTGTGCTGCA
>JAITHA010000002.1 GCA_031280235.1 Puniceicoccales bacterium | reverse complement strand
TTTGCCGAGAGGATGCGGTCGATCTGCCCCTGCATCATGAACGAATAGGATTCGCGCCCGATGCCCGTGTCCATGAAAAGGCGCTGGACGTCTTTGAGGCGGCAAGGCTTGCCGTTGAGAAAGTAGTCCGAGCCCCCGTCGCGGACGACGCGCCGCGCAATGGAAACCTCATTGAACGCCGTTCCCAGCTGGGCCTCGCAATCGGTGAAAACGAGTTCGACTTCGCAAAGCGGCAGCGCCTTCCGCTTATCGGTGCCCGAGAAAATAACGTCCTGCATATTGCCGCCCCGAAGCGCTTTGGCGGACTGCTCGCCCAGCACCCAGCGAATGGCATCCACGATGTTGGACTTGCCGCAACCGTTCGGCCCGACGATGGCCGTGATCCCCGGGCGCAACTCAATACGAGTGCGATCGGCAAATGATTTGAAACCGTTAATGATGACTTCCTTGAGATACATTTTACTTGGTTGCGAAAAGAAAAGAGGAGTCCACGAGGCGGACTATCACACCGCGCGAACGCGTTGCACAGCGGAGCCGCTGCTGAGAAACAAAAGGCGGGCGAGGGAATCGCGAACTCCGCGCTTTGCAAGGCGGAAGAACAAGAGCCGCGGAACGAAATCAAACGCCCCTTCCTTCCCCTTTCTGCATAGTACACTTGGCAGATCACATGCAGCCCTGCTGCGCCCTCTCGTCTGGCCCGCGTCGCCCCCCGAACGGCGGGCCTGCTTAGGCGAATCCCATCGAGATAGCCAACTGATGAGCTCTAACATCGTGGATCTTCCGAAAGCTGGTTTTCAGCAAGCAAGTGAAAACACGGAGAATTTGCTGCAAGATTGTCGCATCAAGAGAATCATTTTTAAAGTACTTGGGCCAAGGAAAGCCAATCGCCCATGATGCGTAAACTTTCGCGTACTTGAATATCGGAGTCGCCCTTTGCGGCCTCATTTTCCTCTTCGTCGGATTCCTCCTCCTCATCAAGTTCGCTGTGCCCGGAACTGCCGTGTTTGCTATCCTTGTTCTTTTTTTCCTGACCCTCTCCAGCGCTTTTCTTCTCCTGTTCAAGAGTCGCGTCAAGTTTGATGACTTCTTTTTTCCTAGCAAGTGGTTCCAAGTTTTGTAATTTTCTTTTAACGGAGTCCTGAAATGCTCTATCGTTTTTACGCTCAGCCTTCAACGCCTCGTAGTTGATGGGGAAGGCACGCGTGCCCTCGCGAGATTTTCTCCACGAAAGAAGTTTGTTAAAACTCTGAAACTCTGGAAGCTCCGCTTGGCGTTTTACACTATTCGCCCTCAAAAGACTGACTAGTTCGGGAGAAAGGACAAATTCCGGGCCGTAATCGGTGGCTTTACTGCTCGCCGCCTGGCTTGGCGTGTGCTTCTTTAATTCCTTTGTGCGTCGTTCCATGCTTGAGCTCCAAGCTTTGGTAAGATCCGCTGGGAGAATGGAAGCGATGGAGTCCCATTCGAGTGGGCGTTCGAGGTCGGACTCGGCGACAGGAAGAGTGCTGTAAATGGAAGGCAAGAGGATGTCCGCCGCGACACCTTTTAGCTGGATGGATTTCCCACTGGGGAGATACCATTTTTGTACGGTAAGTTTTAGCGAAGAACGGCACTCCGCCTTGTAACGTTCATAATCGAAAACAGTCTGGACGGTGCCTTTTCCATGAGTATTTTCATCGCCAATGATGAGTGCCCTTTTGTAATCTTTAAATGCCCCTGCGATGATTTCGCTGGCGGAAGCACTCAGTTTCGTGACGAGGACAATCAACGGACCATTCCAAAGTACGTTGGCATCTTGGGCACGGAAAATCCCATTTGCCGGAGTGTTTAGATTATTGGGGCGGCTGTGAGTATCCTTTACTTGGACAACCGGGAGATCTGCCGGGATAAAGAGGCTGGCGAGATTGCACGCTTCATTGAGATAACCGCCGCCGTTATAGCGAAAGTCGAGAATGAGGCCGCGTATTTTGTACCCCTTCAGTTTTCTGATAAGCTCGGCGACGTTTTCTGTGGTGCTAAAAGCCGGGCCGCTCTCCTCGCCCTTGCCATAAAAGGCAGGCAAATCTATGAGGCCAACCGGGACGATTTCATTGCCAGCCGGAATCTCGTAGAGGGTGGCTTGTGCGAGTTTCGTCGTGAGTTTTATCTCATTGCGTGTGAGGGAGATGGTGTATCTGTCTGCACGATCCGAGGCGGGTTCGATGCGCAAGCGTACGATGGTGTCCGTCTTGCCTCGGAGCTGGCTAACTACCTTGCTCAAGCGCAGGCCGACAATATCAACAAGGTCATTTTTTTCTCCTTGGCCAATGGCGGTGATGCGGTCGCCAACGCGGATCCGCTTAGAAGCCTCGACTGGGCCTCCTGGGATGATGCTTTTGACGACGCAATATCCGTCTTCATCGCCGAGAACGGCCCCGATGCCGATGAGTTTATTGTTGATGGCGACGTTAAAATCATCTCGTGATTGTTTGGAGAAGAATGTGGTGTGGGGATCGTATTGGGCAGTGATGGCATTGAGGAAATATTCCTGAACTTCGTGGGGCTCTACTCGCAGATAGGTGTGTATCTTTTCGTAGCGTTTGCGAATGCGCTCGATGGCGTGCGAGAGGCGTTCTTTGGAAAATGTTTCTTCGGAAGTTTTTGTTGTTGTTTCCGCGTTCCCTGCATCCATTTTTTTCTTGTTTTTCTCACTCTCCGGGCTGTTTTTCTCTTTTTTCCCTTTGCCCTTTTTTTGTTTTTCATCGCCGAGAAGTTCTATGATGAGGTCGAGCTTGAGGCGATTTTCCCAAAGCGAGTCGGCTTCTTCGATCTTTCTGGGCCATTCCAGCTTACTGCGGTCGGCGACGTAGGTGTCCTTGGTGTCGAGGTCGAATGGTTGTGTGAGGCGTTTATTTATCCAGTCGATTCGTTTTTCGACGCGCTCATAGAAATCTTTATAAATATTGAATGCGGCGATAAGATTTCCCTGCCTGAGATGGAGGTCGAAAAGAGCGCCATAACGGGATTGGTAGCCGTCGAGGTCTGTGGAGAGGAAGAAGAGGTGCATGGGGTCGAGGCGTCCTACGTAGTTTTGGATGACGCTGAAAGAGTCCACTCGCAAGGGGTTCAGTTTTTTCATGTGCCCGTCGTTGAGCAGATGAAAGGTCATGAGCGTTTCGTCCTTCATCTCGTGCGTGGTGCTGTCGAAGTCTGCCCTCACCTCGACGCGTTTGATGATCTGCCCATCGTTCGGCAGAGTCTTTTCGGGGGGAGTCTGGCCCAGTTCCGGAGCGCCGTAGAGGAAGAGTGGGGCAAGTGCGCCCATCAAGCCTAGCTTGATGCACCCGCAGAGTGAAGAGAAGAGGAGTTTTGAGAAGCACATGGATTGGTTCTGCAGTATTTGTTTTTTGGTTTTGGAAAGAAGATACAATGTTGTGGGGAAAAATGAGTCCATTCACTTTCATTTTTTCCCTGAAAAAAGTGTGCTGGCGCGGTCAAGCAAAGCCCGCTCGTCGGCGGAGAGTGAGACAAATCCCGACACGTTGATTTTGTCGAGGATACGGTCTACTTCGGCTTCGAGGAGTTCCCCCGAGAGCTTGGAAACAGAGCTCGCCGTACTGGTACGTGGCGGCGTAGCAGGCTGTGTGTTCATTTTGGGACGCCAATCGCTGGGTTTAACGCGCGAGGGCTCGGGTGGAGGCATCGCTTTGGGCTGCTGGACATGCAGGTTTGGCGGCGGGTTACGGACGATGACCATCTGCCGAAATGGAATCACTTTGTGCCGTTTCGTGGGATGGCGCAGGAACCAGCGCCAGCGTTGCTGAGCGAAAATCGCCGCGCCCCAAAGCATCCCGCCAAGGTGGGCGGAATGGGCCACTTCATTCTCCCAAAGCGCGGGCCACCAGTACCACTCTGGCATCGATGTGGGAATTTCTGTGAAAACAAAGCCTGCGAGCGTAAGCGCCGAGAGGACAAGCAACATCCACTTGGCGCGCACCACTATATCCGACAAGAAGAAACGCAGCCTGTCGTTGAAATGCCTGAAGAGCATGTACGTCGCCATGGCGCAGACGCCTGCCGAGGCCCCAATTAGCTGGGTCTGCCCGCCTACGGGGTACCACAAGAAGGCGCCAGCAAGTACCCCGCCAAAGTACAAGGCGAAGACACGTACAGGCTTCTCGGCTGGCTCCAGAAACCTGCCGATGCACCACAGTGTAATCATGTTCGCCAAGAGGTGCAGCTCATTGCCATGCAGGAACGAGTATGTGACAAAAGTCCATAGGGCACCCTGCTCGACGCTCCTGTGGCTCAGGGAAAGCCAGCCCATCACGCCTGTACCCCCATCAAGCAAGGACTGGAGGGCGAACGCGACAATGTTGGCGACGATGAGTACCGCCGAGCATGTCCACACAAAACGTGTCCGAAACGTCTTGCCCGGCACGCCCATGTAGTTTCGTTCGCTCAATGCCATGTAGGGGAAGGAGCGCTGAGGCACTCACAATTTGTCTGCGATCGCGTCGGCGAGCCCGTAAGCGATCGCCTCACGAGCGTCCAAGTAAAAGTCGCGATCCGTATCGCGCTCTATCTTTTCGAGAGCTTGCCCCGAGGCTTCCGCCAGAATGCGGTTCAGCTCCGAGCGCAGTTTTTCCATTTCCTGAGCCTGAATATTGATGTCTACGGCGGGTGCCTCAATGCGCCCCATGATGAGCGGCTGGTGAATAAGGACGCGCGAGTGTGGAAAGAGCAGACGTCCGCCCTTGCCTGCCTTTTTTCCCGCGCTGAGGAGGATGGAGCCCATGCTCGCGGCCATGCCCGTCACCACCACACGCACCGGGGACGTGATGAGTTGTATCGTGTCGTAAATGGCCATCCCGGCGGTGATGGAGCCTCCCGGCGTGTTGATGTAGAAGGTGATCTCCTTCCCCGGCGCGTCGGCCTCGAGGTAAAAAAGCTTCTCGGTGATGTCGCGTGCTGACTCATCTTCGACCGCTCCCCAAAGGAAAATCTTCCTCTGCTCTAGGATTTTTTTCTGGATGAGTGTGGCCGTGTTGGGCGTATCTTTTCTAGCCGCGTCTGTTTTCGGATCGTTGTCTGGCATGATGTGTTTTTGAGTGCGTGCGTTGTGTTTGTGAAAACAGCAGGACTACAAATCCGTGCGGAGGGCTCAACACCTAATCCCGGCGCGCAGACACTTCGCTCGCGCTACGCAGTACCATCTTGCCAAGGCACATGCTTTCTCGTGAATCGGCAGGTGTGAGAAGCCTTTGGTGTATGTTTTTTCTGTTTTCGTGCTTGGCGTTGCTTGCCTCTGTTGCCCGGCGCCACGTCGTGCTCATGCTCTTGTCTCTCGCGTCAGCCCTCCTCCTGCCAACCGGGGTCGGCGCGCAGAGCACTCCCCTACCCTCCCTCGAAAAAAACGTGCCGTTGCGCGCTATAGACGAACCCGCCGTGAGAAACAAATTTGCCGCAGCAGACGAGGCCTTTGCCGCTGGTCTCACCGAGCCTGCAGCAGGAATCTACGAGAGCCTCTCCCGCGAGCTCCCCCAAAGCTCTCCTCTCTACGAACGCGCCCTCACCAATCTCGCCTCCTGCCTCTTGGAGCGCAACGACCCTGTCGGCGCCATCAAGATACTTGAGCCCCTGCCCATCTCGCCGGCACGACAAATTCGCCTCGCTATTGCCCGTGCCATCCGAGGTATTCCCATGAACGGAGACGAGCTAAAGGCCATTCCGCCAGCCGCTATCTCGCCCTCCGATTTGCCCTGGTACAACATCGCCCACGGCCTGCTCGCCCTCTCCGTGGGAAAGGCTGACGAAGCCGAATCCCACTTCGTCCAAGCCCGGGAATACTATGTGCGCGGTTCTCAGGCCTACCAACGGATGCACGTGCGCATGCTCCAATATCTCGCCAAAATCCAACTCGGCTCACCCCTGAGCGCACACGACATGGAGCTCATCCGCAACGACGTGACGCTCAACGAAAACAACGCCCATGGTTTCGCCTTCACAAAACAGCTCGCCATCGCCCACGCGCGCAACGGGCGCATCGCCGACGCCGTCGCCGTCCTCCGCCAGCAAAACACATCGCCCGGAGAACGGGATGAGACAAACTTGCTCATCGGTTTCATCCTCCCCCCAGACAAGCGCGAGGCGCGCGAGGCCCTCTACGCCGTGATAGACCGCAAGACCTTCCCTGCCCCAGAGCTGAAACTGCTGGCCATCACTCGCCTTGCCAGCATCCCGAGCGCCTTCAAGGGCATGCCTCAAACAGTCGTTGAAGTTTCCAACGAAATTTTTCGGAAACTCTCCGACACTTCCGAGACGACGACAAACGACGACGTTCTGGCCGCGCTCAACATCACCTGCGCCAAACTCAAGTTTGCCATCAACGATAACAGCGCCGCAGAACAGGCCGCGAATGACGTCCTTTTGCGTACGCCTAACAGTGAGTGGTGCGCCGATGCCCTGCGCATCCTCGCCACCTGTGCTTGGCGCAAGGGCGCTTACCGCCGCGCTGCGAACTTCCTTGCACAACTCCAGAAGGAGCTCCCCAAGATCGCCGAGCCCAGAAAAGCTGGAATGGCCCTTGTCATCGCCGACTGTCTTTTCCTCGCGGCCCGGGAGACGAGCCTCTCCGAAGACTACGCCAGCGCAGGCGCCGCCTATGCCAGCGCCCCAGCAACACCCCTCACCGAGGGAAACATCCTCTTCATGCGCGTGCAGTGCGAGCTGCTCGCTAACAAGGCCGAGAGTGCAAGCGCCATTCTCGCCGCTGCCCGCCCAAGCCCCACCAACACACCTGACATACACCGCAGCGAATGGGCTCTCGTCGAGTGGCTCCGCACCCATCAGCGAGCACCCGAAGCCGCCGTGCGCCTCGACGCCCACCTCATCGCCCATCCGGAGATGGACGTCGAGTTCCGCGTCCGCTTCCTCTGGCAACGCACGCTCATCGCTTTCGCCTCAGACAAAAATGAATCTGCCGCGCGCACGACAGAGGAGCTCGTCAACATCGTAGAGAAAGCGACCTCCCCGGGCATCATTGCCCAGCGAAACGCCATCCTTGGCAAGATCACCCTCTTGCGCGCACGTGCCATTCTCCCCAGCAACCCTGCCGCCGCGCACACCATTTTCGAGGAATTGCGCGAGAAATACCCCAGCGCCGAAGCTGCCGCAGCCTCATACCTCGTCGAAGGACGCGCGCGCGCCGCAGCCAGAAACCACCGAGAAGCTCTCCGTATTTTCCTGGCCGCATACGAGCGCTACAAGGGCGCCGCCATCCCAGAGCTGGCCAACTACGCCGCCTGGGCTCTCTACGAAGCCGCAGGCCAGCAAATGGCCCTTGTCCCGGAAGAAACCCCCATCTCCGCCATCGCCACCTTTGAGAAATTCGTTCAGGAATACCCGCGCCACCTCAACGTCGATCTGGCAAGATTCCGCCAAGCCGATATTTACCGCCTCATCAATCACTTTGACGACGCCCACCTCATCTACGAGGAACTCATCCGCAAACTCCCCGAAAATTCTCCCGGGCGCTGGCGTGCAGAAATTGGCGTCGCTGACTGCCATAACGCCAAAGCGATGACTGCCTCCTCCACCTCCACAGCCCGCGCAAATGACTTCGCCTCAGACCTCAACAAGGCCATCGAAGCCTACGCGCGCCTCTTTTCCCTCTCAGAAAAAATCCCGGATCTGCGCGCTGAGGCAGGCTACAAGTGGTGCTCGGCCCTCGCCGCGCGTCGCCCCAACCCGCAAGACGGAGGGCGTACACGCGAAACCATCACCCGCGAAGCCGACGAAGCACGCATGCAAGTACACTCCCAGTTGATCCGTGACGAAGACAGCTTTGCGCGCCTCGGCCCCACGGGGCGCTACTGGGTATGTCGCACTCTCCGCGAGCTCGCCACCTCATACCTCGAACGCAAAGAGCCACAATCCTTCGAAAAAGCACGCAACGTCTATCGCCTCCTCGACGAGTACAACCGCAATACGCATGGCACCCCCAATCAAGTACTGCCCTTCCGCGACGACACCGCACACCGCGTGCGCGCACGCCCAATCAATGCCTCATCTCTGCCAGAAAGGTCGTGAGCGCCACGCCACGCCACCACGCTGCACACCTGCTGCACCCATGGCCAGTCTCCCGCCAGACGGCCAGTTCTCCCCGCAGCAAACGAGCGCCCTCCTCGCTTCCCTCGACCATTCGCCAAGAAAACCTCTCGGCCAAAATTTCCTCGTGGACGGCAACATCGTCCGCAAATCCCTGCAACTCGCCACCATCACCCGCGAAGACCACGTCGTGGAAATTGGCCCAGGCCTCGGCACACTCACCGCAGCCCTTTTGTCCACCGGTGCCACCGTCCACGCTATAGAGTGCGACCACGTACTCGCGCGCCACCTACGCCAATGGCTCGCCCCGCGCTACCCAGGTAAATTTTTCCTCTTGGAGGGCAACGCCATGGATTTCCCTCTCGCCGGTCTCCCCACGACAACTGGCGGCGCCCCTGCGGATTTCAAAATCGTCGCCAACCTCCCTTATGCCATTTCCACACCATGGGTGAGTGCCATGCTTGCCTGCGCCCATCACCCCACGGAAATGGTGCTCATGCTGCAACGCGAAGCCGCTGAGCGCTTCACAGCCAGCCACAATCCCAAGGGGCCAAACAAAGCCATTGGCGCCATCTCGATCGCGCTCAGCGCAGCCTACGCGAGCGCCCAAGGCCACAAGGTGCCCCCCTCCTGCTTCCTCCCTGCCCCTCAGGTCGACTCCTTTCTCCTGCACCTGCACCGCCACCCACAACCACGTTTCCTTCTCCCGGCCACGATGAGGGTGATTCGCACACTCTTCCTCCACCGCCGGAAACAGCTCGGCAAGCTGCTTAAAAGCATCCCGCCCACACCCGCGTTAAACACTTGGCGCGAAGCTTGGCCCCAGTTGGGCGTCTCCCCCATCCTGCGCCCAGAGGAAATCCCCTTCCCCGTCTGGTACGCCTTGGACTGTGCCTTTGCCGCCACTTCTCAGGGAGAAAACAGCCACGCGGAAACTTTTGCAAAACCATGTTCCAACCCTTGACAGGCAAGCCCTGAACCGGCAGCCTGTGGCCTTCTTCTTTTTTTCCACAAACGCCTCCATAAAAAACGCCTATGTCCAAGTTACCCCTTTCTCTACTCGTCGCAAGCGCGGCGCTCTTAACCGGCGAAATCGCGGCCGCTACCTACGGCCCGTCCTTTTACCCGAACGACGAGTTTTTCGCCTATAACGCCACAACTCTGCCCAATTTCGCAGGCCAATGGCACTTGGTGAACACCGCCCCAACCAACCTCTCAGGCATGGCCGACAACGCCCACTTGGACGTGAACATCCGGGGCGCATGGAGCATGGGCGTCACAGGAAAAGGCGTCGTCATCGGTATCATTGACGATGGCATCGAAGGCGACCACGAAGACTTGGCCGCCAACTACCGTGCAGACTTGAGCAAGATTTTCTCGCAAGACGAAAGCCTTGCCGGCCAACCCCAACGCCCCATCCAACCGGATGATGACCACGGTACCGCCGTAGCAGGTGTGGCCGCTGCCGTAGGCGGCAACAAGATCGGCGTCACAGGGGCCGCACCATTCGCAGCACTCGCCGGGCAACGGATCAAGCTCGGGGGCGATGCTGGCGCCGACGTCGCCCTGACACCGAGGGACCAAGCAGACGCCTTCCTCTGGAAAAGTGGCGTCACCGAAAATGGTAACTATACAGGCGAAGCAGAAATCCACGTCAAAAACAACAGCTGGGGAATGGGCATGCCCTTCTACAACGAAGGCACCAATACTTTCGACAAGACATCCATCGAGTACAAAGCCGTCGCTCAAGCTTCCGCCAACAACGTCATCATCCTGTTCGCAGCAGGAAATGAGCGCGGTGACGTCGGAACCAACGGCGGGACTCGCTTCCTCAACCAAGCTGAGCCAGTTATTGAAGTCGCAGCCTTCGGTAGCGACGGAATCTACTCCGCTTACAGCAACTACGGCGCGAGCATCTTCGTGACTGCACCGTCTAACTCCACAACGATCACCTACGGAATCACAACCACCGACCGTATGGGGAGTAATTTCGGCTACAACACCTACGTAAACACGGGCACCGCAAGCTCGCCCGCGCCAGACCTGCCAAACGCAAACTACACTTCCACTTTCGGCGGAACCTCATCTGCCACACCTCTCGTCTCAGGAATCGTCGCACTCGGCAAACAAGTGGCGCCAACAATGGACGTCCGCCTTGCAAAACACGCCCTCGCCAGCACAGCACGCCTCGTCGACGCAGCAGACAAGAGCCTCCTCTCCGTCAATGGACGCGGATGGGTAACCAACGCCGCAGGCTACCACTTCAACAGCAACTATGGCTTCGGCCTCGTCGACGCCACGGCATTTGTCAACAAAGTCATCGACAGCGCCTACGTCACCGACCGAACCGTAGCAAGAACAGGAACAATCTCCGTAGAACAAGTCATCCCCGTCGCAAGCGCCACCGGCCTCACCCAGAAGTTCACTATCTCCACAACACTCGCCAAACAACCCATTGAAACAGTGGAGTTCGGCATCAAAATGACAGGCGATAACACGTGGAAAGACCTCAGCATCTCCACCACCTCTCCCAGCGGCACCACCACAGACCTCCTCCTGTTTAACAATTTCTTGCAAGGACTTCCCGCAGATTTTGTCGCCGGATACGAGTCAGAGATGAATGCGTACGTACCCGGTTTCGATTGGGTCTTCACAGCAAACGCCTTCTGGGGCGAAAACGCCGCCGGAGAATGGTCCATCTTCGCGCAAAATCGAGGAGTCTCCAATATCACTTGGAATAATTTCCACGTCACCATCAACATGGGCGCAATGGTGCTTGAGCGGGACACCGCAAAGCTCCACATCCAAGAAAACACTACCGTCAAGGCCCACTCCCTCAATCTCGACCACAGCGCGACACTCTTCGTCGTCGACCACGGAGGCACGTTCACCGTAACCGACTCCTTCAACATCTACGGCGGCACAGCCGACATCCTAGGCACCGTCAATGAAGCCGCACCAAGTAATATCGACGTCAACCCAGACCCAGCCAACGCAGCCTTTTTCAAAGGCGGCCAGGTGAACGTCGGGGCCAAAGGCACCGTGACCGTCCGCGAAGGTGCAACACTCACTGCTTCCCGCGGCGTCGTCGTTGACGGAGGCACATTCAGTAGCTTCGGCACACTCACGATCCCCGGCGGCGTCACAGTAGCCAATGCTGGTTATTTCCACGTCGCCCAATCCCTCGACCTGCCCGGCCCTGTCAGCGTCCAGAACGGCACCTTCGCTCTCAATTCCGGCACAGCCAAAGCGCCCGACGGCACCCTTCGTGCCAGCACCCTTACCCTCAACGGCGGCACAATCTCCGTCCCAAAATCCATCTCCGCACAAACAGGCCATATCAGCGGCGGTACACTCGTCACCGAAGCACTCCACTTCACTGGCTCCCAAAACACCGGCACCGAAGCCCTGCCCAACCTCGCCTCAGCCACCATCACAGGCGGCACCATCCGAAGCAATACACTGACAGCCACCGAAAAAATCATCCTCAGCGGAGGCATCCTCGACATCACAGGGCGGATCAATGCCACCCAGCTGCAGCTCTCCGGCGGCTACTACTCCCCAGGCGGTATCAACCGGTTGGGCAGCTCCACACTCAGCGGCGCGCTCTCCATCAGCGCCCAAGGTGGCCTCCTCACAGACGTCCGCATGACCCGACAGGCCGACAACAGCCATGTCTTCGAGGCCGACATCCTCCACGTCCAAGGCAGGGTCGACCTTGGCGGCACACTCTACATCAACCGCCTCAACAACACACAAATTAACTACGAGGACAAAATTCCCCTCATCACCAGCAACACAGGCATCTCTGGGACAATGGCCTCCAGCGGAGCCATCATCACCCCAACCCTCCACCTCGAAATACAGCTTGAAGAATTCGTCGCCGAAGACGGCACCATCGTCCACAACGGCGTCGCCTACGGGGTACCCGTCCGCAACTACGCCTTCAGCGGCCTCTCCCTCACGCCCAACCAACGCATCGTCGGCAGTATGCTAAACACACTGCACAACCTTAAGGAAGCCGCCGAAGCAAGCCCGGGCGCCCCACCGCCAGTCCTCCCTCCCGTCGTCACCCCCACAGGTCCTGGGCCCGTCCCAGCCCCACCCATCGATACCTCCACATACGACCCAGAGTTCGACTACGACGCCATCTTCCAAGCTCTGGACAGCTTCGACCAGGATGCGCAACTGCGCCACTTCTACGACGTCACAATGCCCTACAACAACGTCGTCCTTCACCAAAGCCTCCAGCAACAAGTTCGCGGCCAAACCAACGCCTTCAAAAGCCGTGCGCGCGAAGCCCGCTCCGCCTTTATCCAACCTGCCTCCCTCTGGTCAAACCCTCTCTTCGGCGACGCCTACGGCTTCAACTACAGCTCAGCCCTCTCCTCCAACCCCAACTCCTCCCTCTACAGCAACTACAGGGATGAGGCACCCGTCACCCTCTGGCTCAACGGCGGTGCATCCTTCGCCCCAGGAAGAGGAAACGCCGCCAGCTCCTCTTTCGACAGCTACGGGTACAACGCCACAATCGGCGCAGATTACTGCTTCTCCGAGCAATTCCTCCTCGGTGCACTCATCGGATATAGCGGCACCGACACAGACTTTCAGGCCAGCGGCATCAAAAACGAAGGCACAAGCATCCTCTTCGGCGCCTACGCCGCGGGACACGCAAGAGGCTTCTACTACAATCTTCTCCTCGGAGCCTCCACCGACTCTTACACCCTCAAACGTGACGTCTTTTTCGCCAACGCCAGCGACCTCAACGGACGATTCCGTGGCAAACCCAACGGTCTGACGTTCGTCGAATCCGCCGAAATCGGTTTCGAATGGCGCTCCCCGGAAACCCTCGGCGGCAACACATGGGCCTTCGGGCCAACCCTCAGCCTCCAATATTACTACGGCTCCATCGACGCCTACACCGAATCCGGTCCGAGTTGGCAACGCCTCACCGTCGACAAACAAAAACTTGAATCCCTCACCACCTCCCTCGGTTGGCGGGCCTCGCGCATTTTTAACTTCCGCGCCGCAACCCTCCAACCCGAAATCCACGCCGCTTGGATACACGAGTTCTTCGACGACGCCCGCGACATCACCAGCGCCATCCAAGTCCCTGGTGCCCAGAAATTCACCATCCATGGCATCAAACCCGCCCGTGACTACGCCAACATCGGCCTGAACCTCTCCGTCCTCCTCTCGGGAAGTCTCACCATCACTGGCGAATACGATTGCTACTTCTTCCAGAAAAACATGGACCCTACCCACCAAGTCAGCGCCACCCTGCGCTACTCCTTCTGAACGACACAACCGCCAACAAAAAAAGAAGGTGGAGATCCCAATCTCCTACCTTCTTTTTAAAGGGGCCGCCCTTCCCGCAATCCACGCCACAGGAAGGCATAATAATGACGCCCACACTCTATCCACCAGAATAGATGCGTTGTGATATAACTATTCATCTCAATACCTCAAAAAGCACGTCAAATTTCTGCCTCGAAATGATTGTTTTTGACAACTTTCAGCTCTTTTATCGGCACTTATGCACAATGAAAAATTCCTATTGAGACTGAAAATAATATCGCAGCAGGTCTAGGGCCTTTCCTGATTAATTGGCCGCATATTGGGCATGGGAGAAGAGATTTTTACAGAGTTGAGGAGGAAAAGCTCAGAACGGAGGATGCGGCGGTGTTGAGTAGGGGGAGCGTATTGGCGGGCGCAAGAGGAGCGCACATCGTTTTTGAGTTCGGGAAAGGGGTTGGGCTCAGGGCTGTAGGGGCTGGTGTCGCAACTGGCTGCCGTGTTGTTCAACGCGACTTGCCAAAAAGGTTGAAAAGGGTTGAAGAAGGCTGAAGAGGGCTGAAAAGGCTTGGATTTATCGGGGTTGCTTGGGGGTGGGTAGCTCCAGCGGCGGGGTGGTTGGGAATGGGGGTTGGAAAGGGTCTGACGGGGGTGGCGCAAAAGGGTCAGGACGAGGGGCTGCGCTCTCCGGGAAAAAGAAGAGACACACACGCAAGGCGATTGTCATTGTGGATGCAAAACGCCGGATAGGGTATCTTTCTCCGAGCAAACGCGGAGCCCGCCACGACAAGCGTTTGTTTGACCAAAGACAGGTAATTGCG
>JAITHA010000094.1 GCA_031280235.1 Puniceicoccales bacterium | reverse complement strand
AGATTTCGTATGAAGCCCCATGATTCGCCGTTCATTTCCCAAATGGAGTAAATGCCCCAGTGGATGCGCACGCCGAATTTGATGTCTTTGAACGCCTCGTGGGCGGCTTCCGGCGCGTGAAAGTAAGTTTCTTCGGGGGTCTCCTCAATGTAGTTGCTGGTGCGTTTGTAATGGTGGTCGGTGGTCGGGAGCCTTATTTCGCGCGCGCGTTCCCGGGCGACAGCGGTGGCGTGCGAGGTGGCATCCTCCGCCTTGTTTTCTTGAGCGGAAACCGCAGTTGCGGCGGCGGCGAATAGAAATGCCGCGAGGAGGTGAGGGTGGAATGTATGCATTTTTTGGGTAAGTCTTGGTGGGTTGTTGTCGGTTGACCTATGGTGGTGAGGGAAGTTCCAGCGATCCTGATTCTTCAACAGTTATTGCATGGGCTTGGAAAACTCTTTCTCTGGGATGCAATGATAGCGTTTTTGCAGCATTTTTTTGAGCTGGGCACACTTGGTGCCGCCGCCTTCTGTGGTCGGGTGCGGAGTGTGTCTTTGCCCCGAATGTAGAATTGAGAATATGATGAAACCCAATTCCATCAGGCAGTTTGCGTTTCTGCAAAATATACGCGTCGTTAGTTTTAATGTTTGGGAAGTTTTGGTGTTGCCTGCTTCGCCTAAGGGTACTTTCCGGCTTATGCCCGGGGTGAGGCAGATTCTAGATGCTTTGCATTTTCTGGGTTACCGGCTGGCGGCCTATGCGAACACGAGGCAAATCAAGCCGAGAGAGGCGGATACGCTGCAGGCGTTTTTTGCAGAACAGAGACTCGATTCATTCGAGGTGTTTTGGATCTCTTCAATGCTGCCTGCGAGGGCTCTTCACGGACTTGCGGGGAAGGTGGATGTTTCGCCTGTGGACATTTTGCATGTTGGTGTCGACTTGGATGTGGATGTTAATGCGGCTCTTGCTGTGGGGATGCGTGCGGCGTGGCTGGCGCCGGACGCACATTTTAAACCAATCGGTGGGGCGGTTCTCATTCGTGCCCTTCATGAGCTTCTAGATTTTCTTCGTTTTGCTGACACAGCGCATCTGCGGCTCAGGGGATTTTCTCGCGAAGTGCGCGACATGATTGCTTCGTTGCGTGGTCTTCCGCATGAGACGTGCGAGGTGGAGCTTGCGTCGGAGAAGGCCGTTGGGCCGATTATGTTAAATCTTATTTCGAAACTGGTGACCAATAATAGTCCCATCGAAACGCTACGCGCCTGCTGGGCGGAAATCGTTAGCGACACCAAGCTGTGGGGCACTTGTGTTCCTGAGAAAATATCTTCGCAGGGCGTGCTCTCCGTCCACTGTGCCAATCCTGTTTTGCGTGCAGAGTTCGGCTGGCAGGAGAAGAGGATTTTGCAAACAATTCAAGAGAGACACCCGAGAATGGGTGTCAAAAAACTGCGCGCCCACGTGTGAGCGCTTAGCTGTGTCTTATTCCAAGGCGTGTTGAATGTCTTCAAAGGGAGGCAATTTGCCCGGGTCGTCGCTTACCCACGAGAATTTGATGTTGCCGTCGGTACCGATGATAAAGGCCGCGCGCTTGGCGACGCCTTTAAAGCCGAGGAGCGTGGGGTGAAAATTATCCTCACGCACGCCGTAGGCAGTGCACGCCTCGCGGTTGAAGTCGGAGGCGAGGGTGAAACGTAGGCCAGCGGCATTTGCCCAAGCTTCTTGTGCAAAAGGACTGTCCACCGAGATCGCGATGATGTCGGCCTTGAGGGAATTGTAAGCCTGGATGGTGTCGTTGATGGTGCAGAGCTCGCTTGTGCAGACGCCTGTGAATGCGAGCGGGACGAAGAGGAGCACAGTCTGCCCTTTGCCGACGTTTCGCGTCAAGGCGACGTCGACGAGCCCGGAGGCGTCTTTTGATTTCAAGATAATGGCGGGGGCTTTTGAGCCGATTGGAGGGAGCGACATGTGGTGTAGAACGTGGTGAACTGCTTGGTTAAGTGAGCTTGCTAGCGCAGGGGCGTCAACTGGAAATGGGAGAATGGAAGAGACAGCGGATGTCAACAACCCTTGTTGAGGAAGGTGGCGCAAAAACACCGTGACGCAGGCGATGGGCCTGTATCACGGCGCATTTTGCGAGGGCCAAGATCAGCGGCGAAGGTTGAGCTTTTGGATGAGCTCGTTGTACTTTTCCAACGCGTTTCCCTTCAGGTAATTGAGGAGTTTGCGGCGACGGTTGGTCATTTGAATGAGACCGCGGCGCGAATGGAAATCCTTCCGGTGCGTGCGCAGGTGCTCGGTGAGGTGCGCGATGCGGGCAGAAAGGAGAGCCACTTGGACTTCGGCGGAGCCGGTGTCTTTGTCGCTGACTTGGTATTGCTTGATGATTTCTGATTTGATGGCTGACATGTGGTGTGTTTCTGGCTAAGCATGATTTTTCGGCCACACCCCTTGGCGGGCCGTGTCGTTAGCTCGACGCCGACGACACCGCTAAAACTTTCCCCCGAGAGGGGGCGAGAAACCATGGCGGACCGAGGCTACCCGGCACGCTAACGAGGGGTCAGTGGATGCGAAAACTCCCCCTGCGTGCAAGCAAAATATTTTTCAGCTTTTGGCGTTCGTGGCCTCTGCGGCTGGGGCGGAAGTGTGGTGTTCCCACTCGTCTTGGCGGACGTGGTCGTAGTGCGAGAGGTGGTTTCCCGTCAATTTACGCACGACTACGTAGAAGGCCGGGATGAAAATCACGCCTAGGACGGTGGCTGCGATCATCCCGCCGATGACGCCGGTGCCGATTGCGCGTTGGCTGGCTGAGGCTGCGCCGCTTGCTTTGAAGAGAGGCAGCACGCCGAGGATGAAGGCGAAGGACGTCATCAAGATGGGCCTGAAGCGTAGGCGCGCGCCTTCGACGGTGGCGGCCAGCAGTTCCTTGCCGTGCAGCTGTTGCTCCTTGGCGAACTCGATGATCAAAATAGCATTCTTCGTGGAGAGGCCGATGATGGCAATCATGCCGATGAGGAAGTAAATGTCGTTGGGCATGCCGCGAAGGGTCACGGCGACCACTGCGCCAAAGGCACCGATGGGGACGACGAGCATGACTGCGAGCGGGATGCTCCAGCTCTCGTAGAGCGCGGCCATGAGTAGGAAAACGAAGATCAGGGAGATGGCGACGAGGTAGGGCGCGAAACCGCTGGATTGCTCTTCTTCGAGGGCCTGTTTGGTCCATTCCACGGCGAAGCCTGGTTTCTGGGAGGCGAGTGTTTTTTCAAGGTCGCGCACGGCTTGCATGACTTCGCCCGTTGTGCGCCCGGGTGCGGGTGTAGCGACGAGGCGCATCGTTGGGTAGCCGTTGTAGCGCACGAGCTGGGTGGCTCCGCTGATTTCCTTCACCTTGGTAAATGCGCTGAAGGGGACCATGCGGCCTTGCACGTTGCGCACGTAGAAGCGCATGAGATTTTCCAAGGTGAGGCGCTCGTTGTTGTCGGCCTGCACGATGACGCGTTGCATGCGCCCCGCGTTGGGAAAGTCGTTGACGTAGGCGGAACCGATATTGGTGCCGAGTGTGCTGCTGATGGAGGAGAAGGGCACGCCCATGGCGGCGGTGGTGTTGCGGTCTGGGTCGACGTGGCGCATGGATGCGTCCTCAAGTCCATCCGGGCGAGAGTCGAGACCGAAGACGGGGTTGGCCGAGGCGGCGTTCTGGCGCATCATGCCGAACATGAAATTGCGTGCTTCAAGCAGGGCTTCGTGGCCGAGGGAGGCACGGTCTTGCAGGCGGATATCCACCCCGCTGGAGATGCCGAGCTCTGGAATCGGCGGCAACTGGATGGCGGCGGCGATGTAGACATCGCGAATCTGGCTGAATGCGATGTTGGCTCGTGCGGCTACTTTGTCTGCGCTGTCCTTTGTCGAGTCGCGCTCGGACCAGTGTTTGAGCGAGATGAACAACATGCTTGTGTTCTCCCCGCCACCTGCAAAGCTGAAGCCGAGGACACCGGAGACAGTCGAGACAGCGGGGTCTTTCATGTAGTGTTGCTCGACTTGTTTGAAGACTTCGAGAGTGCGGTTTGACGAGGCGTTGGGTGGTAGCTGGATGAGTGTCAGCAGGGTGCCCTGGTCCTCCATCGGGATGAAGGAGGGCGGGAGTTTCTGGTAGAAATGCACGAAGCCGTAGCTGATGCCAGCGTAGGCAAACATGAGGAGAAAGGCGATGCGGACAACTCTGCGGACGAGGAGTTCGTAGCTCCCTGTGAAGCGCTCAAAGATGCTGTTGAAGCCGTTCCCCGCGAGGAAGAGCAGGTAGATGGCGGCGAAGATGAGCAGGATGCGCAGGACCATCAGCAGCTCGGCGTGCAGTGCGAAACTCCCTGAGAAGTAAACGGCGGCGGCGCATCCCAGCGCGAAGGCCACCGCGAGGGCGCGGGCAGGCACGGGCAGGGGCTTGGCGAAGCCGTCAAAGAATGGCTTGAAGAGCAACCGGTGGAGCATGTCCGGGAGGAAGAACAACAGAGCGGAAAGCCCCTTGCGACGTGGTTTGGCGACGATGTGTGGCTTGAGCAAGTTGGCGCAGAGCGCGGGTGTGAGCGTGAGGGCCAGCAATGCGGAGAAGAGAATGGAGGCCACCATCGTCAGCGAAAATTGGCGATAGATGACACCGACGGCGCCCGGGAAAAAAGCCATCGGGACAAAGACGGAGGCGAGCACGAGCGTCATACCGATGATGGCTCCGGTGATTTGTTTCATGGCCTTTTGCGTGGCTTCGCGCGGCGGGAGCAATTCCTCGCGCATGATGCGCTCGACATTTTCCACGACGACGATGGCGTCGTCCACAAGGATGCCGATGACGAGTACCATGCCGAACATGGTCAGGACGTTGATGGAAAATCCGAGGGCGAGGAGGACACCGAATGCGCCGAGGAGCGCGACGGGGACAACGATGATGGGGATGAAAGTATAGCGGATGTTTTGCAGGAAGAGGACCATCACGACGAAGACCAGCAGGATGGCTTCCAGCAGTGTGCGCACGACGGCGATGATGGAGATACTGATGAAGGGCGAGGTGTCAAAGGGCAGGGCGAAGTCCATGAGCAACTCACCCTTGGCGTCGCGCGGGAAATAGTTGCGCAGTTGCTCCATGCGCTTCTTTACAAGGGTGGCCGTTTCCAACGCGTTCCCAGTCGGTGTGAGCTGCACGGCAATCATTGCCGAAGGCTTGCCGTTTAGGCGCGAGACGAAGCCGTATTCGGCCCCTCCCAGCTCAACGCGTGCCACGTCTTTGAGGCGCACGGCTGAGCCGTCGGGCTTGGCGAGCAGGAGTATGTTGCCGAACTCTTCCGGCGTGCTCAGCTGGCCGGAGGTGGTGAGCATGAAGGTGTTTTGTGTCTCGTCCCTTGCAGGGCGCACGCCGAGGGTGCCCGCTGTGATCTGCACGTTTTGGGAGCGGATGGCGGCGTTCACGTCTTCGACGGAGAGGTTGAGACCGGCGAGTTTTCCCGGATCGACCCAGATGCGCATGGCCTTCTCTGTGCCGAAAAGCTGTGCTTGGCCAACCCCGGGGATGCGCCTGATTTCGTCGATGATGTTTCGTGTGACGTAGTCTCCCAGTTCGATGTTGGTGTAGGTGTCTTGAGGGGCAAAGACGCCGATCATACACAGGAAGCCGGACTGTGCCTTTTCGATGGTGAGGCCTTGTTGGAGAACGGCTTGGGGGAGGCGGGGCTCGACGCGTTTAATGCGGTTTTGGATCTCGACTGCAGCCATGTCCTGATTCGTCCCAGGCTCGAAAGTGGCAGTGATTGTAGCCCGTCCGTTGGCCTCGCTGGACGACTCGTAGTAGCGCAGGCCGTTGATGCCGTTCAACTCCTGCCCGATGATGTTGGTGACGGACAAGTCAAGCATCGCGGCGTTTGCCCCTGGGTAGGCCACGCGGATGTTGACCGATGGCGACGCAATGGTCGGGTACTGGGCAATAGGCAGCTGTGTGATACTGAGTCCACCAGCAATCATGAGAAAGATCGCGATAACCCATGCGAATACGGGTCGGTCTATGAAAAAACGGGCCATAGTTAAAAAGTAGAAGGTGCGCAGAACAAGGATTTGACTTGAGGGCACAAGCTGAAACGGCATTATTGCCGATCAGGTCGGAAGTTTGGGTCGGTACTCGTGTTTTTTGCCATGCTTTTGCGCTTTTCCCTCGACAGTGCACGGTGCTGAGGCACAACAACTGGCAGCACGAAACAACCACACACCTCTTACCATACCATGCAAAAAATCGGGGACAGATTAGGCGAGGCGCGCAGAAACCAAGGGATCCACATAGACGATGCTCACGAACACACGCGCATACGCCGTGAGTACTTGGAGGCCATGGAAAACAACCAGTTTGAGCGCATTGATCTCGCGGATGTCTATCGGCGTGGATACCTGAAAATCTATGGCAATTTTCTTGGGCTGGATACCGTAAGACTCTTGAAGGACTATCAAAAGGAAATTTCCTCGACGAGCAGTTTGCCAGCCAACCACCCGCTTCTGCCAGATGTCCTTCCCGGTGTAGTCGAGCACGAAGCGCCTGTGGACAGTGCCGATGTGAGCGAGAATGTAGTGGCTCCCAAAACGTTTGAAACTACCGCCTTCGAGCCGCGCCCGCTGGAGGGGAATCAGCGTCTTTCGCAGAGGAAAAAAAGTTCTTTTTACAAGGTGTTCATCATCTTGGCCTCCATCTCTTGCGTGTGCCTGTTTGGCTATGCCATTGTGGGATACATCCTTCCCGGCGTCAAAACCTTGCCGGATAAAAAGAGCACGCCAGTGGAAAAAACCCCGGTGCCAGGGCAATACACGTTGAAGATTTGGGTAAGCGAGCCGACAACCGTCACCCTTCAGCAGCAGGATGGCGCAGTGGTGTGGAAAGACAAGGAGTTTCAGGCGGGGCGGGTTAACGAGCAGGAAGTCGTCGTGAAGGGCGGGGTAATCGTCCTTTCGCCCAAGGCGAATGTCGTCAACGTGCAGTCGGTGACAAATGGCCAAAACTTTACAGCGTCGGGGCCTGGTGCAAAGGGTTTCAAGCTGGATGAAAAATTCTTCATCACACCTCAGGCTACTGAGGCGAATCTCCGGCCCTGAGGCTTCGTCCATTTTCGCCAACGTCTTTTGTTTCCCATGCCAGAGAAGAACATCGTCCTGCTCGGTGCGACAGGCTCCATCGGTAAAAACACGCTCAAGGTGGCCCGCAAACACCCCGGGCGCATTCGTATCGCCGCCATCGCGGCAAATTCTCGCTATGAGCCGCTTGCCGCCATCGCCCACGAATTCCACGTCCCGCACGTCGCTCTCTACGACCGCGCCGCTGCGGCTTTGGCACGTGCCTCGGGCCTCTTCCCGCCTGGCACGCATTTTCACGAAGGCCCGGAAGGCCTTGTGGAACTCGCGGAGCTGGATGGCACCAACCTTGTCGTCATGGCCATCGTGGGCACCTTGGGCTTGGTGCCGGCGCTTGCGGCCATACGTGCCCGGAAGACGTTGGCTCTTGCCAGCAAGGAAATTCTCGTGCTCGCGGGCAAATTTGTCATGGCGGAAAGCGTGCGCCTGGATGTCCCCATCGTCCCGATGGACAGTGAGCACAATGCCATCTTCCAGTGCTTGCATGCCGAGCCGAGCCGCCACGTGGAACGCCTCATCCTCACCGCATCGGGCGGGCAATTTCGCGATGCATCCATTGAGGAAATGCGCCGTGCCACACCGGCCCAGGCCCTTTGCCATCCCAATTGGGACATGGGCCCCAAGGTTACCATCGACTCTTCCACGATGGCCAACAAGGGCCTCGAGCTCATTGAGGCGCGCTGGCTTTTCGACATTCCGCAGGAACGCATCGACATTGTCGTCCACCCGCAGAGCATCATCCACTCAATGGTGCGCTTTGTGGATGGCAGCGTGCTGGCCCAGCTTTGTCCGCCTTTAATGACTTTCCCCATCCAGCACTGCATTTTTTACCCCGACCGCGACATGGGTACTGCGCCGACTTTGGATTTTTCGCAAACGCTGCGCCTCGACATTCGCCCGCCAGACACCACGCGTTTCCCTTGTCTACGCCTCGCGCGCGAGGCTTCTGCGGTGGCTGGCATTGCCCCGGCTGTATTCAATGCGGCAAACGAGGTTGCTGTGGATGCTTTCGTGAAAGAGCAAATTCCATTTTTTGGTATTCCCACGCTCATTGAGCGCACGCTGCGAGCCATCACTCCGTGCGAACCCCAGAGCCTTGATGACTTGCTTGCCGCAGACTCCGAGGCGCGTGCTATTGCCCGGGAGCTCTTGCCTCTGGCCGTAGCCTAAGGGGCGGCTGGTTGGGCGCTTTGCTAGTCTTGCCCGGGCTTTGTTTCCCTTGCCTGAGCACCAGCGAGCGGAGCGTCATGAGGAGCCGAGGTGGCCGTGATGAGGAGCAGCTTGGTGACGGCGATTTCGCGTTGGCGCAGTGCGTTGAGTCGCTCGATTCCCATCCTGGCACGCATGATGCGCAGCTCGGGGAGCATGTTTGGCGGGGCCATGCCAGTCTGGTAGGTAGTGGCTACAGCGGCTTGCGCGCGCTCGATGTGGGGGAGGGCGGTGTTGTCGATGTAGGCGATCATGCGTTCGGCCTCGCGCGCCATGAAGAGCATTTGGGCGATCTCGGCAGCTACGCCCAATTGTGCGGCGTCAAGCTTGGCCAAGGCGCCCTGGCTTCGCGCCTCGGCAGCGGCGATCTCGGCGGCGATTTTTTCACGCCATATGGGGAGATTCACGCTCGCAGTGGGGCGGTACATGATGGGGCTGGTTTTCAAGTCAGCCATCAAGCCCAGGGAAAAATCGGGTGTGCCAGCTTGGTGCGCCGCCTCGATCTTGGCGAGCGCCATGGCGACCATTGCGCGCATGGTGGCGATCTCGGGGTTGGCGGCGCGGCCACGTTCCCACAGCGCACCTTCTGCGGGCAGGGAAGTGGCGGTGAGCGGGATGCATGGCCAGGGCGGAGGGCCTTCCTCGGGCAAGAGGCCGAGGGCGGATTGGAAGCGGGCGCGCGCTGCAGTGCGCCGTTCTGCGTTGGTGGCGATCTGCAGGCGGAGTTGGGCGGCATTGTTCATGGCGAGCAGGGGGGCGTCGAGTCCGGCCATGCCGCGCGCCGTGGCGTAGTCGCTGGTGGCGATGTCGAGCGCCTGTGTGAGTGCCTCGTGGGTGTCGCTCAACAGCTGTTCAGATGCATCGACGTAGGCGAGCTCGACCCAGGCTTGGCGTACTTCAGCAGCAGTGGAGAGCACGGTGGCGGCATAATTTTGGTAGGCAACTTCGCTTGCCGCTGTGGCTTCACGGCTCATGGCACTGAGTTTTTGCGGGAGCATGAACTCGAACATCACGCCTGGCATGAGCGACATAAGCATGGAGGAGATGTCGGTTTCGAAGGTGAGCCTTGGGTCGGGGAGGGTGCGTGTGGGTGTGATGTCTTCGATACTGGCGCGCCATTCGTGGTAGGCGGCACGTACGGCGGGATGTTTCAGCAGGGCGAAGCGCAGGAAATCATCCGGAGTAGAACCCTCGCGTAGGGAGGGCAAGGCAGGTATCGTGCTGAGAATCTGGCCGATGCGTCCGGCACGTTCACGCGCATCGTTTTCCTCATGGGTGGCGCCTGGCGCGCATCCTGCGATGAAGAACAATGCGCCCACGAGCGTGGCAGCGAAAGGCAGGGCTTGTTTCCTTCTGCTGCCAGGCCCGGGTGGTGGGAGATTGCTGGTGCCCGCTGGCGTCGTTGGCGCGGTGCCTGGCGGGAGTTTTTTGCCGCGCCAGAGGTAGAAGATGGCGGGGTAGACGAGGAGCTCCATGAGGGTGGAGGTGATGACGCCGCCGACCATGGGCAGGGCGATGCGTT
>JAITHA010000048.1 GCA_031280235.1 Puniceicoccales bacterium | reverse complement strand
GGGTTGGTGCCTGCGCCGTGGGTGTAGCGGGGGTTGCTGAAGAGGTTGGCTGTGCCCCAGAGGAGTTTGATGCCGGTTTCGTCCTGCTTCTTCTTGGCGAGTTCGATGATGGCGTGGAGATTTTTTGTGGACTCTGCGATGGTGCTGCCTTCGGGGGCGATGTCGCGGTCGTGGAAGCAGTAGTAGTCAACGCCGAGTTTTTGGACGAATTCGAAGTTGGCATCGAGGGCGCGTTGGGCGGCTTCGATGGGGCTTCCGGCGTTCCAGTCGCGGACCCACGCGGCGGGGCCGAACATGTCAACGCCGGCGGCCTTGTAGGTGTGCCAGTAGGCGATGGCGAACCGGAAGTGGTCCTTCATGGCTTTGCCGCGGATGACGCGTTTGGCGTCATACCATTTGTAGGCGAGCGGGTTTTTGCTCTTGGCGCCTTCGTAGGCGATGGGTGCCTTGACTTCTGGGAAGTAACTTTGGGACATGGCTTTGTTGTTGGTAGGTGTGAGTTGGTTGAGGTCGGTGGGTGGGTTCAGGGACGCGATTTCGGGCTGCGAAATCTGCCCATCAGTGGGCGAGACGTGAATCAATGGGACTTTTACTGTCAAGCTTGCTCTCTATTCTCCGCGCTTTCGCCGATGGTGGCGGATGGCGTAGTTTGCACCTTGTTCGAGCAGCTCGCCTTCGTCGAACCACTGCGTGTATTCTGGGAAAAATGCGTCGCCTTCTGGGTTTTTGTGGATGTGGGTGAGGAAAAGCTCGTGGCACCAAGGGAGGGCTTGGGCGTAGAGCTGGGCACCGCCGGCGAGAAAGAGTTTTTTGCCGGGGGCGATAGCGAAGATTTCTTCCCAGTGTTGGGCGTAGTGCAGGGCTTCGTGGGACAGGCTGGGCTGGGCGGCCCTGTTGCGTGTGAGCACGACGATCTCGCGACCTGGGAGTGGGTGACCGATGGACTCGTAGGTTTTACGGCCCATGATGAGCACGTGCCCGAGGGTGGTTTTTTTGAAAAAGCGCAGGTCTTCTGGCAGGCGCCACGGGAGGCTGTTTGCGTTACCGATGACGTTGTTGTCGGCTATTGCAGCGATGGCGGACAGCGGGCGCTGTGCGAATGGGGACATGACGGTTTAGCGTTTTGCGGCGGCTGGTTTTTGTGGTGGCGTGGCTCTCAAGTCGGGCAGCTGTGGCGTTTGGGTGTATAGGTAAGAGGCCGCCGCAGCGGCGGCGAGGCAGAGCAGGGCGAAAAACAGGGTTTCCCAAGCGGAGGGTTTGTGTTTGTGGAGCACCACGGTCACAGTGCTTTCGTCGTCGCCCTCGGCTGTTGCGGAGACAAGCATTGCCGTCACCTTCGGGGGGAGCGTGGTTTTTCCGGGAGGCTTCTCATTTTCCTTCATGGCGATGGCCTTTTATCCTCAAGGTGTGTTGACGCAAGAGGCGATTGCTTGCCCATCACCGGTGCTCTGCGAAAGGCGTTTCATCAGCCGTGAGGCTTTTTCGTCCAGGCTTTTTTTCGCCAGTTCGACGCTGGCTTGGCGTGTGCGCAGGTTTTCGTTCGCGATGGTGGAGAGGTCGTCAAGGTTGTAGAGGTAAACGCCAGGGATGGTGCCAGCGTCTGGCGAAAAATTGCGTGGCAGGCCGAGGTCGATCAGGAAGAGTGCTTCTCCGGCGCGCGCTTGGATGGTGTCGTGGACGGAAGCTGCGGTGATGAGTGGCGAGGATGCTGTGGCGGAGCCGATAATGATGTCGAACTTGTTGAAAGAGCTGAGGGCGAGCTCCAGCGGGATGGCGTTGCCGCTGATGGACTCGGCCAGATGGCGGGCGTTCTCGAAGGTGCGACTGGCGACAGAGGGCGATGGTGCGCCGCGCGAGGCAAAGGCTTGGGCTGTTTTGCGCCCCACTTCGCCCGTGCCCAGCACGAGGACGCGGCAGGAACCGAGTTTGCCGAAGATGCGTGTGGCCAGCTCGACGGCCACGTTACCGATGCTGACTTGGCCGCGCCCGATGAGCGTGTGTGTGTGTGCCCAAGCAGCGGCTTGGAAACTTTTTTGGAAAATGCGGTTGAGCGTGGCGCCAGAGCTTTTGCGTACGAGTGCGTCAGCGTAGGCCTCGCGGGCTTGGCCGAGGATTTCTGTCTCACCGACCATCTGCGAGTCCACGCCTGCGGTGACGTGGAAAAGGTGGCGGATGACGGCGTCGCTGGTCAGCCAACGGCAGTGCGCGGCGACGACGCCCGTGGCCAAGGAACGGAACCCCGCGAGCCCTTGCAGGATGTTGTCGCACAAGGTTTGCTCGGCGGTTCCGGTGGCGACGACGTAGATTTCCACTCGGTTGCAGGTGTTCAGGACGACGGTTTCTTCAATGCCCGGTATCGCGCGTAGGCGCGCATAGAATTCACCTGCCTTGTCTGGCTCAATGGCGAGCTTTTCTCTCACGGGCAACGGGGCCGTTGTGTGAGAACAGACGAGTGCGGCGACAAACTTGGTAACCTCAAGGCTGTCGGACGAGGAGAGTGTGGCCGGTTCTGTGGCGTCGGATGTTTTCAATGGAGGTGCGGTCTTGTGGCGTGCGAACTCCAGAGACACGGAGGGCGGAAAAACGTTCACAGCGTTTTCCCGGCGGCTTTGCTGGCAGCTACCATCTGGTAGAACTCTTCAAACAAATATCCGGCGTCGTTTGGCCCTGGGCCTGCCTCCGGGTGGTATTGCACGGAGAAGACTTTTTTATCGCGCAGACGCAGGCCGGCCACGGTGTTGTCGTTGAGATTCAGCTCGGTCACGATGGCGCCTGCTTTTTCGGCGGATTCTGCTGTCACTGCGAAACCGTGGTTTTGTGCCGTGATGCTCACGTGGCCGCTCTCGATGTTTTTCACGGGCTGGTTGCCGCCGCGATGGCCGAATTTCAGCTTGTAGGTCTCGGCACCAATCGCGTGGGAAATAATTTGGTGGCCGAGGCAAATGCCGAAAATGGGGTAGCCTGCGTCGATCAATTCGCGGACAGCTTCGTGGGCATAGGTAAGCGCGGCAGGATCGCCTGGGCCGTTGGAAAGGAAAATGCCGTCCGGGTTGTGCTCGCGGATCTTGGCGGCAGGCGTCGTGGCGGGGAAAATGTTCACCTCGAAACCGGCTTTCTTGAGGTTTTTGAAAATGGAGGTCTTGGCCCCGAAATCGTAGGCTGCGATACGGTAAACAGGTCGGTCGCCACGGGTTTGGGCGAGCCGGGTGCCGGGCACCGTGAAGGGCGTGCCCGTGTCCGTAAAAATGCTGGCTTGGCGGCAGGAAACTTCGCGCACGAAATCGCGCCCAGCGACGCCTTCCCACTCTCGCGAACGGCACACGGCTTCCTCACTACTGATACCCTCCGTTGAGAGGCAGGCTTTCATGACGCCGTGCAGGCGCAGCTTTTTTGTGATGGCGCGTGTGTCCACCTCGGCGATCCCCGGCAAACCGTGTCGGGCAAGGTAGGCATCCAGCGATTCCGTGGCGCGCCAATTGCTCACCACAGGGCTGAGTTTCCGAATCACGAGACCAGCGCATTTCGGTGTGTCCGACTCCACATCACTCGCGTTGACACCGTAGTTGCCTATCTCGGGGAAAGTCATGGTGACGATCTGTCCAAAGTAAGACGGGTCGGTGAGAATCTCCTGATACCCCGTCATGCTCGTATTAAAGACCGCCTCGCCAGTGAGGGTTGCCACTGCGCCAAAGGCTCGTCCCCGGAAGATACTGCCATCCTCAAGGGCCAGAACTGCGTTGAATGCCATATGTTTGCCAAAAAAGAAGCTTTCCGCGGTGAGAAAAGCAAAAAAGCCGGGAGGCTATTTCCAAAGCCGTGCTGCGCCCGTAACTTCCACCTCGCCACAGCTGCGCCAAGCCCCACTTTCCAAGCCTGCCATGAGTATCGAAGACCAAATTCTCTCCTTGATGGGGCAGGCCGATTACACCCCGATGACGCTCGACGAGATCGGCAAACGCTTAGGCGGCAAAACCGCCGCACGCGCCACACGCAGAGCCATGCCCCAGCTCCTCGCCTCGGGCGCCGTCGCCAAGGTCAAGAAAAACTGCTTTTGCCTGC
This sequence comes from Puniceicoccales bacterium, assembly GCA_031280235.1. Classification (GTDB taxonomy): domain Bacteria; phylum Verrucomicrobiota; class Verrucomicrobiia; order Opitutales; family UBA953; genus CALNBE01. The sequence continues at coordinate 8,289 of JAITHA010000048.1, read as the reverse complement.
CCGGCGACGCAGACCTCGCTTCGGGCATCATCCAATTTCGGCAAAGCGGCACCGCTCGTCTCATGCCGGACCCAACACTAGATAACCCGACACCCGCGCCCATCAACATCCGCGCCGATGACACGGGCATCGCCCTCCACGGCGACAGGGTGCTTGTGCGTATCTTTGACGATTACAGCCGCGAGCAGCAGGCCGCGCGCCTGCGCCAACGCAGTGGCCAGCGCCGAGAACAGAAAGCCCAAGTAAAGACGAATGACTGGAAAAACGGACGCGTTATTCGCATCCTCGAACGTGCCTTCGACGCCCTCCCGGGCACACTCAAAAAAACACGCCTCTTCTGGTACATCATCCCCGACGACCCACGCATCGGGCGTGACATCATCGTCGGCGACCCAGCCAAGACCACCCTCTTCCCCGTGCCCAAGGAAGAAGACAAGGTCGTCGTCCGCATCGTCGAATGGAAGCAACGCCACCTCTCCCCAGTCGGCGAAATCATCGAAAACCTCGGACAGACGCACACGCCCTTGGCAGAGTACAAGGCCATACTCTACAAATACCACCTCGGCACAGATTTTCCAGCGGATGTCTCCAGAGAACTGGAGAACGTGCCTGCTGCACCAGTCGCATCCGACTACAAAAACCGCCACGACCTGCGCGAAATCTTCACCCTAACCATCGATCCCGATGACGCCAAGGACTTCGATGACGCACTCTCCCTCGAACACCTCCCCAACGGCTCCCATCGCATCGGCATCCATATCGCCGACGTCTCCAACTACGTCCGCCCAGGCACGGCCCTCGACCGTGAAGCCCGCTTGCGCGGCAACTCCACCTACCTCACCGGCACCGTCTTGCCCATGCTCCCGCACGCGCTCTCCAGCGGCCTCTGCTCGCTCGTCGAAGGCCAGGATAGGCTCACCAAAAGCGTTTTCATCACCTTCGACAAAAACCACCGCCCCATAGACACACGCTTTGCCAACACCGTCATCCGCTCGCGCAAGCGCCTCACTTACACCCAGGCGCTCGCCTTTCTCCAACAAGACAAGCTCGCCTCCATCCGCGCCCTCCCATCGCCGCCACCGCACCAGACGGGCCACCCGGGCCGTCCCCTTTCCAGCCTCCCGGAAACCGAATTGCGTGAGCTCCAGCAAAACCTCCGTGTCTTTTGGGCCATCGCCTCTTCTCTCCGGAAAACACGACTGAGCCACGGCGCTCTCGAAATCGATAAACCGGAAATCAAAATCTACTGCGATGCCGAAGGCTACGCCGAGCGCGTCGTGAAAAACCTCTCCGATCCCAGCCACCAGCTCATCGAAGAATACATGCTTGCCGCCAACGAAGCCGTCGCACGCGCATTTCACCAAGCCGGATTCCCCAATATCTCCCGCGTCCATGACGACCCAGACCCAGAAAAATTGCACGACCTGCGCATCCAACTTCAGGGCGCAGGCATCAAGGCTGGAGATCTCACGCGTCGCGCCGAAGTTGTCAAACTCCTCACCACTCTCAAGGCCACGCCCGATTCCTACCCGCTCCAGATCGCCTTCCTCCGCTCTATGCGCCAAGCTTGCTACAGAGCCTCGGCAGATGGCCACTACGGCCTGGCCAAAAAATACTACACGCACTTCACATCCCCGATCCGCCGTTACGCCGACCTCATCGAACACCGCATTTTCGACCAATACCTTCAAAAGCACAACGACCGCACCGCACCGCACCGCAAGCTCCCACCAAGCAGTTTCGCCGACTTGGAGCAGACTGCCCAACACCTCTCGCGTACCGAACGAAACAGTACCGAGGCCGAGCGCGAAACCGTCAAAATAAAGCTCCTCGAACTCTTCGAACGCGAGCTACTCAAAAACAACAAAACCGCCTTCGACGCCGTCATCGTCGAAGTGCGTAACCACGGTCTCTACGTCGAACTGAGCGATTCGCAGGCCTACGGCCTCGTCCACATCTCCACACTCACCGACGACCTTTACCACATCAATGCCGACGGCAATGCCATCGTCGGGCGGAAAACGCGCCGCACCTACGCCCTCGGCCAGCACATTATCGTCAACGCGGATCGCGTCGATCGCTTCAAACGCCAAGTCGATTTCCGAGTCGCTCCAGACTCACCACTCGCGAAAGCAAAATTGCGCAACACCCCAAGCTGCCAACCACACGCGCCCAAGAACAAGCGCCTCCAGAGAAATCGCCACGAGCGCCTTGCCCAGTGAGAGTGCGCCTAGTGTAGTGCCCGAGAGATGATGCGACAAAGAAAGGGAGCTGAGGTCAAAGACAGGATGAGAAAAGCACGCGAGATACACTTGGATGGGGAGCAGAAGGCGGAGCTGGGAGCGCTGGCGCAAAGCGTGAGGACGACGCATCGGCTGGCGCAACGATGCCGGATTGTGTTTGGAGCTGCGGAAGGGATGACGGGCGGGGCGATTGGCAAAGAGGGGAGGGTGAGCAGGCAAAAGGCGGCGAGGTGGCGTGCGCGTTACCTTCAGAAGGGCTTGGCGGGACTGCTCAAGGACAAGGCCGGGCGAGGCCGTCCGGCGAAAATCAAGGCGGAGCAAAAGGCCGAAGTGGTGCGGCGCACCCTGGAGGAGACCCCGGAGATGGCAACGCAGTGGAGCACCCGAGCACGCGCTGGTCTTGAGCTGCGATGAGAAAAGCCAGATTCAGGCCTTGGATCGCAGCCAGCCCGGACTGCCCCAAGGTAAGGTCGTGTGGCGACGCAAACGCATGACTATAAACGTCACGGCACCACGACGTTCTTTGCGGCCCTCAACCTGGCCGACGGAAAAGTCATCGGCACCTGCCAGCAGCGCCACCGCCATCAGGAATGGCTGCGTTTCCTGCGACTGACCGACCAAGGCACTCCACCCCCACCAGCGCCTCGTGGCTCAACATGGTCGAACGATTCTTCCGCGACTTCACCATCAACCGCCTCCGGCGCGGCATCTTCAAAAAGCCTCGATGAACTCCATCAGGCCATTGCTGCTTACCTCGCCGCACACAACCATTCCCCAAAGCCTTTTATCTGGACCGCTAAAGCCTCCGAGATCCTCGCCAAGGTCCAACGCGCACGCTCCTCCCAGAATAATACGTGACGCTATTTGTCGGACACTACAGTAGCATAGCGCTGGCGAGCGCCATTGTGCGGGGACTAATCCCTAAAAATCGAGATGCCGATCACGGCCAGCCCGGCGGCGAGAATTACCTTGCCCCATGGAAACCCGTCATTGCGCAGGGAGGGGGCATTCGCGGGAGCGTGTATTGGTTGGGGAAATTTTCTTGCGCGCATTTCCTGCCACAGACTTTCAACTTCAAGATCAGCACGCAGCTGGGCGTATCCGGGGCATTCTCTTCCCCGAAGCCCCATTTCCCGTTCAAAGGCTTCGAATTCAGCACGCTTCTGGGCATAGCCGGGGCATTCCCTCATGAGAATCTCTTCGCCCAGAAGGGCGATTTCATCCTGTGATAAGGCATCAGTAGCCATGGCGGTTGCGGAGGCTGGCCTGATTTCGGCGGGCGGCAAGCAAAAAAGACTCAAGCCCGCGCCAAAGCCCCCGTTGACGCCCAACAGCCCGATGACGGCCCGCCGGAGGACAATGCCGGGGAAATATTTCCCGGGGAAGAACTGCCAACGGAATCCGGCGGGCAGAGGCGGGAAGGGGAAAACCATGAGGCGTTTGACGATGTGGAGTCCATATCCGGGCGGGTCATGTCTTCCTTGCTCTCCATCGAGACCGACGCGGCGTGTGGAAGTGGTTTCGTCCTGAATGAGGAAATCGTCGTGACTAACGAACACGTGATCAAGGGCGCGAAGAAAATTTATATAGCCATTTCAAGCGCCAAGCTGGAGGAGATTGGCAAGGAGGGCCAATACTATCGCACCGAGGTCACGGAAGTCATTGCGTGCGACCCCAAAAAGAGACCTGGCCCTCCTCCGTGTCCCAGGCTTGAAAGCACCGGGATTGAGCACTGTGAGAAAAAATTAAGAAGCCCGCGACAAAACCAGAACAAAGCACGTCCCAATGAGTAATAACACGAACAAAAACACAACTCCCCGGGGAGAAACAGGAGAACGTTGGACATCGCCTTTGCTTACTTTTGTGGCATTGGCGGTTCTCGCCGAACTTGCCGTCTTGGTTGCATGGAATCAGATTTCGAGAAGAAAATTATCCAAGTGCGTTTAGGAGGCGTTTAATTTCGGTGTGTTTGGCTTGTGTTTCGCTGAGTTGTTGGCGTGCGCCTTTGAGTATTTGGGGTGGTGCTTTGGAGACGAAGGCCTCGTTGGAGAGTTTGGCTTGTCCAGTGGTGATGAGTTTTTCGAGACGTTCGAGCTCGCGTGTGAGGCGTTTCTTTTCAGCGGTGGTGTCCACTGTGCCGGTGATGTCTAGAAAGAGGATTCCGAGCGGGGTGGGTGTTGCCGGGTTGGCGTTGAAGGGTGGGGTGCTTGTGTCGGTTTCTGCGGGGTGAAGCTCGATGCTGGTGGCGCCGATGAGTTTTTTAAGTTTTCCGTTGTTGGTTTCGGCAAGTGTGTGTGCGGCTGGGTCTTTGGCGAGGAGGTGGAGGTGTGCGTCTTTGCGGGCTGCTTGGTTTTGCTGGGCTTTGAGGGAACGGGCGGCGGTGGTGAATTCGCGCAAGAGAGTTGTTTGCGCGATGGCGTCGGGGTTGAGCTGCAGCCCAGAGCTTGCGAGCATGGCGCGGAGCTTGTGCCCGGATTCGGGACAGATGTTTTGGATGTAGGTGTCGGCGGAGCAATAGCCGAGGCTGTGGTAGAGTTCCTCGGTGATGAAGGGGGCGACGGGATGGAGGAGGAGAAGGAATTGGCGTAGGCAAAGGTCGTGGATGGCGAGGAGGGTTGGGCACGTGGTGGCGTCTTGGAGGCGTGGCTTGGAGGCTTCGACATACCAGTCGCAGAAGTCTGTCCAAAAGAATTGATAGAGAGCAGAAGTGTAGGTGTTGAAGTCGAAGTTGGCGAGGGCGTTGGAGATGGTGTCTGTGGTTGTGGCGAGTGAGGCGAGTATGGCGTGGTCGTCCGCGTCGCAAATCCCGGGGTTGATGCGTGCGAGGATTTGCCCGATAGAGTTGGCGAGCTGGGGAGGGGAGTCCTTGGCGGCCATTTGGCGGAAGCGTGCGGCGTTCCAGAGCTTGTTGCAGAAGTTGCGGCCTTGGGCGATTCGGTCTTCGCTGAAGAGGATGTCCTGACCTTTGGGGGCGATGCTGAGGAGGCCGAGGCGGACACCGTCGGCGCCGAATTTCTCAAAGAGGTCGAGTGGGTCTGGGGAGTTGCCGAGAGATTTGGACATTTTACGGCCTTGGGCATCGCGGATGATGCCGTTGAAATAGACATCGTGGAAGGGGATGCGAGCGCGGATGTCATCGTCGGTGAGAATGGTTTTTTCTTCTCCGTAGAATTCGAGTCCTGCGATTATCATGCGGGCTACCCAGAGGAAGATGATATCTGGGCCGGTGACGAGGGCGGTGGTGGGGTACCAGTATTTCAGGGCTGGGGTTGTCTGCCCGGGAGAGAGCCAGCCGAGTGGGGCGAGGCACCAGAGCCAGGAGGAGGCCCAAGTGTCGAGTACGTCGTTGTCTTGTTCCCAGTTTTCAGGGTTCGGTGGTGGCGTGAGGGCGACGTGGCGGTTGGCGGGGTCGTTGCGGTCGGCGCCTTTTTTATACCAGACGGGGATGCGGTGCCCCCACCAGAGCTGACGGGAGATGCACCAGTCCTGGATGTTATTGAGCCAGTGGAGGTAAACCTTGTTCCAGCGTTCGGGGTGGAAGCGCACGTGGCCTGAGGTGAGGGCGCGCTTGGCTTCGTCGATTTTGGGGTACTTGATGAACCATTGCTCGCTGAGGCGGGGCTCGATTGGAACGTCGGCGCGTTCGGAGAATCCGACGTTATTTTCGTAGGGTTCCTCTTTGATGAGGTTGCCGAGGGTGCGCAGTTTTTGGGCTGCCAATGCTCTTGCCTTGAAGCGATCGAGGCCTGCGAGGTCGGGGCCTGCGAGGTCGTTCATGGTGCCGTCCGGGTTCATGACGTCCAGGACGGGAAGCTTGTGGCGTTGGCCGATTTCGAAGTCAGCCTTGTCGTGCGCGGGTGTGACTTTGAGGACGCCTGAGCCGAAATCGCGTTCGACGAGTGTGTCTGCCACGATGGGGATGGGTGTGCGTGGGAATGGGCGCCAGACGTGTTTGCCGATGAGGTGCGTGTAGCGTTGGTCGTCGGGGTGGACGGCCACGGCGGTATCTCCTGGGATGGTTTCGGGGCGTGTTGTTCCGATTTCTAGAAATTGCCCTGGCATCTCGACGATTTCGTAGCGCATCCGGTAAAAGAGGCCGCGCTGTGGTTTCATGATCACTTCTTCGTCGGAAAGGCCGGTAAGAGAGACGGGGCACCAGTTGACCATGCGTTTCCCGCGGTAGATGTAGCCCCGGTGGTAGAGGGTGACGAAGGCTTGGAGGACGGCTTGTGAGTAGTCGGGATCAAGTGTGTGAGCTTTGCGGTCCCAGTCGCAAGAGGCGCCGAGTTTTTTGAGTTGTTCGAGGATGATGCCTCCGTGCTTGTCGCGCCATTGGACTGCGGTTTCGATAAATTTTTCGCGTCCCAAGTCGTGTCGTGTCTTGCCGATTTTGCGCAGTTCCTTTTCGACGCGTGACTGGGTGGCGATGCCCGCGTGGTCCGTCCCTGGCAGCCAGAGGGCGAGCTTGCCCTCTTGGCGTGCGCGCCGGGTGAGGATGTCGGGGATGGTGTTATTGAGGAGATGTCCCATATGGAGGACGCCTGTGACGTTTGGCGGGGGCATCATGATGGCGTGGGCGCGCTCGGGGCGGGCCGCATCGGGTTGGGCGCGGAAACACCCGGCATCAAGCCAGCGTTGATACCAGCGTGCCTCGACGGCTTGTGGCTCATAGGCCTTGGGGATTTCTGGTGCGGTGTCGATGGTTTGCCTGGAAGCGGCGTTTGTGGCTAGCATGGAAAAAAGCGACCAAGAAATGGATTTCTCCAAGCAGAGCAAGCGTACGGGGTGCTCCTTGCGGAAAGTGGAAACACCCATAGCATGTCTCCACATGGGGCAACATGTCTATGGGTATTTCCGGAACTGATGCCTGCGGGGGCGTTTCTGGCGGGAGCTTATGGTTTCGCAAGGCTCGTTCGAAAAACTTCGTTCCATCATTGGAAAAGACGGCGACGGGGAATGGTTGTGTTAGAAAAGCATGTTTTCACTTTTTCCGGGGATTGGGCGGGTTGTTTGTGCTTTGTCTTCTTTGAGGTGGCGTCGGACAAACGTCACAGGGGTTTTACGCGGGAGCAATGTGGCTGGCACATTGGGCGGGTATGCTGCGGGTCGTATGAAAAAGACATTCCTTGTCGCCGCTGTTGTCGGCGCGCTTTCTTTCACCGCTGTTCCGGAGCATTATGCCAAGAGCCTTGGCTGGCAGGCGGATGAGTTGGGCGGGACCCTTGCCCGGCTTGAAAAGTTGCCGAAGATCCCGGAGGGCACGGAGACGCTGCGGTTTGGCGATTTTTACAAAAAGCCGGTCGGCAAATACGGGCTCGAATATTCGGAGCGCGTGCAGGCGCTTGCGGGGAAGCGCGTCCGCATTTTGGGCTTCATGGTTCGTCAGGAAAAACCCGTGCCGGGCCTGATTCTTTTGGCGCCCTATTCCATGACGACCAACGAGGCCGAGTATGGTTTGTGCGACGATTTCCCGCCGGAAATCCTTTTCGTGCATTTGCCCGAGGGGCGCCTTGCAGGGATGGGGCGGGAAAAGCTCGACGTGCCGTTTGCCTCGCCGCTCTTCGCCGAAACGGGCCACGAGCATTGCCACTCCGGACACGAGGGCGAGGACGCGCGCAAGCTTGCCGCGCCGTGGATCCCCGGCCCGCTACTCCTCACAGGGACGCTGGAGACCGGGCGGCGCGAGGAGGCCGACGGACGTGTCTCGCATGTCCGGCTCGTCATTGCGCAGGACGCGGTGGCGTCGGATGCGCTTCGTGTGGCCCCGGCGCGTGCGCCCGAGGGCGAGCCCAAAACAATTTCCACTCCCCACGCCCATTCTCACGGGGAATGCGGCACGCCGGGGAATGAGAAAAAACAACCGACAACCCAGAATAGCAAATAACAGCAATCCAAGATCATGAAACAACACGACACAACATCCACGGGCAGTCCGTTCCGGCGCGCGCTGGCATTTGCCGCGCTCCTCGGGGCGCCGGCCCTCGCAAACACCGCGACGCTCGACGCCGCGCCAACCGTCTCGCGGCTCACGCCACCGAGCCTCAAA
>JAITHA010000047.1 GCA_031280235.1 Puniceicoccales bacterium | reverse complement strand
ACGCCTTGGGTGGCGTCGATGAGGAGGCAGGCGCCTTCGCAGGCGGCGAGGGAGCGTGAGACTTCGTAGGAGAAATCGACGTGGCCCGGGGTGTCGATGAGGTTGAGGGTGTATTCGTGGCCGTCGGCGGCTTTGTAGAAGAGGGTGACGGGGTGGGATTTGATGGTGATTCCTTTTTCGCGCTCAAGGTCCATTGCGTCGAGGAGCTGTTCTTTCATTTGTCGTTTTTCGACGGTCTGGGTGCGTTCGAGGAGGCGGTCGGAGAGGGTTGTTTTGCCGTGGTCAACGTGGGCGATGATGCAAAAGTTGCGGATCTTGGACAGTTCGTGCATTGGCTCTGAGGAAGCGACTCTGCAGCGTGTTCGCAACCGGAATGTGTGCTGGCGGGGTTATTTAGTCCTTCAGGTATGGCTTATACTCGGGGACGATTTCGTTGATCTTGCGTTTAATTTCATTGGTGCCGAGGGCGTGGATGTAGCTGTCTAGCTGGGCGAAGGCCTTGGTGACTTGCTCGATGGGTCTGGCATTGTTGACGAAGCGCATGATCTTGGGGTGTTCGGTGGTTTTGTGGTGTTCGTTGACGTGCTGTAGTTCTTCGAAGAGTTTTTCGCCTGGGCGCAGGCCGGTGAATTCGATCTGAATATCGAGGTTTGGGCGGTAGCCGCTTAGTTCAATCATGAGGTGTGCGAGATCGACGATTTTGATGGGACTTCCCATGTTGAGGACGAAAATTTCGCCGCCTTTACCGAGGGTGGCGCACTGAAGGACGAGACCAGCGGCCTCGGGGATGGTCATGAAGTAGCGGACGACTTCGGGGTGTGTGACTTTTATCGGGCCGCCTTCGGCGATTTGTTTTTTGAACATGGGGACGACGCTTCCCGAGGAGTCGAGGACGTTGCCGAAGCGGACGGCCATGAGGCGTGTCTTGACGGGGAACGGTTGGGGGGCTTGGCTGGCTTCGTTTTCGAGGGCTTCCTGGCGGGATTGGAGGTAGATCTCGGCCATGCGTTTGGTGGCGCCCATGACGCTGGTTGGGTTTATGGCCTTGTCTGTCGAGATGAGGACGAAGTGCGTCACGCCCAGTTCGATGGCGAGGTCGATGAGGAGGCGTGTGCCGAAGGTGTTGTTGCGGATGGCTTCACGCGGTTGGTGCTCCATCATGGGGACGTGCTTGTGTGCGGCGGCGTGGAAGATGACGTCAGGCTTGTGGTACTTGAGGATGTGGCGCATCTGGGCCTCGTTCGTCACGTCGGCCACGATGGGTTGGATGATTGCGCCGTGGCCGAGCTCGATGAGGGCTTGCTCGACTTGGAAGAGTTGGGTTTCGCAACGCTCGACGACGAGGAGATGCGCGGGCATGTGGGTGGCGATTTGGCGGCAGAGCTCGCTGCCGATGCTGCCTCCGGCGCCAGTGACGAGGACTGTCCGTCCGGAAAACAGCATGTGGATGTTGTCTTCGTTGAGTTTAACGGGCTCCCGCCCGAGCAAGTCCTGTATCTGCACGGGGCGCGAGCGTGAGAGTTTTACGCGCCCGCTGGCCATTTCTGTGATGGAGGAGACGATCTCGGTCTGCAGGCCGAGGTGGCGGGTCATTTTGAGGATGCTCCGGATGCGGGGTTGGGGGGCATTGCCGACGGCGATCACGATTTCGTCGAGGGCCAGATGTTGGAAGTATTTTCCGAGGGCGTCTATCTTGTCGACGATGGGGATGGTGTGGATGCGCAGCCCTTGCTTGCTGTCGTCGTCGTCGAAGAAGGCGACAGGCTTGTAGTGCATTCCTGGCTTGGCGAGCCAGCTTGCGACGAGGGCCGCGCCTGTGTCTCCTGCGCCAAGGATGCCCACACGTTTGCATTTTGGGGCGTCTTGTTCCTCGCCTGCCGGTGAGTCCCAGTCGCTTGCGTAGTCGTAGAACATGCGAATGAGGATGCGCGAGCCGCAGATGGCGTTGAGTGCGAAGAAGAAGTCGGTGCCGATGACGGTGTAGGGCAGGTAGAAGCGTGTTGCGCCGCGGGTGACGATGGAGAGGAAAATCTCGAAGATGAAGGCCGTGAAGAGAGAGACCAAAATGTGCTCCACCTCTGGCAGGCGGAAGTAGCGCAGGACGCTATTGTAGTGTTTGGAGATGAGGAGGCAGATGACTTGGATGGGGACGAGCCAGATAACTGTCATGTAGAAGCGGTCGAGCCAGATGCTGCTGCGCGCGGAGGTGTTTTCGGGGTCGAAGAAACGAAAGAAATAGGCGGCGAGCAGGGCCAGTGAGAGCAGGAGAGCATCCGCCAGCACCAGCCCGATGGTGTGTGAGAGGGGGCGTTGTCCAAAGTATTTGCTGAAGAAGGTAATTCTCATTTTTCCGGGTTCAGTTCAGTTTTTTGAATTTAAGAGATGGAGGAGGATGACTTGGCGGAAGGCAGGGCGGCACGCACGATAGAGATGATACGTTGGCGCTCAAGCTCCGTTAAGGCGGACCCGGATGGCAGGCTGAGGCCGTTGGCGAAGAGCTGCTTGGCTACGCCAGAGAGGTAGGCGTGGCAGCCTGCAAAGATGGGTTGCAGGTGCAACGGCTTCCAAAGAGGGCGGCTCTCAATGCCCTCGCGCTCAAGGGCGAGGCGCACATCTTCGCGCGAGGCTCCGGCACTTGCGGGGTCTATCTGGATGTGTGTCAGCCAGTGGTTGGACACGCTCCAAGAGGCCGTTGGCATGAAGCTCACGCCGGGCACATTGCCAAGGCCTGCGCGGTAGGCGGCCTCGTTGGCGTGGCGGGCTGCAACACGCTCCGGCAACACGCGCAATTGCCCTCGCCCGATTGCGGCGAGCACATTGCTCAGGCGGTAATTATAGCCGTAGGTGGAGTGTTGGTAATGTGGTGCGGGGTCTCGTGCTTGCGTGGCCAAGAAACGCGCCTGCTCAATGAGGGTCTCATCATCCGATAGCAACATGCCGCCGCCGGAGGTGGTGATGATTTTATTGCCGTTGAAAGAGAAGATGCCGACTCGCCCTTGGCGGCCTGAAGCCTGGCCTTTGTAGGTCGCTCCGATGGACTCGGCGGCATCCTGCACCAGCGGCACGCTGTATTCAGCGCACACGGCGTTGAGTGTGTCGTAGTCCGCGCATTGCCCCAGCAGATCCACGGCGATGATAGCTTTGGGGAGCTTCCCGGCGCGGCGCTTTTCGGCGAGAGCTTCGGCGACAAGCGTCGGGTCGATGTTCCAGCTCTGCTTCTCGCTATCAATGAAGATGGGGCTCGCGCCTTGGTAGAGGATGGGGTTGGCCGTAGCGGCGAAAGTGAGCGTGGCGCAGAGCACCTCATCTCCTGCCGAGACACCAAGCAGGCGTAGCGCGAGGTGGATGGCGGCTGTCCCTGATGCAAGCGCGCAGGCGGCCTTCGCCCCAGTAAACTGGCACACTTCTCTCTCGAAGGCATCCACATGTGGCCCGAGAGGCGCTATCCAATTGGAGGCAAAGGCCTCTCGAATGAAAACCTCCTCATCGTGGCCCATGTGTGGAGGCGACAGATAAATACGTGGCAACATCGTTAATGAGGGAACAGGAAGGCGTCTGAATACGCAGCGTTCAATAAAAATACATGTCTTCTTCGGCAGGACAACGCACTGGGAACATGTCAGAAATGGTGGTGTTTCAGCCCAGTTTAAAGCACTGATTTTTGTTCCATGTTTCGTCTCAAGACATTCGTTTCGCTTTTGTTCTCGCACGTTCTTGCGCCGGGCGTTCGGGTGTGTTCTTTTGCGGTGTTGCTGGTCGTTGTGGCCCATGCGACAGATATTTCGGCGGACGTGGTAAGCGCGCCGCTGGGCAAGGCACCTGTCCTCAGGAAAACACCGTTTTCCAAGCCGTCGCCCCCCTTCATCCACTGGCATTCCAACTTGAAGACCGCCAAGGCCAAGGCTAGGGCTGAGGGGAAGGACATCCTCGTTGTCTTCCTTTGTTCTGATGGTAGTATCTGGAGCCAAAACCTCGATACAGAAGTTTTTACGCGTCCTGAGTTCGTCGTAAACGCGGCCAAACTTTTCGTTTTTGTGTGGGTGAATTTCCCTCGAACTTATTCGCTCTCTTCCGAGGAAAAGAAGCGCAACGAAGCCCTACGCAAAGCGTGGGATGTGCGCACCTACCCCACGGTGATACTTGCGGATAAGGACGGGCGACCCTTTGCCGCAACGGGCTACAGAAACGTCAGCGCAGCCGATTATGCAAAACACTTGAGTACTCTCCAAGCGATTCGCGAACGGCGGGATTTGCGCCTCTCCACGGCGGAGTTGCTCTCTACTGAGGCAGAGCAGGCCCGGGAGCTTTCGCTCGCCTTGCAGGATATTGAGGTGAACATCCTTTTGCGCCATTACACAGCCGAGATCGCCAAGCTGCGAAAACTCGATCCACAGGGTTCCACGGGCTTGCTCCACGACATCGCCCTTTTCCCAAAAATCAACCGCCTGCGCGACTACGTCCTGCAACTCGTTCGCCAGAAGCGCGATTACGAAAAAGCGAGTCAGGCAGTGGATAAGTTCATCGCGGAAACGCCCCTCTACGGCGAACACTTACAAAAAGTGCTTTTCCTGAAATTGCCCACCTGCGCCAACAATGACATTTGCAACTACGAGGCCGTGATAAAGCTCATGGAGAAAATCATAAAAATAGACCCCAACACCGAGCACGGCAAAATGGCCACCGAAGTGTTGCAACACACCAAGGCCCTCCAGGCGGAAGGCGTGTCGGCAAGGAACGAACAAATCCATTGACAGGCCAGCGTCGCAGGCAACGCTTGAGAGCACGTCCATCAACTACGGAGTGGGCGTTTGGATGGCATGAACCCTCAACATCAACGACAATGAAGAAAGCCAATGTAGTAAGCAAAGAGACACTTCCTGTGTCGGCAACAAAGGGAACTGTTCCCGTAAAGGCCGCGTCTTCCAAGGCCCCGGCCAAGGCAAAACCCAAGCCAACGTGCGAAACCGCTCCAACGCCAGTGCCCGCTCCGGCCAAAAGCGTTCCAGCGGAAAAGAAGCAAGCCTCCTTGCCCGCCAAGGCCAAGCATCCCAAGGTGACGACCATCGTCGCGCTCATAAACGTTGGCTGGGGAAACCAGGTGTTTGTGCGCGGACAGGGGGGAGGACTTTCTTGGGAACGCGGTTTGCCGATGACCTGTAATGCCTCTGGCGAGTGGGTTTGGATATCGACAGCCAATGACCCGACCTTTGAGTTCAAGCTCTTGCTCAATGATATCTTCTGGGAAAATGGCGGGAACCATGCCGTCCCTCGTGGAGACACCCACGAGCACGAGCCGATTTTCTAAGCCAGAGAAACGCCTGCCGTTCTCTCGTCTTCGTTTATCCGAAGGCGCCGTGTTTTGTCGCCTTCGTTTCGAGGTGATGTGGTCACGAAATGGAAGAGCAGACAAAAAAGCATCAAATTTGGACGGCGGACAGGCAGGACTTTACAGAACGGCACTCTCGGCGAGAGCGCTCTACCCAATGGCGTGCCACCCCCGACCTTGGTAGGTTGCACTCAGGCACCTTCCGCATGCCTGATCATTCCAAACGTGTTGGTTGAGAGTTGGCCTCTGTGCCGTGGGCACTTTTCTTCCTTTTCTCTCACTCTCAAAGAATTCTCGTGATGACATACTGTAGGCGCCTGGTGGTACCGTGGCATGGTTGGCACCGGTGTGCAGGTTACACCACTTTGGGGGAGAAAGCTCCAGCTTGAGTCTCTTTTTTCAACCTTGCGGCGACGACCGTGTACTTTTCCGCCATCTTGCGCCCTGCTTCCATTTCTTCGGGCTTGAGCGGGCGGATGACTTTTGCCGGTACGCCCATGACGAGGGATTGGGGCGGTACTTGCATGTTCTTCGTCACCAGAGAATGCGCGCCCACGATGCTCCCTGCGCCAATCACCGCGCCATCAAGCACTGTGGCGCTCATGCCGATTAGGCAGCCATCTTCGATCGTGCAGGCGTGGATCATGGCCTTGTGCCCGATGGTGCAGTATTTGCCGATGCGCACGGGCATGTCATCAGACAGGTGCACGACGGAACCGTCCTGAATGTTGGAGCCCTCGCCCACATCGATGCGCTCAATGTCGCCGCGCAGCACGGCCCCCGGGAAGACGCTTGCCTTGGGCCCGAGAGTCACCGAGCCGATGAGTGTCGCACCGGGAAGAACCACGGCTGTGGTGTCCACCGTTGGCTGGTTCGCGAGGAATTTTTCGAGTCGTTCTTCGATGGTCATGCGCGCCGAAACTCTTTAAAACCCTCTCTGCAGGCAACGCTTCTTTGTGTCGTTCCTGAAAGCGGGATTGCGCCTGGAGTATAAGTCGCGTTTTTCCATCGCGTACCCATTCCCAATTCCATGCCGCCATCCATGCCGCTTTCCGCAGAAGAACAATTTCGCTACAGCCGTCACATCTGTCTCCCGCAAATTGGCGAGGCAGGGCAACGGCGGTTGCGCGAGGCGCGCGTGCTCCTGGTGGGCATCGGCGGGCTGGGTTCGCCTGCCGCACTCTATCTTGCCGCCGCTGGAGTGGGGACGCTCGGGCTGGCGGAGTTTGACATCGTGGCATTGCACAACCTCCAGCGGCAGGTGCTCTTTCGCGAGGCCGACGTGGGTGCGCCCAAGATCGCCGCCGCCTTGGCACATTTGCACGCATTGGATTCGCGTGTGCACCTCATCGTGCACGAGAAGGGCTTGACGCCGGAGAACGCCACCGCGCTCTTTTCTCAATACGATGTCGTGCTCGATGGGACGGATAATTTCCCGGCACGGTATCTGGCCAACGACGCAGCGTTTTTCGCGTGCAAACCCCTCGTGCACGGGAGCATTTTCCAGTTTGCCGGGCAGGTATCCGTGTTCGATAGGGCCTCGGGCAACGCCTGTTATCGCTGCCTTTTCCCCGAAATGCCCGACCCCGAAAGCATCCCTACTTGCGAGCAGGCTGGTGTGTTTGGTGCGCTCTGTGGCGTCGTTGGCAGCTTCATGGCGATGGAGGCGGTCAAGCTCGCCACAGGCGTGGGTGTCCCATTGCGCGGGCGTTTGCTGATGCTCGATTTGCTCGCCGCCACCTCACGCACTGTGCGCCTGCTCAAGGACGCCGCCTGTCCACTATGTGGCTCCTCGCCACGGATTATGGGCATCGATGCCGGAAATTACTCTTTTCACAACTCTTGCTGCGCTCCTTGTTGCCTCGCGGCTACCTCCGGGGAAGAGGCGGCAAATGTTTTCCCGTTGGAAATTTCCAGCGAAGAGGCCCGCGTTTGGTTGGCTCGTGCAGTAGATGTGCCTCTCGTGCTTGATGTGCGCGAGGGCGCCGAGCGCGCCGCTGGCCATCTGCCCGGCTCGTTGCACATTCCGTTGAACGAGCTCGCCGGGCGCATCCACGAATTGCCTGCCCACGCCATCGTGATCGTCTATTGTCAGCATGGCCAGCGCTCTCTGCGCGCCGCCCGCATGTTGCGCGCTCGCGGCTACGCCTATACCACCAGCCTTTCCGGAGGCCTCGCTCGTTGGGCGAATTAGGCCAATGTGTTGAGGGAGCAGGCGGGGAAGGGCTTGACTTTAATTTCAATCTTGTAATCTTCAGTCGCGAATCAAAGATGAAATTCGCGTTAGCTTTTCCCAAAAAACGGAAATCCTCCGAAAATCCCGCTGGGGCACGTGTGGCACCAGCTGGCGCCAGTGGCACTGTTGGTGCAGACAGCCGCAAGCGCGGTGTTTCGCCCATTGTCTTCGTTCCCGTTGGTGCTGCCGCTGCCACATGGGCGATCCATTGCTTCTGGGAAGGGGTTGTTCCGGTGGGGGATGATTTTGCGTTTTGTGTCATCCTCGGCGTTGTGGCTGTCGGATGGCTGTTTCTCGTCTGCTTGGGGCGGATTTCCTGGAAAACAAGAGAGGCTTCCCCGGCAAATCTTTCGTCGCCTCCTGCCGCTAAACGGCCGTTTCTTTCCTGCATGGGCAGAGTTTCGGCAAAGACGGATGCGCTTACCCAGAAGAATGCTCCGCTGATGATCGTGGCCATTGGAACGGTTGCGCTCTGGGAGTTGATCACTGCGAAGTCGGGCATTCTGCCGTTGCCGTTTTTCCCGGGCCCCGAACGTGTTTTCTACGTGTTGTTTGAGGATGCCGACGTGCTCTTGAAGGGCGCGTATCACTCGTTGTGGCTGCTCTCCATTGGTTTTGGGCTGGGGAGTGTCGCGGGCTTTTTCGCAGGTGTTTGCTTTGGCTGGAGCAAGCAAGTGCGTTATTGGGGGATGCCTGTGCTGAAGTTTTTCGGTCCTGTTCCCGCGACGGCTTGGATCCCGCTCGCACTCGTACTTTCTCCGTCGGCATTTGGGGCGAGTGCCTTTATCTTGGCCTTGGCCAGCTTTTTCCCAATGGTCATGTTGACGAGTTCAGGCGTGGCGAGTGTGCGCCACAGTCATCTGGAGATCGCCCGCACGCTGGGCGCAACAGACTGGCAGCTCGTTCGGCGCGTGGCCATCCCCTCGGCCTTGCCCTCGATATTTATCGGCTTGTTCATTGCGCTCTCTTGCTCGTGCATTACGCTGGTCGTCGCTGAAATGATAGGGACCAAGGCGGGGCTCGGCCTGTATATGTCTTGGGCGCAGAGCTGGGTAGAGTACCACAAAATGTTTGCCGCCATCCTCATCATGGGCGTGTTTTTTTCCAGTTTGATGGCTCTCTTTTTCCGCCTGCGCGACCGTGTCCTGCGCTGGCAGCAGGGCCTCATCAAGTGGTGATGGGCAGGGCGGGGGTGCGCATGTTACGCTCCCAGCTCGCCGAAGACGGTGTCCAGAGCGCCGATGAGTGCGCCGATAGTCTCATCTGTCTCGTCGCCCATATTGGAGATGCGGAAGGTTTTTCCTTTCAGTTTACCGTAGCCGCCGTCGATGACACATTGGAAACGCGTTTTAAGGGACTTGTTCACAGCTTCGAGATCCACGTTGAGGGTGTTGGAGAAACAGTTGAGGCCGCGAGCGCCGTATTCTTCTTCAGGGAAAAGACTGAAGCCACGAGCGCGCCCCCAAAGGCGGATTTTTTCGTTGAGGCGCAGATGGCGCGCGTAGCGATTGGCGATGCCCTCGTTGTCGATTTGCACCAGTTTGTGCTGGAGGGCGTAGATGAGTGAAATGGCCGGTGTGGAGGGCGTCATCCCTTTCTCGTGGTTGGCATGGAACTCCAAAAAATCGAAGTAATAGCCTCTGCCGGGGTGAGAGGCGGCACGCTGGCGGGCGCGCTCGCTGACGCTGAGCAGGGAAAGCCCAGGCGGGAGAGCGAGGGCTTTTTGCGAACCCGTGATGAGGACGTCCATACCATTGGCGTCCTTGGCGATGGGCAGGGTGCTGAAAGAGCTCACTGTGTCCACGATGCTGATAACTTCGGGAAATTCGCGGACGACGGCCATGATGCTCTCAAGCGGGCTGAGCGTCCCGGTGGACGTCTCGCTGTGGATGAAGGTGATGGCGTCGTACTGCCCAGTGGCGAGCTCGGTGCGGACGGTTTCAGGGTCAACAGGTTTTCCCCAGTCAAAGCGCAGACCGTGGGCGGCAATACCGCAGCGCTGTGCGACGTCGAGCCATTTGTCGGAGAAGGCGCCATTCATGCAACAGAGCACCTTCTTGGCGACGGTGTTGCGCAACGCCCCTTCCATTATACCCCAGGAGCTGCTCGTGCTCAGGTAAACGGGATCGGCGGTCTCCATCAAGCGCTGGAGGCCTGGTTGGATGCTTTGGTAGAGGGCGACAAAGTCCTTGGAGCGATGGCCAATCATGGGTTGCGTCATGGCACGCAGGGTCTCTTCGGAGACGGTGATTGGGCCGGGTATGTAGAGGCGGTAGCTCATGTGAGTTGTGTTATTGCAGGGTGTTCAGGATTGGAATTTCCCAACAAGGTCACAGTTGGCTGGGTTGGTGAGTTTGACGAGGCGCGTGTTACCAGCGGCGAGCACGACGATGCGCGGCTGGTGGGCGAGGGCATCTGCCTCGGGCAGCCAGGCGAAAGTCATGATGACGAGCAAGTCGCCAATTTTCCCCAAGTGGGCGGTCGCGCCATTGAGAGAGAAGGTGCGCGAGCCAGCTGGCGCCGGGATGGCGTAGGTCTCAAAACGCTCACCATTGGTGATATTGCCGACGAGGATTTTTTCGTTTGGCAGGATGCCGACGAGGCGCATCAACTCCTCATCCACAGCCATGCTGCCTTCGTAGTGCAGCTTGGCGTCAGTGACTTCCGCGCGGAGGATTTTGGCCCGCAATAGGTTGACTTGCATGTTGGGTGTGTGGCTCTACGAGGGCAGGAGAGACTCGTCTATCTCGTGGTTGGCGTGGACGGCTTTCACGTCGTCAAGGGCATCCAGCGTTTCAATGAGACGTAAAAGGCTTTTTACAGCGGCGGGATCTTTGACGGGTACCGTGTTGTTGGGCAAATAGGCGATCTCGGAGGACTCGGGCTTGATGCCCTTGTCTTCAAGCGCCTTGGCGACAGCATCGTACTCCGGGACGTTGCAAAGTACCTCAAAATGGTCGCCGTGGTCGATCACGTCGTCAGCTCCTGCGTCGAGCACCACCTCCATGAGCACGTCCTCCTTCGTCGCTTCAGCGCCGATGAGGAACTGTCCCTTGCGCTGGAAGTTAAAAGCCAAGGCACCCGGCGCAGCAAGGCTTCCGCCCGCCTTGGTAAACGCCGAACGCACCTCGCCAACGGCGCGATTTTTGTTGTCAGTGGTGACCTCGACGATGACGCCGATGCCGCCCGGTGCATAGCCCTCGTAAACGATCTCTTCGTAAGAGACCCCAGGCAACTCACCCGTGCCTTTTTTCACGGCGCGCTCGATATTGTCTGTTGGCATATTGGCGGTGCGCGCTTTGACAAGGAGCGTACGGAGCTTGGCGTTGGAAGCTTGGTCGCCCCCGCCCGAGCGCGCGGCCAAAGTCAACTCCTTCGCGAGGACGCTGAAAATTTTTCCGCGTTTGGCGTCAATAACGGCCTTATGCCGCTTGGTTGTTGCCCATTTACTGTGACCAGACATGCCGCCAAGGAAACAAACCTCGCTGCATTTGGGAAGTGAAAAGATGCCCCCAGCACCGGGAGGTCCAGATAGAAGTTGACCCATTTGTGAGTCAGAAGGCAAGGGTGTAGCAGGAGGATGCGGGGGTGCAGATTGGGTGTTTTTTCGCGGAGCAACTCGACCGGGGTTTTGTTGGCGCGCGAGCGGTTTTTCCGGGCGAAGTTGTAGAAGTGCTGGTAGGTGCCTGTCGCTGCGATGAAGTGTGCGCGGCCCGAAAAGTTTTCCAAATCGAAGAATTCGTTTTCGATGG
>JAITHA010000038.1 GCA_031280235.1 Puniceicoccales bacterium | reverse complement strand
CTCGAAAAATGCCGCCGCCTATGGAAAAATTGCGAACGCAAGCTCAATACCAGCCGCCAGTTCGTCGTCCTCGCTTTCCTCGTCATCTTACTCAAAAGATATTGAACAGGTTCTGAGAACCGGTGTCGGGGCTGCAAATCCCCCGTCCTTGCCCACTGGCTGAGCAGCTTCTTGACCATCCCCAGCGACACCTTGAAGCGCCTCGCCACCTCCTCCCTCGTCCCCTCCTCTGCCTCATAGGCCTCGACGATTCTCGTCCTCAAATCCAATGACAGCGTCTTTTTCATGCACTCTCCTTGCCATGAATCATCACTAATGGCTACAGTTTTATTTAAAACGCTCTAACTCCACTACCAAGTAGAAAACAATGAAAAATGAGGACTACAGGAAGATGGCAGCTTCACCAAACCACGGCAGGCACGACTGAGAGGTAATGCAAACAGAGCAAGAGTGTGCGTTGGGAGAGTTATTCCTGACCTTCGGCTTTACCCAGTTCGCTCTGGTTTTTGGAATAATCGTCGACGGCACCCCAAGCGAAGCCTCCTCGTACTTGGCCTTGCTTGTTTTTTACTTTCCAGTCGGCGTGGGATTCTCCGTGAATTTCATAAAAAAGGGTTTCGAAATCGTGCCCATCATTCATGGTGAGGACTTCGTCCACGACAGCGCGACCACCTTCGTAAAGCGCACGGGCAAGCCAATATTCGTGCCGGAAGGCGTCGGCTATCATGGTGATCCGTGTTTTGGAGAATTTGGCGGACACGGAGCGGATAATTTTATAAGGGGGCTCCCAAGTGGACGCGACGAGGAAAGCTGTTTCACTTCCTTCTTTGTCGGTTTTTTCCTGAGCGTAGTTGCCTTCATGATTCTCCAGGATGGCACTTTCCAAGGCTTGGGCGCATTCACGAATGTCCTGCGAACTGGCATCTCCTGAGCCTTCTGCGGAATGGATGGTAATCTTGCTGAGAATCGGTACGTCCACTGAGGTGAGTCCGTCCACAGTGACGCGTTGGGCTTTGTGGGTGCTCATGCGGGAAGGCGGTAGGAGGGGGGGGTTATTCAAGTTCGTCTACCATTATAACGTGGGGCTCGAAAGTGACTTCCAAGCGGTAGGGGTGGCCAGGACGCATTATCAGGGGGCGATCGCGGAGAAAGTGTTGGTAATAGTGCATTTTGCCGTAGTATGTGCGGTGGGCGGGGTCGTCGAGCACCATCTCGGTTTCGGCCCAGTGGGCTTGAAAATCGTCACGGAGTACCGAACATCGCAAATTTTCTCCGCCCATGGTGAAGGAGGTGCCGAGACGGTAGTGATGGTGTGGTGCAGCTATTGGGAGGACGTAGCGGAACTGGGTGAGCTGTGTTTGCTGGCGTGGCTGAAAGAGGAAGCGCCCAGTAATGTGGCCTGCGGTAAATTCCCACTCGACTTTGAAACTGCCGACACCGGGGATAATTTTTTCATCCTTGGTGACCAATTCCGGTTGGTCATAGCGAAAGTAAAAACTGTTTTTGAGGCCAAGGCCTGTCGTGAAATTTTTCCCGTAGAAGGAAGGGACAAAGACGTTGCCACCAATGGTCAGCTCGGGGAGAAAGACGGGGACGTAGCGATTGACTGGCCAATCAAAGACGCCGGGCATGTGCGGGAAAGCGAGCGAGTCTGAGCTTTCCTTGTTGGTGGCGCCGGAGACGACGGGAATCTGCACATGGAGGCCTGTCGCGGGGTCTTGGTAGATGCAAAGCGCCTGCTCTTTGCGGTTGCTTTTGTCGAAAAGGATGTGACGACAGGATGGGCGTTGGAGCAGCTGCGCGCGACCTTCAAGGGTGCCCGGGACGGTTTTGGCAAGGCGAGCCCATTGGCAAAGGTAACGCGCGGCGTCAAAGTTTGCCATGCGCGTTGTGTGATGCGGGATGGTGTCGCGCTCGCCATCGCGGATGACGAGGAACCCGTGCTCTTGGTCGAGGTATGTGACGAAGAAGTATTGGAAGAGTCTGCGAACGAGCTCTTTGTATTGGGGCAATTTGTCATCCGCAATCCAGTGGTCTCGCATAGCTTGGAGAATGAGGCTGATGGCGTGCATCTGGCCGTAGCTGCCAATGCCATAGCCGTAGCACCAGCCGAGGCCGTCTTGGCGAATGATGTCCGGGAGGAGGCGAAGGTAGCGCTCGGCGTGGGTGCGCAGGCTTGGGAGTTTGCGGTCTCGCAAGTGGATGTTGGCATGCAGTTGGAGGGCGGAGCGGATGAAGACGAACTGCATGATACCGTAGAGGTCATAAACTCCGCCAAGCACATCGGGACGTTCCATGGAGCGTGGGCAGTCGTCACAAAAGCCACCGGTTCCGTTGGTTTTTATACGTTCAAGGAATCGTTCAATGAGGCTTCCTGTCTCATCTTTTTTAGAGAGGCCGAGGGAGTAGCGCGTAACAGCCTTGGCGATATTGAAAGCTTGGAAATGGGTGTCGTAGTCGCTACGGTGCAAGAGGCGTTTGTCGAGTAGGGCGCGTGTTTCGTCACCGAGCTGCAGCCAGATGGCATTACGCTCTTTTGATGGTCCGAAGGCGAGGAGACCTAGGGCACTATAGGCGAGGCCGTTCTCAGACTCGGTGTCTTGGTGCACCTGAGAATTGACACAAAGTGCCGCGAGTTCGGCAACGCTAGCGCGGTTGATGAGGGTGTCGCCAGTGGCGCGGTAGTATTCGCCGAGGGCGAGAGCGGCGTGACCTGGTTCATCGGCGCGTCCTGTTTCGCCGGGGACGGGGGAGATACTGCCGTCTGCGTTAATGGAATCCAAGTTATGCCCGATAATGGAACGGGCCATGTCCAAGCACTGAGCTGCGAAATTCTGCATGTTTGAAGTCGGGTGTGATGGGAATGTGTGGGAAGCAAGTCAAGTGATGAATGGCAAAGCGCAGGCAATTGCCCCCTTGGTGGTGCGGTGATATCAGGTGTGGTGCATTGTTGGGGAGAATGGGGTCGGCATGTCCTCGTAGCCACGTCCGCTGCGTTTATCGTGAAAGTTGATGTAGGCGCGATTGAGGGTGGCATAGCCGCCAGGTGTAGGATACTCGCCCGTGAAATACCAGTCGCCGAGGCTCGTGGGGCAAGCCTTGTGCAGGTTGTTGATGCTTTGGAAAACGAGTTTGAGCTCTCCCTGCCAAGTGGAAGGGCTTGGGCGCACGAGCTCAGCTGCGCGCTTGGACAACTGCTCCTCGGTAAATTCGTCATAGATGCGGCGGACGTAGTTGCGCATTTGCGCCGGGGGCTTCCCAGCTTGGCTGCAACAAGCCTCGTAAACCTCCCGCAGCAGGTCGCTCTTTCCCGTCTCGCGGCAAAGGGCAACGGCGGATTGGAAGATGAGAAATTGGCCCATCTCAGACATGTCGATGCCATAGCAATCTGGGTAACGAATCTGCGGCGCGGTGGAGGCGATGATGATGCGCTGCGGGTTTGGGCGCGAAAGAATGCGGATGATGGACTGGCGAAGCGTGGTACCACGCACGATGGAATCGTCCACTACGACAAGGTTATCCCCCCTGCTCACCGTGCCGTAGGAAATGTCGTAAACGTGCGAGGCGAGCTTCGTGCGGTTCTTCTCGGCGGAGATAAAGGTACGCAGTTTGATATCCTTGTGGGCGACTTTTTCGCTGCGCGGCCAGTTGGCGAAGAGGAGCTTGTCAAGCAAGGGTCTATCGAGGGTACCGTTGGCGGCAGCAGCGAGGATAGCCTCGCGCGTGTCCTCGCGCCAATGGCGATAAATCTCGTGGATGAGCCCATAAAAGGCGATTTCCGCAGTGTTCGGGATAAAGGAGAAAACAGAGTGCTCGAAATCGCGCTCAATGGATTCGAGAACTTTTCCTGCCAAGGCCGCGCCGAGGGCCTTGCGCTCGGCATAAATCTCAGGGTCGTTGCCACGCGAAAAGTAGATGCGCTCAAAGGAACAGTGCCTGGGTGCGCAGGATGGGATAATCTCGTCGAGGGTATGCGTCCCGTCACTCTTGATGATCATGGCATAGCCAGGCGGGATCTCGCGGATATCCTCGCATGTGGTGTTGAAAATCGTCATGAGAGCGGCGCGCTCCGAGGCGGCAGCAAACACCTCGTCATTGAAGATATAGTGGCACGGACGGATACCGTTCGGGTCTCGAAAAATGAAGGCGTCGCCGTTGCCGATGAGGCCGATGATGACATAGCCACCATCCCAGTTGCGCGAAGCCATACGCAAAATCTTGGCGACATCGAGGCGCTGCGAGATGACGGGCGGGATCTCGGCTCCGGAAAGTTTCTGCTCGTCGCGCAATTCGCGGTAGAGCTTGGTATGCTCCTCGTCGAGCCAGAAGCCAATCTCTTCGAGGACGGACTGCGTATCTGTGGAAAAAATGGGGTGGGCGCCGCGCTGGATGAGGCTTTCGTTCAACGAGGAAGAGTTGGTGATGTTAAAATTCCCCGCAACCATCAAGTTGCGCGTGGCCCAGATGCTCTTACGGAAAAAGGGATGGCAAGCCGCGCCATCAAGGTTGCCAGACGTGCCATAGCGCAAATGCCCCAGCAAAACCTCGCCTCCGAAGTCGAAGTGCGCCTTGATGGACTGGGGAAACTCGGGGATGATGGTGTCGCTGGCGACCTTCTGGCTATAGGCTTCCAGCTGGCGCGTGAAAATGTTCGTGAGCGCTTGCGAAGACGGGTCGCGATCGCGAAACATGAACGCCTGTCCATGAGGCATGTTGAGCTTCACGCAACCGATGCCAGCACCATCTTGCCCACGATTGTGCTGTTTCTCCATGAGGAGGAAGAGCTGGTTAAACCCGTAAAGCGGCGTGCCATATTTCTCCTCATAGTAGCGGTGCCCTTTGAAAAGGCGCACAAAGGCGATACCACATTCATGTGCAAGATGATCACTCATGGAAAACGCCGTGTAAACAGGCGCTGGCACACGAGGTCAAGCGCGGCCTGCACACGCAAAAGGCCCGCGCCAACGCGGACGCGAGCCCTTTCAAAAATGGTGGTGGGGGAGGGATTTGAACCCCCGAAGAGCGACGCTCGGCAAATTTACAGTCTGCACCCTTTAGCCACTTGGTTACCCCACCTTTCGATTCACGATGCGCAAAGCACCCCGAAAAAGAAGGCGCTGCGTGTGCCAATAATCCGAACACCTGACAAGACATTTTTTTGCCCCCCTTGTACGAATCCGCTCCCACCCTGCCCTATTTCAGGAAAACTTCTTTCCGAAAAACCAAACAACTGCCTTGAAATCGCAACTCATTGATGTGCAATATGAAAAACCTTGAAATGAATTTTCGCAGGCCAAAGAAAAAAGATTTTCAGGGGCAAAAAGGAGGGAAAAGGCTTGTTTTAGGGGCAAAAAGGAGCAGTCTGGGGGACAAGAAATTTGAGAACCATGGCAAGCACCTCAAGAGCCAAGCTTTTTGTCGACAACTTCCCCGGCAAGCTGGACGACCAGAACCGCCTGACAATTCCGGCGGACTGGCGCTTTGAGGCCGAAGGCGAGAATGTCTATCTCGCCACGTTCTTCCCTCCCTCCGGCGGCATCATGGTGCTCCCGCCGGACATTGTCGAAAAAGTCCGCGACGCCGCGAGGAACACACCGTTGAGTAATTACGCCGCCAAAGCTGCCCTGCGCCAGATCTCCAGCAGCGGCACTCTTGTCTCATGCGACAAGGCGGGACGCATCAAACTCAAGGAAAGTATGCTGCGCGAAGCTGGCATCACCAAGGAGGTCACCTTCCTCGGCGAAGTGAACTCCTTCCTCATCAGCTCACCAACGCCACCCGAACCAGACGTCTCATCGCCTCGCGCCACCGCGTTCATCGAGGCTCTGAAGACCATCGGACTCTAAGCCCCGCATAATTTTTCATTATCCGCGAAGTCCTTTATTCACGCTGCTCACAAGTTTTTCACAACGCCATGACACAGCACATATCCGTCCTTTCAAGCGAGACGCTCGGCCTGCTAAAGCCCGAGCGGGGCGGGGCGTTTCTCGATGCCACGTTTGGCGGCGGTGGCCATACTCGCGCGCTGCTCAAGGCCTCACCGCATGTGCGCGTGTACGCGCTCGACAAAGACCCGCAGGCAGAGCTGCGCGCAGCTACACTCGCGACGGAATTTGGCGAGCGCCTCCACTTCACGCGCACCCGTTTCTCTCGCTTGGATGCCGCCCCTGGTGCGCCCTATGACGGCATCTTGATGGATATCGGCCTCTCTTCCTACCAACTCGACGAGGCCGCGCGCGGCTTCAGTTTTCGCGAGGAAGCCGATGCACCCGCAGACATGCGCATGGACCCTGACGATGGCAGCACGGCAGCAGATTTTCTTGAGGATGCGCCCGACGAAAAACTCGTGGAGGCCGTGCGCGATCTCGGCGGCGAGCCCGCCTGGAGACGCGTCGTGCAGGCCATACTCAAAGCGCGCGGCACCGGAAAACTCGCGCGCACAGCCTCCCTCGCAACACTCATCGCAGAAGCCGTGTACCGCCCTGGCCCACCATCGCGCATCCACCCTGCCACCCGCACTTTTCAAGGCATCCGCATCGCCATCAATGACGAACTTGGAGAGCTGCGCACCGCGCTGCCCAAAGCCTTCGCCTCGCTGCGCCCAAGCGGTGTGCTCGCCGTCATCAGCTTCCACTCGCTGGAAGATAGGATCACCAAACGTTTCTTTCGCGAAATCTGCGGGCTCCCGGTGGATGCGCGCGACAGCCGCACGCAGGATATGCGCACACGCCAGGCAATACTGCTCACGCGGAGCCCCATCTCGCCCGGTGAAGAAGAGATTGCGCGCAACCCACGCTCGCGCTCTGCACGCCTCCGCGCCGTCAGCAAACTCGGAGAGGAGGCAGGCCACGCATGAAACAGCACCACGTCACCGACTCTTGCTGCATCGCACTGCGCGAAGACGGCAGCGCCGTCATCCCGATCGCGCTGATACTCGCCATCTGCGCCACCATGGCCACCACCGCGCGTCTCCCCTTCTAGCATTTGCTGAGGAGCAACCCTGCGTGACCGCACACACTCACCTCCACACACATAGGCATGAACAACTCTTCCAACAAACTCATCAAACTCCTCGGCGCCTCCACAACCATCGGTGTCATCGGCTTCTGCTGTGCCACTGGCCTCTGCGCCTGGCGCAAGGCGGAGGTGCGCAGCATCGGCAGGGAAATCTCGAAGATCGAGGCCGAATGCACACGCTTGAACCGCGACAACACACACCTTCTGCGGTACGTTGTGGATTTCACCAACCCAGTCAAACTGCGTAACCGCCTCCTCCTCGAGGCCGCCGACCTCGACATCCCGCAGAAACGACAGACTGTGCGCGCTCGCTTTAGGCCACGTCAGGTACCCGTCGCTGCGCCTCCTCACAACGGCCTTGATGCCCTCGTGAGCAACTCGGTGCTCGCCCGTGCATCCACGCTCCAAGAAAATGAAGCGGGTGCCAGCAACACGCGCTGAACTGTTCCCAGCAAAGGCCACGCCATGAAAATATCCCTGAGCTCCATCAACCGCTACGGCATCCTTGCCCTGCCGTACGTGTTTTTTGTGATGCTCTGGGGGCAGCTGTGGTGGCTCCACCTGGAGGACGCGGACTACCTGCGCAGCAAGGCCATCAAGGCACGCCACCACTACGAAAAGACGGCGGCTCCGCGCGGCGACATCGTGGATGCGCGCGGCATCGTCATCGCCACTTCGCGCATCGTCTGGGATGTGACGCTTGACCCTCACGTTTTGCAGGACAACGACAGTGAGCGCATCAAGCGCCGCCTCGTTCATGCGAAAAAAACGGAGCCCACACTCAATGCCCAGAGCTTCGAGGCATGGCAGCAGACGCTGCTCAACTACTCGCGCAACCATTTCATCACCCAAACAGCGCAAATCTTGGGCGAGGAGGAATGGGCTGTCGCGCGGAGTTTCAGACCGACCTACCTCCCGGCGCAGGCAACACCACCCGCCACGCCCACACTGCGTTACAGGCAATCTCCCTTCGCATTTCTCTCCCACGCCTCTTCCTGGCTACTCCGTCCGGCCAGCGCGCCCCAAGCACCCAAGCAAGGCAAGCCCAGACGCTGGGTTCAACTGGCCAAAAACGTTGACACACAGACCGTCGAGAAACTGGAAAGGCTGAAAATCCCCGGCATGGCTTTTGAGCCGCACTACGTCCGTGATTATCCGATGGGCAAGCTGGCAGCGCATACCGTCGGCTACGTCTCCCTCGAAGGCAAAGCCGTCAACGGCATCGAGAAAGCGCTCGAACCACTCCTGGATGGGCAACACGGATTCATCCTGTCACAGCTCGATGGCAGCCGCCGCGAGTTGCGTGAGCAACGCATGCTCCAGGTAAGCCCAGAAAACGGCCACAAGGTAGAGCTGACCATTGATGCAGTCATCCAGGATATTTGCGAGAAAGAGATCTCCAAGGCATTCGACGAGCTCAACCCCCAAAGCATTTCCGTCATCGTGAGCGAGCCCTCCACGGGCAGGTTGCTGGCACTGGCCAATCACCCAACGTACGACTTGGGCAACTACGCCTCTGCGGACCAAGTACGCCACATGTCCAACCGCGCCCTCGAATACATCTATGAGCCGGGCTCCGTTTTCAAAATCGTCCCCGTCTGCATGGCGTTGAATGAGGGCGTTGTGAAACCGGAGGATGTTTTTGACTGCACCAACATACTCGGGCGCAAAACCTCGTACATGGGCAGGAAATTGCCACTCCCGCGCGATTCACACGACCTCGGCGCCAAAGCGAGCGTGCGCGACATCATCCGCGAGTCCTCCAACATCGGCTCGGTGTTGATCGCCACCTCCGTCACCGAAAAGTTGGGCGAACATCTCATGGTCGATTACGCGCAACGATTCGGCTTCGGGCAGCGAACCGGCCTGCCCATCTCCCATGTCGAGAGTCGGGGTACGGTGCTCGACCCTGCGCACCCCCAGCGCAAACTGCGGTGGGACTCGCTCACCATCTCGCGCATGCCCATGGGGCATAGCATTGCCGCCACACCCATCCAGACGCACTACGCCATGAACGTCATCGCCAACGAAGGGAAATTGATGACGCCCTTGGTCATCAACCGCATCCTGAATGCCGACGGCTCCGTCTTCATGGAGTTCGAACCCAAAGTACGCACACAGACCTTGAAGCCCCAGACGGCCAAGACCATGGCGCTCATGTTGCGAGACGTCTGCCGCCCTGGAGGAACAGCCAAGGCGGCGAACATTGAGGGCTATGAGGTGGCTGGGAAGACTGGGACGACCCAAAAGTACAAGCGTCGGCCCAACGGCAAGTACCTCCCTTCCCCGGAGCACCATGTTGCCTCATTCTCCGGGTTCTTCCCGGCGGAAAATCCACGCATCATCATCACCGTCGTTATCGACGAGCCGAAAATGGCAAAGGGAGTCGCCTATGGCGGCCAATACGCCGCGCCTGTTTTCAAGAATATCGCCAACCAAATCATCAAGCATTTGCGGATCCCGCCCGCAGTAAGGGCCGACGCGCTCCCCAATGCCATTTAAACCAACGCGTTCTGCCATGATGCCTTTGCCCACAACCATGTCACTTCAAGACATCTTTCAAGGGATTGATGTCGTGGAGTTTTCCGGGAATTGGAAAAGCAGCGTTTCCTGCCTGCGCACCGACAGCCGCCGCGCCGGACCAGGCTGCGCCTTCTTCGCCCTGCCTGGCCTGAAAACCCAAGGCCTCCTTTTCATTGAGGAGGCCATCGCCCGGGGCGCCTCGGCCATTGTCTCGGAGACGCCCTCCGGCTCCCACTCTCACCTTGCATGGGTTCGCGTCGCCAACATTCGGGCTGCGCTGGCTGCGGCAGCACGCAATTTCCACGGGCACCCCGAAAAAAAGCTAGCTCTCGCAGGCGTCACAGGCACCAACGGCAAGACCACCGTCACCACTCTTGCGCACCATCTCTTGCAGCACGACGGCAGACCCTGGGGACTCGTCGGCACCGTTCGCTACGCTCTGGGCACGCGCAGTCTGCCAGCGCACCGCACCACACCGGAGTCTCTCGACCTTTGCGAAATGATGGCGCACATGCTGGCCTCTGATTGCGAGGGCGCCGTCATGGAGATCAGTTCGCACGCCATTGTTCAAGAACGCGTCTCCGGATTCGATTTCAAGGCCCTCGCCTTCACAAACCTCAGCCACGACCACTTGGATTACCACGGCGACATGGAAACCTATTTCCAGGTGAAGGCGCGTCCCTTCCTCGGCTTGACGGGAAAACCGCCCACAGTCGCCATCATCAACAGCGATGACCCGGCCGGGCGCCGCCTCGCAAACATGATGCCGGGCGGCGTCGACGTACTAACATTCGGCATCAATGAGGAGGCCAGGCTGCGTGCCACAGACATCCAACTGCAGGCCGGTCAAAGCACTTTCACGTTCTCCGCCCCAGGTCTCGCCACCGCCGTCTCTACTTCCTTGCCGGGCCACTACAACATCAGCAACATCTTGTGCGCGCTGGGCATCTGCCACGCGCTTGGGCGAAACTTAGGCACCATCCTGCCAATCGTCACAAATTTCCCAGGCGTCCCGGGACGCATGGAACGCGTCGCGCCCTCCTTGCCCTTCCAAATTTTTGTCGACTACGCGCACACCGACGACGCACTAGCCAACGCGCTTGAAATGTTGCGCGCCATCACCCCGGGGCGCCTGCTCGTTGTCTTCGGCTGCGGCGGCAACAGGGATCGCGCCAAACGCCCCGCAATGACCAAGGCCGCCCAACGCTTTGCCGATTTCGCCTGGGCAACCGCAGATAACCCACGCAAGGAACCCCAAAAAATGATTTTCGAAGACATGCGCGCAGGAATCCTCGACGCCCACCGGATCACCTTCGTCGAAGACCGCAGGCGCGCCATCAGCCTCGCCTTAGACACTGCTCACCCAGGCGACACCCTCCTCATCGCCGGCAAAGGCCATGAAACTTATCAAGAGTTCGCCGACATCACTGTGCCGTTCGACGACCGGCAGGTGGCACACGAGCTCCTCTTGCTCAAGCAGCAACGCTTGGTCTGAGCCCGCATCCCGCTCACTCGAAGGCCCCCGGCTCACTCGCCACTCAAAGACGACGAAGCATTTTTTTCGCATCCAAGACCTTGGATAAAGACCTCGCACCCTTGCCCTCATTCGGCTCCATCTTCTCCATGGAACATCGCCTCTCCGAAACGGTCTTCCGTGTCACTGGTAGTCATCTCACTTCTTTTTATCACATGCTCAAACGTTGTTTCACGACACTCACGCTCCTCGCGTCGGCAGGCCTTGCTGCGTCTGCGGCAGACAAAGATCTTGTCGCCCGCTGGAGTTTTAACGGCGGCAAAGGTACCGACAGCTCTGCGAACAAGTTCCACCTTTCTGTTCCGGGAACAGTCAGTACCGCCCCCGGCGTCTTTGGGGATGCACTAGTCCTCAGCGAAAAACAGCCGATCACCGCAGGCCCCGAAGTCCTGCCAAAGAAACTGAGTCAGTTCACCTTTTCCGCTTGGGTGGCCCCGATCGACCTCAGGGGCAATAAAACCATCATCCGCAAAGAAGACGGGGAAACACGTCTGCTCTTCGCCTTCCAAGACCAAAAGTTTCTCACGCTCGGGATCAATTGCGGGCGCAGTTACCTTGAACTCGATGCCCTCATCGCGCCAGATGAACTCACCGACGGGAACTGGCACCTCGCTACCGGCACCTTCGACGGCAAGATAATGCACGTCTATCTGGACGGACGCGAAATCGGCTCCTTCGAGCGCCAGGCGCCGCTCAACACCGTTTACGACTACTACCAACGCGGCCAAAGCTCTTGGGCGAGAGAGAACGAAAGTACCGCTCCTGACAAAGAGTTCATTGGTGCACCGTTCTTCATCGGCTCTGAAAACGGAAAAAGCGAAGTTTTCTCCGGAAAAATAGATGACCTGCATTTCTACTCACGCGCCCTCAGCGCAAAAGAAATCAAAACTCTCTTTACGGAAGGGAAACAACCCGAGTCTCCTGCGCGAGAAGTAGCGCACAAAACCGCCCAAGGTTTCTACACAAAGGCTGACTCATTCCTTAAAACACTCGCCGAAACGGGAACAAAACTCGAACAACACACTGGGGAACTGGACACACGCACGAGAATCGAGTTGCAACGCTTGTTGCGCGACGACTTCCCTGCTGAAGTAAACGCCTACATCCTCAAGCACGGAAACAGCCCCATAGACAATCTTCTTCAAACGAAAGAAAAACGCCGCGAAATCGCCACAAAGATTGCTGAAACCGCGTTTGAGTACCTACCTCTCACGGATCTGCAATGGAGCGTTCTCTCCCCAGCAGAAAAAGCAAAGTGGGAACATGTCAAAGAACTCAAGGCCATCGTCTCCGACACCCGCCAGCCCATCTCCGGGGCACTCTTGCACGAACTCGAAGCACTTATCGACGAACGCCCAAGACTCAACGAACCCGTTGCCCAAAGCGGAAAACCCAGCACGCCTCAAACCGTCTCGCGCTCCAAGGCAGATGCGCAAGCTATTTTGAGGAAAGAATGGCTCTACCAATGTGACAATAAACCCACCATCGCACAAACTCTGAAAGAAATCGGCTATGCGCGAAAAATCCTCGAACGCATAGGTCTCGAACCAGCCGTCACACAAGGTTATATAAAACAGCTGGACGAGCTCGAAGCAAAAGCGAAAGAGGCAAAGGAACTCGCAGCTAAAAAATTCGAGGCGAAAGCAAACAAGGCAAAAGAACCGGCACCCGGCGAAGTTTTTAACGAAGCACTTTATCTGGCCACGCGTCAGGTAAAACGCGAAATTATGTTCAAGAACCCGGTGCTCGATTTCGACTCTGTTCTCTACATTGACAACCCCAACCCACTCGGCAGCGAATGGCAGCACGAAACGCGCCACCGCCTCGGCTACATGGGACGCAGCGGCGGCGGGCGACTCCTCGTCCAGAAGGGCCTCGACCCCGACGGTAAACTCACTCAACTCGCCCCTTCCGCTCCTTTGCACGGCGTGTTCTGGAGACCCGACCTTTCCTACGATGCTTCAAAAGTGCTCTTCAGCTTCAAGCCACATAACGAAAAAACTTTCCACATCTACGAAATCGGCCTCGACGGCACCGGCTTGCGCCAGCTCACCGGCGGTATGTTCGATGACCTCGATCCCATCTATCTCCCCGACGGCAAGAACATTATGTTCCTCACCACACGCGGCCACATCTACGTACGCTGCATGCCACCTACCAACGCCTTCGTCACCGCCCGAATGGCGCTCGACACCAAGCCCGGGGACAAAAATCTCTACATCATCTCGCGCAATGGCGAACCCGAGTACACACCTTCCGTCATGGCCGACGGGCGCGTGATTTTCACCCGCTGGGAATACACCGACAAGCCGCTCTGGCGCGCGCAGAGCCTCTGGACAATGCGCCAAAACGGGACCAACGTGCAGACCTTCTGGGGCAACCAATCCGTGTGGCCCGACCTGCTCAAGGACGCGCGCTCCATCCCTGGTAGCAACCGCATAATGTTCACTGGCAGCGCCCACCACAACTGGTTCGCAGGCAGCGTCGGCATCATCGACCCAGCCAAAGGTCTGAACTTCCCGGACGGCCTGACCAAGGTCACCGCCGAGGTCGCCTGGCCCGAAAGCGGCAATGGCCCCGTCGATCCCAAGGAAAGCCCAGACTACCACCGCGCTGGCAACTATGCCGCCTACTACTCGCCTTACCCGCTGAGTGAGAAAGACTTCCTCGTCTCTGCCCGCAAAAGCGGTCGTGCGGGAGGTGGCTTCGCCCTCATGCTCATGGACGTGGACGGCAACCGCGAGCTCATCAACCAAGGCGCACACAACATCTGGGACGTCATCCCCATCCGCAAACGCCCAGTTCCCCCGGTGCAAGTGGACACCATCCCCTGGCCGACTTGGGAAGAGCGCGACAACCCGCAAACTGGCATCCTCTACAGCACCAACGTTTACGAAGGCGCCGAGCCCGCCATGAAAGGAAAAGCCAAGTACCTGCGCATCTGGTCCATCGAACACAAGACTTACACCTACTGGTATAAACGCCCCACCCTCTCGACTGGCCCGGAAATTTCCTTGAACCAGTCTGAAGGCGTCAAAAAGATTATCGGCACTGTCCCCGTCGAAGCGGACGGCAGCGTGAACTTCAGAGTACCCAGCGGCATCGCCGTCCACTTCCAGCTGCTCGATGAAAAACAACGCGCCCTGCAAACCATGAAAAGCTTCACCGGCGTCCAACCCGGCGAGACACGCGGCTGCTTCGGCTGCCACGAGTTACACATGAACACGCCCGTCACCTCGCTCAATGCCATGGCCATGCGCCGTCAGCCCTCGGACATCAAACCCGTGCCGTGGAACGATATCACCGTCAGCTTCGAGCGCTACGTGCAACCTGCCCTCGACAAATACTGCGGCAGCTGCCACGCCGACCCCAAGAAGGCGGCTTACAAAAAGTTTAACTCCACCCTCCGCCCAGCCTTCCTCGGCTTCAAAGAGCCCTACTCCACGTTAATGGGTGATCCCACGTGGGCCTCCCAATACCACGGACGCAAAAACGTCCCGACTCCAGGGCGTGGCGGCTACGGCTGGGCAGACACCATCCTCGTCGAATCCTACAGCGGCTTGGATCCCAAGGCCTATGCCACCTACCCAGCCATGACAAAGCTCTCCTACAAAAGCCGCCTCGTCGAACTCATGTCCAACGGCAAACACCACGGTGTAAAAGTGGACGACGAGAACCTCTTGCGTGTCATTCTCTGGGTAGACGCCATGGGGCCATACTACGGCGCCGAAGAAGTTCGTAAAATGGAAGACCCCTACTTCCAAGGTGTGAACTGGATTTCGCAACGCCCGCGCGTCCACTCTGCGCCCATCGTGACGCGCCCGGGGCCTTTTGACCCATTCTACACGGCTGAAGACAAAGCCTATCACAACCCAAGCCCGGATAAATATAACGCCCTGCCCGCTGGCATAAAACGGCAGGGGAAATGACAAATCACTGACACTGGTTTGGAATCTTACAAAAAAGAGCAGCAGGGAAAACCTGCTGCTCTTTTTGCGTCATCACATTTCCCAACAAATCAACCGAAAAATCTCCAGACATTTTCTCTCAAATTATTTTCCGCTGCTTTCACGTTGTAATCCAGAAAACACTCTGACGTGATACCGTGTATTTCCTGCATGTCATTTCAACCTCTCAAACGCAGTTACAGTGAAACCGCTCTGGCCCTTTGGCTGGAGCGCTTGGCTGATGGCTGGGAGGGAAATTTTTCTCCAGAGGAACTGGAAACTGCGCGTGCTATTTACCGGCGCGGAGATGTGCTCGAAACACGTCTCTCAAACAATGCGGCAACCGTTTATTCATGTTGGAATGGCGAGTCAGCCCACGCAGTGGTGGAATGGGAGAAAGGGCGCTTGTCTTGGAGAACAACACTCGCGAGCTCTGCCGAAAGCGCAGCGCTGGCAGCGGCCAGCCTCTACGAAGTGGAGGAATTTTTGGGCGACGAACTTGCCGAGCGCGTTCTGGAAGATGAACCCGCCACAACAGTCCCTCATGATAAAAATGCCCCCCTCCCTTCCGAAATCCCCGAGTCCCCGGACACAGCCCCACCTCCCCCGCCGGAAACACCTTCCCCACGCGAGCTCGTATTGTCGTTTTTCGTGAGCGAGACGGGAGAGATTTGCTGCGTCCCAATGTGGAGCGAACACGGCTCAAAGCTTGATCTTCACCCACACCCGACACGCCGCCCGGCCTACGGAGCGGCTGCCCCAGCAGCCAGCGAATTGCTGCCTCCAGACAGTGGCACCTTGCTACGCCTGGCCACACACGCTCGGCGTTGCGGCTTCGCTCTCGACGTCGCCTTGTGCGGGTGGCGGCTGCAATCGCCCTCCGAGTGCGCACATTTTGCTCGAGAGGAATTGCCTCGTTGGTGCCAACGGTGGCAGGTCGAGGGAGCCCAAGAGCTGCTCGAACTCGGGCGCAAACTTACGCCCCCGCCCCTGCTCCTTAATGCCTTCATCGAACCAGCGCATCCCGACCTCACATCCGAAGACGACCCGTGGGAAAATTACGATTCACCCGAAGTAGAGCCCGGTCCCCCCCCCCGCTCCAGCGAGCGCACAACTACCGCCGCGCCCTCGTATCGCCTGTGTTGGCGCTTGCGCCTCGGCAAAGACTGGCTCCCGGAGTCCATCGTCCAACACTTGGTTCGCCACCCCAACCGCCCCATCTTTTCCCGAACCCACGGTCTGGTCTCCCTCTCGCGGCAGCATCAGGAGCTGCTCGCACGTTGGGCAAACGATTTAGCCCCCGGCGAAGCCATGCCCAGATACGCCATGCTCTCCGTCCTCAATGACGCGGAGCTCCAAGCAAAGCCAAGCGCCGAGCTCACCAGATGGCGTAACGCTCTCTTGCGCGAGCCCACTCAACTCCCCGGACTGCCCGCCTTCCTCCGGCCCTACCAAGGGCGCGGCGTCGCATGGCTGGCGCACATGCTTGAAGCTGGCACTCACCCTCTACTGGCCGATGAAATGGGCCTCGGCAAAACGCTCCAAGTGCTCGCTCTGCTTTTGCAAAAACCTCTCGACGCGCCCGCACTCATCGCCTGCCCAGCAAGCGTCGTTCCAGTCTGGCAGGAGGAAATCAGGCGTTTTTTCCCAAGCACGCCCGTACGCATCCTTGAACGCGGCAAGGTTTGGCACCCCGATGATCCCCCAGCCATCTGGCTGACGAGCTACGCACAACTGCGCCAACACCGGGCCCTGCTGGAGAAAATCACCTTCTCGCACGCCGTACTCGACGAGGCACAATTCATAAAAAACCCAGACGCCAAAGCGACCCAAGCCTGCATGGCCATCCAGGCGCGACACAGAATCGCCCTCACCGGGACTCCCATCGAAAACCACCCCGATGACCTCTGGAGCATCTTCCACTTCCTCATGCCAGGCCTACTGGGAAAACGCCACGCCTTTGAGACGAAGCTCAACCGCGATCCTGATTTCTTGAGCCACATCACGTGCCAAATAACCCCCTTCGTCCTCAGGCGTACCAAGCAGAGCGTCGCGCCAGAGCTACCCCCCAAGGTGATCATGAGCCTGCCCTGCCCGATGGGGAAAACCCAACACGAGCTTTACCGCAAAATCGTCGAAGAAGGCCTGGCCACACTGGGCAACGACTCGCCAGACGCCCTGCTCTCTGCCCGGAGCATGAGCTTCCTCTCCCTGCTCACACGCCTCAGACAAGCCGCCTGCGACCCCGGTCTCCTCCCCACCCATGATGCGCTGCCGCCGCTCGCATCGGGGAAAATCACCACGCTTCTGGAACGCCTCGAAAACATTCTCGCGAGCGGCCAAAAAGCCGTCGTCTTCAGCCAATTCGTCAGCCTGCTCGAACGCGTAGGCACCGCGCTGGCCGAGCGCTTTCCCAAGACACCGCTTTTCCGCCTGACCGGGCAAACCCAACATCGCGAGGTACCCGTAGCCGCATTCCAAAACCGGGCAGGCGCCAGCGTAATGCTCGTCAGCCTCCGGGCAGGCGGCACAGGCATCACCCTGCACAGCGCCGAATACGTCTTCCTACTCGACCCTTGGTGGAACCCCGCCGTCGAGGCACAGGCAATCGACCGCGTCCACCGCATCGGACAAGGAAACACCACTTTCGTTTACCGCATGATCGCCCCCAACACAGTCGAGGCACGCGTTGAAGCCTTGAAAGAGACAAAGCAGGAACTTTTTTCAAAAATCATCGGCGACCTCCCGGATATGAGCGATTGGAGCAAACATTTTCCCTCTCTGCGCGCCCTCATCGAGTAGCCCTCCTCCAGCATGAGAAATATCATTCCCGGCATCCTGGCAGCCCTCGCCTCCACATGCGCAACACTCGCACGGGAAAACTACAAACGCATTGTCAGCGACGAATTTGTCCGAGGCTATCTCAGTACCCAGGGCACCTTCCTTTCCCATACACACGGTTTGCACACGGCCCTCACCGGTAGCCTGCTCACGACCCCAAGCGCCTTGGCGGACGGTCTAATCGAACAAGCAACCGCAAGTCTAAGCGCCCTCTACAACTGGACCTGGCACACCACAAAACACGGCGACATCCAGCCCTTTCTCCGCATCTCCACCGGCAGCGCTCAATATGACGGCGATGCCCGGGACATAGACGGGCGCTCTAATGACTCCGTGGAAGGCGAAACCGCTACACTCTCCGTCGGCTACGGCCTGCGCTGGCGCCCATGGCCCAACACCACCATCTCCCTCGGCATGAACTACGGCTACCTCTACACAAACAACGACTACACCTACGCCCCAACATCCACCCCCATCGGCGACGGCAGCACACGCAACTGGTTCGCCCACGCCATCAGTAGCGTCACCAAACTCGGCTTCCGACAAAACGTCCCCCTCTCAGCCAACTCTTGGGACAAACCAGCATCCGGAAAGGCCGTCCCCTGTCTCACATTCACATCCAACATCACAAGTCTCTCCATGTTCGGCGCCTACGGCGAAACAAACCACCAACAACGCTATGTCGCCTCCGCCATTCTAAGTAACGGACTTGAACTCACCCTCCACCTCTCCAAGACAAAAAAACACGTGACACTCTTTGCCGAACGTACCGACATCCTCTTTGACGGACGCCGAAGTCTGGGGCGCGACAAATGCTTCTACTGCGCCGGGGTCCGCTACAACCAACAAAGGGAAAATGACACCGTCACAAACTGGCTGGACACTATCCACCTCTCCGCCTCAGGCATCTGGGGAAAGGATCTCAACGGCTGGCAATTCACTATCGGCCTGCAATTTTAGCCTCGCGCCCGCTCGACGCCATCGAGGCCGACTTCAAAACCCTCGAAACCGAAATCCTCGCCCTGCTCAAGGAGGTCACCGCATGAGCAAATCGAATGATACAAAACAGCTCACGCAGAGGCGCGAAGAACGCGGAGAAATGAAAAACTCGCATTTACCCCCAACAAGGCATCATGCGATTTCCGAGAAGCGTGATTTTTGGTCTTCAGTTTCCAATGGCTCGCATTTATTAACTCGGCATGAATATATTTTATCCGACATCCTGTATTTATAAGGGCTTGTCGCCAAAAAATCATAAATATAGACATGCCGTGTTAATAGCTTCAACAGGGCGTCATGTGATAGCCCAAGGCAACGCCTGAGGAATTTTGAATGTGTCATTTTCAAGCCCTGAAAGGGCGTAATCCCATGCCTCAATCGCTCGCCCGAATCCTCGTGCATCTGGTGTTCTCGACAAAGAACCGGGAGCACCTGCTTGAGGACATTTTCGGGATGAGCTTCACGCCTACATCGGCGGTATCATTGAAAACAACAAAGGCGCCCTGCTCAAGGCGGGCTCCGTTAGCGACCACATTCATTTGCTGATCGCGCATCCACGAACCGCTTCGCCAACGGAATTAGTCGAACAAATCAAAACAGGTTCGTCGAAGTGGCTGAAAACGCGGGGGGCGCGTTATGCCTGTTTTCATTGGCAGGGAGGATACGCGATGTTTTCGGTCAGCCCGGGCCACCGCGCCGACGTGGAGGCTTATATTGTCAACCAAGCGGAACATCATCGCACGGTGACATTTCAGGAGAAATACCGGCGGTTGCTGAATATTAACTCGGTCTATATTTATAATTTCAGAAAACATGGGAGATGGGGGTTGGGGGATTAGGGTTTAGGCGGGTTATCCGGATTGGACGGCGTGGATGGCTTGTCCGGCTCGGATGGCCTGGCTTGTGTCGCTTCGCGACGTTTGATTTCGGCTTCGCGGCGTTGCGCTTCACGGGCTTCCTCCGCTTTTCTCTTTGCCAACTTTTCAGCCTCTTGCTTCTGCCGCCGGTCATATCTTACTTTCGCTTTGGCTGCTATTTCATTGCTTTCGCGAATGCTCCGCTGTTCAAATGCTGTAATTTCCTCTTCAGAAGGCAGGCCTTTGAAAAGCCATGCTGTTTCTGGCTTACGACCAACTGCATTGCGAAATACGAGAGCAAAACGAAATTCTACTGGATAAACTTTGTTTGCACTAAAACCCGCTTCCCTCATATATTCCTGTATCGTTTTCTGTTGATTGGGGAAATACCACACAAGCTCGCGAACATATCTCTCCCATACGGTAGACATCTCTCCGATGTCACTCTTCATACTACTACGTCGGGAGTTTCGGGTCATATATGGAAATGTTAGAATAATACTCTCCCCCCTCGAGCGTGTAGGGGTGTGACGAAGTTTTTCCTCTTCTGAAGGATTCCAGATGCGAAAAAGATCGCCATCCTCTTTCTTGTGAAACTTTTCATCATCCGTATAATCTTCGAGTTTCCTCAAAAAGCGAAAAGCTGTCGTGAAGGTGTCAATGCGATGTTTTCGAAGACGATTTTCATCAAGGGAAAACATTTCTGCAACTTCTTTTATATCCTCCCGAGCAAGCTCTCCACAGGTGTCAATTTTTGACCTGTAATCTTCAGTGTAATACTTGTCTTTTCTTTCCTCGAGTTCCTTAAACGAAAGCAAAGGAGCAATCAGGCGAAAGTAATGCACCCATTCCAAGGCAACAAACTCCTCCCTAGTCGGCTTGTCACCTTTGACAAATCTGATTCTTTCTTTTCTGCCTAGGGGATAACCATTAGCACGTCCAAATGTGCTCTCTGATTCCTCATAAAACTCAAAATATTTTTTCTCTTTCAAGAGTCTTTGGAGATTTTCGAGTTGCGGAAGATATT
>JAITHA010000067.1 GCA_031280235.1 Puniceicoccales bacterium | reverse complement strand
GTGCCGATATGGCGGACTTTTCCAGCTTTTTGGAGTTTTTCCAGCTGGCGCCACGTTTTCATGAAGTTTTCATGAATGTACGGTTTGGCATCAGCGCTGCGCGAGGAGACATCGCAACCGGGCGGATGGAAATTGGGAAATGGCCAGTGAACGAGGTAAAGATCAAGATAATCAAGCCCGAGTTCACGAAGGGACTTTTCGAATGTCGGGATGACATCGGCCTCGGCGTGCTTGTCATTCCAAAGCTTGGAAGTGATCCACAAATCCTCGCGGCGAATGCCCGTACCCGGCGCGGTAATGGTTTTGAAAATAGGGCCAATCTGGTGCTCGTTGCTGTAAACAGCTGCACAGTCGAAATGGCGATACCCCACCTCGGCAGCGGCGAGCACGGCAGCGGCGACTTCGGCGGCGGAAACGTGGTCGGAACCAAAAGTGCCCATGCCAATGGCAGGCATTTTGGCTCCCGACGCGAGAACGCGCTGGGGCACGAGCGCCGGATTGATTGCATCGGGCGCGTGTGAATTAAAGGCGGATGTGTTACTCATAATTTTTTGGGTTAGAAACAGCGTTCATTTGTTCTGGGAGGTCGGGGCACTGGATGCAGCAGCTCGCAATTCCGCATATTTGTTAATCGCGTCACCCTGTCCATTTGCGAGGACCTCGTCCTTTTCGCCCAGCAAGACAAGACGTGGGATGCCACTCACCTTGTGTTGCTTTGCGAGCCCATTGGTCATGGCATGGGTGAGCTTGATGCCTGCCCACGGCATTTTTTCCTCCTTCATGTAGGCATTCATCTTCTCCTGACTCCTGTCGCTTGAAACAAGAAGGATGTCAAAATCCCCATTCTTTTTGTAGTACTCATTATAAAATTTAACTAATTCCGGTGTGAATCGCCGACATGGGCCACACCAAGATGCCGAAAAATAAATGAAGAGATATTTCTTTTGACGCAAAGCGTTTACCTCCTCCTGTTTCAGCGAGACGACGCTGGTCTTTTTCGCCCTGACCAAGGCGCTTTTCACCTTGTCCAGCAACTTTGTGTGATAGGTTTCCGATTTTATGGCCTCGGAAGACTTGGCTGACGATTGAGTTGAAGGCGTGGTTGGCTTCGCTGGCGCAGCTTGAACAAGGGAAACTGTACTAAAAAGCAAGGCAAAAAGGAGCAATGTTTTTTTCATATCAAGAAAGAAGAGTTTGGGGGGTTAAAAACGTTGTGTGTCTCGAATAGGAATTATTTCTCAGCTTTTTTCAATTCTTTGTATTTTTCCAAGGCAACACCTGGGCCTTGATAACCGTTATTTTTGCCGTAACTACTGGCAATGGCTTCATCTTTTTCATTGAGAAGGACGAGACAAGGAATTCCAAATCCAGCATACTTTTTTTCGATCGCCTTGGCCGCCTCGCTTCCGTGCGTAACGGAGATCCATGGCATTTTATCTTCTTTCACATAAGCTTCCATCTCTTCAGCGTCCTTGTCTCTGGAAACAAAAAGTATCTCAAAATCCCCATTCTTTTTATTTTCGTTATAAAATTCCACCAGTTTTGGAGTGAAGGCTCTACATGGTGAACACCATGAGGCGGAAAAATAAACGAAAACGTACTTTTTTTTGCCCAAAGCCTTTGCGTCGGGCTTGCCTCCCAGCTGGAAGAGAGAATCCTTGAGCATGCCTATCAACTCCTTGTGGGGCCCGGACTGAGTCTCCTCTGCTTTGGTGGACTTTATGTTGACATAGAAGGCAAAACCGAGGGCAAGCACTACAGTCAGGAAAGCCACGAAATATATTTTTTTCATAGAAACGAGACGTTAAAAGTGTTGGGTTTCAGGCGACGGGAGTAACGCCTTTTTTGAGGAGGATGTTCCCGTACTTTGCAGTTTCGCCGGTGATAACGACGGCAAAAGCGCCTTTGGTGCGTTCGTAGAAGGCGAAGCGATCAATGCGGGTGATGGCTGGTGCCGTTGGCGCGTGTTTGCGAATGGGCACGAGGTAGGCGGCCTCTACAGCAGGATCAAGCGTGTCGCCTTTGACGGCGGCCATCATCGCGATTGGATCTGGCACGTAGGTGTCTATCGCAAAAAGCGGCAGGATGCCGTCGAGCAGCGGCGCGATGCGCACGCCGTCAGCGCGCAAAATGTGCTTATTGAAAGATTCGCCCGGGAAGTGCGCATCCGCGAGGATGATTTCGTCACCATGGCCCATGCGTGCGAGTACGGCGAGCAATTCGGGGCTGATAAGAGGAGAGATTCCGGTAAGCATTTGGGAAAAAGTACGGGGTGGAAGATGAGCGGAAGCTTGCGGGTGTAAAGCATGATTTTATGGCTATTTGCCGGGACTTTTAGCGAGTGTACCGCAGTGGCGCTGGGGCAACCATTTGGTGTATTGGGCGGGTGGGTTCACGGCGTCTGGTACGTCCGTCCGGCGCAACAGTCCTTGAGTGTGCAAGACTGCTGGGTCTTGTTCCAGCAGGGTCTTGGGAAAGGGCTGGCAGTCCACGGGGACTTTGCTGGGGGTACGTTGCGAGAGCAGGAATCGCGGCTGGGGCAATATAGACAGCTCACTGTCACGCATTTCTACTACGGCAGGCAGCTCTGCGGCGCGGCGCACTCGTGCGGTATTCCACCACCCCTGACGAGAGTCGGCGAGCAAGGAGAAAGCGTGCTCTCGTGGGTGGGCGCGCAGCAGTAGGTGAGCCGCGAGCGAGAAAGTACCCGCCGAAAAAAGGGGCTTGACCGCGCACTCCGGGAGAGCACGCCATGTGCGCAAGGCCATCGCCACAATGGAAATCCCTAGGACGGAGCCGGGGCCTTCCACGAAAATAAAACCTGCGCAATTGTGCAGCCGCATTTGGCCCGCCTCCTCCAGCACCTCTTTCACTAGGGCAAACAGAGTTTCAGCAGTCGATGCCGTACCTTGGCGAAAAGCCTGCCACGCCACACCGCCCCAGACGCCCACCACTGGCAGCTGCCCGGAGGCGTCGAGAAAAAGACAAGGCGTGGGCGGTGGGGTGTCTGTGAGGGTGTCCGTCTTGTTCATTACCGGACGAGTCAACATACCATCTGCACGAAACCAATAGCAAAGTGGGGATACTTGGTGGTTGTGCCTCTGGCATTTTGAGGATGGATTTTTTCGCACAAAACATGAGCTACAGCACCATTAAAGAAGAGTGTCTCGCCGCCAACCTCGCCCTGCCCCGTACGGGGTTGGTGGACTTGACCTTTGGCAACGTCTCCGTGGCCGACCCTGCGCGCCGCGTCTTTGCCATTAAGCCCAGCGGCGTGGACTACGGGCAATTGCGCATTGAGGACATCGTCGTGCTGGATTACGAGGACAATGTCGTCGAGGGCACCTTGCGCCCCTCGTCGGATACACCGACCCACCGCCACCTCTTCCGACACTTTCCGGAAAGCATCCGCTCCATTGTCCACACGCATTCGCGCAATGCCGTGGCCTTTGCCCAAGCCGGGCACGAGCTACCATGCCTCGGCACCACGCACTGCGATTACTTTCACGGGGCCGTCCCCGTCACGCGCGCGATGACGTCCGCCGAAACCGCCCATGCCTACGAGTGGGAGACGGGAGCCGTTATCATGGAGTGTTTCACCGTGCGTTCGCCCATCGATGTGCCAGCAGTACTCGTGCGCAACCACGGACCTTTCGCCTGGGGAACCAGCGGGGCAAAAGCCGTCGAGGTCGCGTTTGCCTTGGAAATCGTGGCCGACATGGCCCTGAAAACTCTCGCATTAAACCCTGCCGCTATGCCCGCGCCTCAACACCTGCTCGACAAACATTTTTTTCGAAAACACGGGAACAGCGCCTACTACGGTCAGGCCTGAACTGCCCCGCACTCTTGCAGGCACAATAGCATGAGCCACGATCCTATCTTCCAAATCCTCGCACGCGACAACGGCGCGCGGCGCGCGCGCCTACACACACGCCACGGGAACGTCGAAACCCCGGTCTTCATGCCCGTTGGCACCCAAGGCACCGTCAAGGCCATGACCCCGGAGCAAGTCGCCTCGACGGGTG
Organism: Puniceicoccales bacterium; assembly: GCA_031280235.1. Taxonomy (GTDB): domain Bacteria; phylum Verrucomicrobiota; class Verrucomicrobiia; order Opitutales; family UBA953; genus CALNBE01. The sequence continues at coordinate 10,216 of JAITHA010000067.1, read as the reverse complement.
CGCAAATCCTTCTTGGCAATACCTACCACCTCAACCTGCGCCCCGGCCCGGAAGTCATTCGCCGACTTGGCGGATTGCATAAATTCATGAACTGGCCCCACCCCATCCTCACGGACTCCGGTGGTTTTCAGGTCTTTTCTCTCGCCAAGCTACGCCGTATGGATGAGGGCGGCATCACCTTCCAATCTCACATCGACGGGGCCACCATCCGCCTCGGCCCACCCGAGTGCCTCGACATCCAGCGTGCTCTCGGTTCCGACATCGCAATGGTTCTCGACGAGTGCCCGCCCTGGCCCTGCGAGCGCGACGCCTGTGCCAATGCCATCCGACGCACGTTGCGCTGGGCACGCGAGTTCCTCGACCTCGCCAACGATTGTGGGCACCTCGCCTCGGGACACCTCGTTTTCGGCATCGTGCAAGGCTCCGTCTTCGTCGACCTGCGCCGCGAGTGCGCCGAGGCCCTCACCACGATGGACTTCCCCGGTTACGCTATCGGCGGTGTCAGTGTCGGCGAACCCGAGCCCGAAATGCTCGCCCAAGTTGCCGCCAGCACCGCGTTCCTACCCTTGAATAAACCGCGCTACGTAATGGGCGTAGGCACGCCCCCTCAACTGCTGAAAATGATCGCCCTCGGCGCCGACATGTTTGACTGCGTGATGCCGACGCGCCTTGCGCGCCACGGCTCGGTCTTCACGCCAGACGGCCTGCTCAACATTCGCAACGAATGCCACCGCCTTGATGAACGCCCCATCGTCGAAGGCCTGGGCAACTATACTTGCCGTCATTTCAGTCGGGCCTATCTGCGCCACCTCCACCTGTCCCAAGAGATGCTCGCTGCCACCCTGCTCTCGATCCACAACATCCACTTTTTCCAAGACCTCATGGCGCAAGCCCGCGCCCACATTGAGGCAGGCGACTATGCAGCGTGGTCTGCTGCCTGGATTGAACGCTACGAGAAGACTGCACCAGCAGACTTGTCAGCGTAAACACGCATTATCAACCCGCAGCCGATTCCGCAACGCGGACAACGTGACGCAAGGCGACAAGGCGTTCTTGCGGGGTCTTGGGACGTATCTTGCACACGTCGGCAAAAAGCGTCTCAGGCGCGCGCCCGACGATTTGATAGAGCTGCGAAAAACCGAGATCCAGCAGATCCCGCGCAGTCTCCACCTTGACACCTGGGACGCGCATGAAAGCGCTGTCGAGGGCTTCCTGCCGCAGCCGTTTGGCCTCGTCGGGGTTGGTACCCCAAGAGGCGCTTTCCAAATCTTTGGGCAAGAGGTGCATCGATTTTTTCATTTTTCTCGAAACATGCGCGGCTGCTGGGCAGTAAAAAGGCACGTGTGCGTCAAAGCCGCGCCAACACAGCAGCGCCCATTTCGGAAGAACTCACAGCGATGGCGCCGAAGGCGATGTCAGCAGTGCGAATGCCGTCCGCAATGGTTTTCTTCACAGCCACATCAATGGCGTCCGCCTCAGCATGGAGGCCGAAACTGTGGCGAAGCATAAGGGCGGCGCTGAGGATCTGGGCGCAAGGGTTCGCGAGGTTCTTGCCAGCGATGTCAGGCGCTGTCCCACCTGCTGGTTCGTAGAGACCAAAGGGGAGGCCGTGGCTATTTTTCACATCACCCAAGCTTGCCGAGGAGAGCATCCCCAGAGAGCCGCAGATGACGGCCATCTCGTCCGAGAGGATGTCGCCAAACATGTTTTCTGTGAGCAATACGTCGACCGATGCGGGCGCACGCACGAGCTGCATGGCTGCGTTGTCCACGTACATGTGCGCAAGGGTGATGTCAGGCGCCGTGGCGGCCACGCGCTCGGTAACGGTCTTTCGCCAAAGCACGGAAGTTTCGAGTACGTTTGCCTTGTCAACACTGAGAAGGCGCCTCCGGCGTGCGCGCGCCGTGGCGATGGCGACATCGGTGATGCGCTCGATCTCGCTCTTGCGATAAATCATTGTGTCCACGGCCTCGCTGTCGCCATCGGGAAGCACCGTGGTACGCTTGGGCTGCCCAAAGTAGAGGCCACCGGTGAGCTCGCGGATGCAGACCATGTCTATCCCCTCCGGGATGCGCTCCGAGCGAATGGGTGAAGCATCCAGCAAGGCCTTGGGAAGAAAGCCCGGGCGGATGTTGGCGAAAAGCCGAAAGTGTTTGCGCAACGGCAAGAGGGCCGCGCGCTCGGGTTGCTCATGTGGCGGGAGTTTTTCCCACTTGGGGCCGCCTACGCTGCCAAAGAGGATCGCATCGGCCTGCTGGCAAGCCTCAAGGGTAGCATCCGGCAAAGCTTTGCCTGCGGCGTCTATGCCCGCGCCGCCAACGGCGTGCGTGCTGTATTTTAGTGAATGCCCCCCACGCCGGAGGACGGTCTCAAGCACAGGCAACGCCACGGCCATGACTTCCGGCCCGATATAGTCTCCGGGGAGAATCGCGATATTGATTTGCATAGAAAAACGATGAAGGCGGCGCTTATCCCAAACCACACCCGGCAGGGCAAACCAAGAAAATGCCAAGAAGCAACGTTGACATCGCCATGCCGCTTCCTCCAGACAGTTGGCGCAACGTTCACCAACCTTGACGCAGCATCTCCATGTCCATCCCGTGCTCCCATCCTTTCCCAAGCCTGCCTCCCGCGCGTATGACGCACCCGAGCTTTTTCGCCTCCCTGCGCCCCCTTTAAGCCCAACACCAAACGGAGAAAAATCACGTGATTTCCGCAGATGATTATGTCCTGCAACTGATTCAAGATCAGGGGGTGATCACCCCAGAAGCAGCTCAGGAGGCCTGCGCTGTGGTCCAAGCGGGCGGCAGCTCCGAGGCGACCCTTCACACCGATGCCCTCGCTAGGCTTGTCGCCCAAGGGGTGCTCTCGTGGCAGGACATTACCGACGCCCTCGCACGGGAGTTCGACCTCGAAACCATCAACCTCGACGAAGTGCGGCCTTCTCTGGAGACCCTCGACTTTCTTGGCCGCGAACTCGCTGAACGCACCCAGATCTTCCCCCTCCAACAACACTCCAGCGAGCTGGAAGTCGCCGTAGCAGACCCACTGAACACCGAGGTAGTCGACGAAATCTCACGCCTGTTGAAGACCACGCTCACCATCCGTCTCGCCACCCCAGAAGCCATCAAGAAGGCCATAGAATTTCACTACGCCTCGGCCAGCGAGGACGGCAAGTCGTCCATGTTCGACTCCATTAGCGACGGAGATCTGAAGCTCGAATTACCCACCAACGAGACCAAGGCCGAGGATGCGCCCATCATCCGCTACGTCAACCTGCTCATCACCGAAGCCATCAAGCGACGCGCATCAGACATTCACCTTGAGCCCTTGGAAAAACGCTTCCGTGTGCGCTACCGCATCGACGGCGTGTTGCACGAGGTGGAAAACCCGCCCAAACGCCTTCAGGCCTCCATCATCTCGCGCCTAAAACTCATGGCCGAGGTAAGCCTCGCTGAAAAACGTATCCCTCAGGACGGTCGCATCCAGGTAAAGTCCACCGGCAAAGAAATCGACCTCCGCGTTTCCGTCCTGCCTACCGTTTACGGCGAAAGCATCGTCATGCGTATTCTCGACAAAGAAGGCCTGCGTCTCGGCCTGCCAGAGCTCGGCTTTTTCTCGGACGACCAGACGAATTTCCAGAACCTCGTCACGATGGCAGACGGCATCTTCCTCGTCACTGGACCAACAGGCTCCGGAAAATCCACCACGCTCTATGCCGCCCTCAACTACATCAACAAGCCCGACCGCAAAATCATCACCGTCGAAGACCCGGTCGAGTACCAGATGATAGGCATCAACCAAGTACAAGTGCGCCGCGAAGTAGGCATGACCTTCGCCGCCGCCCTGCGCTCCATGCTCCGCCAAGCCCCAAACATTATCATGATCGGGGAAATTCGCGACCTGGAAACCGCCGAAATCGCCGTCAATGCCTCGCTAACCGGGCACATGGTCTTCTCCACCCTGCACACCAACGACGCCCCAAGCGCTGTAACACGCCTCGTGGACATCGGCGTAAAGCCCTTCCTCGTCTCTGCCTCGCTGCGCGGCGCGCTCGCCCAACGCCTCGTCCGCCGCATCTGCCCCAATTGCGCCAAACCTTACGAGCCGACACATAAAGAACTCCATAGCATCGGCGCCGCCGCGCAGGAGCTCGACGGAGCCAATTTCATGAAAGGAGCAGGCTGCTCCAAGTGCAACAACATCGGCTACAAAGGCCGACGCGGGATCTTCGAGATGTTCGTCGTCGGCGAAGAGCTACAAGCCATGATCTACAACGGAGCCACCCTCGTGGAATTGCGCCGCAAATGCCGCGAGCTGGGAATGCGCTCCATGCGCGAAGACGGCATCCGCAAAATCGCCGCAGGCGTCACCACCGTAGAAGAAGTCCTCAACGCCACCGTCTCCATCATTGAGTAACGCTCCCTGCCCTCCAGCCACTCGCCTTTTCCCACAAAAAAACACTCACCACACCGACCATGGCATTCAGCCTCGAACAACTCCTCGACCTCGTCGTAGAACAAAACGCATCCGACCTCCACCTCCACGTCGGCCAAGCTCCCGCTCTGCGCATACACGGCGAAATCACAACTGTGGAAGCGCCCCTCCTCACCCCGGAAGACACGGAAAGCTACGTCAAAGCCATCGCCCCCAAAAGGCACCTCGAACGCCTTGAATCATCCAACGGCGGCTCAGACTTCGGTTTCGAGTTCCAAGACAAGGCACGCTTCCGTACAAGCATCTTCAAAAGCCGCGGCCACTGTGGCCTCGTCCTCCGCCAAATTCCCAACAAACTCTACAGCCTCAACGAAATCGGCCTGCCCGACAAAATCCGCAGCCTCCTTACGCTCACACGTGGCCTCGTCCTCGTCACAGGCCCCACAGGCTCAGGGAAAACCACCACCCTCGCCTCCATGATCAACTGGATCAATGAAAACGCAGGCCAACACATCGTCACCATCGAAGACCCAATTGAGTACTATCACCCGCACAAAAACTCCATCGTCACACAGCGCGAACTCGGCAGCGACCTTGATTCTTTTGCCGGTGGTATCCGCGCCGCCCTCCGCCAAGACCCCGACGTCATGCTCGTCGGTGAAATGCGCGACCTTGAGACCATTGAGGCCGCTATCTCCGCAGCCGAAACCGGCCACCTCGTCTTCGCCACCCTCCACACCACAGGCGCCGCGCGCACCGTAGACCGTATCATCGACGCCTTCCCAGCCAATACCAAGGAGCAAATCCGCATCCAACTCGCCGCGAACCTCGTCGCCGTCATCTCCCAAGTCCTCTGCAAAAAGAAGGACGCCTCAGGACGCGTTGCCGCATTCGAAATCATGATCTCCACACCCTCCATCTCCGCCCACATCCGCGACAACAAGACACACTTTATCACCTCCGACATCCAGACAGGTGCCGTCCACGGCATGATAACCCTCGATGCCAACCTCATCCACCTCTACGACAGGGGCATGATTGAGGCACAGCAAGTTATCACCTACGCCCAAGATGCCAACGAGATGCGAAACAAACTCGCATCTCGTTAATCACGGCCCCGCAGTACATCACCTCCACCCACCCCCACTCACCACACACCGCACGCCAACCATGTTCGACGACCACAACGAGAGCATCAAAGAAGTAGTCCTCAGCGCACAACTCCTCGACATCGTCGAGGTCGAGGAAGAATGGAACGCACACATACAAACAGGAAAATCCTTCGCCGACACGCTCACTGACGCCGGGCTCCTTGAACGCAACGACATCCTCAAAGCCCTCGCAACACACCTCCACACAGAATTCCTCCCCCCCCCCCTCGAACGCCCTGAGGAACACCTCGCACGACTCATCAAGCCAGAACAGGCACATAAATACGGCGTCGTCCCATACTACGCCGAACCCAACAAGCTCACATTCGTCGCCAAAGACCCGCTCAACTTCAGCATTGTCGACGACCTCTCCTTCATCCTCCAACGCGACGTCGAACTCGCCGTCTCCGACCCGGATCTCGTCCAAGAACTCATCATCCAAACCTACGGAGATCAAAAATCCACCATTGAGGATTTCCTCCACGAAATCGAAAACCTCTCCCTCTCCGCCGACGCCGACGACTCCGAGTTGACACAGCAAGCCAACCGAACCCCCATCATCCGCTTCGTCGACCTCGTCCTTCAGGAAGCTGTCAAAGCCAAAGCCTCAGACATCCACTTCGAGCCCTTCGAAGACCAATTCCGCATCCGCTACCGCATCGACGGCTCCCTCTACGAAATGGCCCCACCCCCCAAGAGCCTCGCCCCATCTGTCATCGCACGCGTAAAGGTGATGTCCTCCCTCAACATCGCTGAAAAACGCGTCCCCCAAGACGGACGCATCAAAACAATCGTCGGCGGACGCCCCGTTGATCTCCGCGTCTCCACCCTGCCCACACAATTCGGCGAAAGCGTCGTCTTGCGTATTCTCGATAAATCCGTCGTCAACCTCGACCTCGTCAACCTCTCCATGCAAGACGAGATCATGGCAGGCATCCGCGACCTCGTCAACCGCCCCAACGGCATCTTCATCGTCACAGGTCCCACAGGCTCAGGCAAAACCACTACCCTCTACTCTGCACTTCGCGAAGTAAACGTCGTCGATGTCAAAATCCTCACCGCCGAAGACCCCGTCGAATACGAGATCGAGGGCATCATGCAGGTGCAAATAAACCATCAAGTAGGCCTCTCATTCGCATCCGCTCTCCGCTCTTTCCTCCGCCAAGACCCCGACACCATCATGGTCGGGGAAATCCGCGACCTCGAAACCGCACAAATTGCCGTCCAAGCCTCCCTCACAGGCCACGTCGTCCTCTCCACCCTCCACACGAACGACGCCCCTGGCGCTGTCACACGCCTCATCGACATGGGCCTCGAGCCCTACCTCATCGCTGCCTCCCTCGAAGGCATCCTCGGGCAACGCCTCCTGCGCCGCGTCTGCAAAAACTGTCGCACTGCCTACGAGCCCGATAAAAGCATCATCGACATGCTCGGTGTAGATCCACTCGAAATCGCCGATAAACAATTCTACTACGGACGCGGATGCACCGAGTGCACACGCAGCGGGTACAAAGGACGCCAAGGCCTCTTCGAACTCATGCTCATCAACGACCGCCTCCGTGACCTCATCACCAGCCGTGCACCCACCCTCATGCTCAAACAAAGCGCTATCGAAAACGGAATGAAAACCCTCCGCGACGACGGTCTGCGCTGCATCTTCGACGGCCTAACAACCATTGAAGAAGTACTCAAATACACCTAACCATCTGCCCCAAACAACAGGAGAACGGAGATGCTCGGCAATCGTATTCTGTGAGGAAGGAAAATATCTCATTGATTTCTACATCCCCTGCTTCACCAACCCCAAAACACGTAACAATGCGTGTCTGGTGTTTTTGTCGCCGAAAATAGCGTGGCTGTTTGTTTATAGCGTACTTTTTCTGCGATCCTCCGCCCATAAAACTTGATGTCCACGGCGTACCAACGCCCCATGCGGCCTCGCGTTCAAGGCATCCACTGCGGCAGCGAGACGACGTTGACGTTCATCGTCATCACGTTGCTGTGGAAAAAGTTCCAACTGCTCATCGGGATCTTCCATACCGGAAAGTTTCACCATCACAAGACGCACTGGAGTACTCCGTCGCCGCCAAGCAAGCTGCAACAAATTTTCCAGAAGAACATAAAAGGAAGCCTCCAAGTCACTCGCCTCGGCTAAACTACGCCCTGCCACATCGTCCTGCATGCCCGGATAACGCACCTTGACGGTGAGTGTGCGCACGCGTTTTCCCTCCACGCGCACCCTGCTCATAAGTTCATCAAGCATCCCCTTGGCAACACGCAAAACCTGTTGAAAATCCCGACAATCCTCCGAAAAAGTCTCCTGCCGAGAAAAGGATTTGGCACCCTCGTGCACCGTTCCCACCAACGACTCATCCTCACCCTGCGCCCCCGCCAACATTTGCCGCCAATCACGCCCAAACAAAGCCGCAAGCTTGCTGTCCGTTTGCCCAAACAAATCCTCCACGCGCACAATGCCATTGGCTTTCAACAGCACCTCCGTCTTCTTCCCCACGCCAGGCAATACATTCACTGGTAAAGGGGCGAGAAATGCACGCTCCTCCCTTGGCAAAACAACGGTAAAACCAAAAGGTTTCTGCTGTTTGCTCGCGATTGCCGACACAAGTTTGTTTGTTGCCAAGCCAAAAGACACAGGCAAGCCAAGCTCTTCCCGAATACGCGCCTGCAAGCCCCTCATCGCTCCAACAAGCGAATCCACATCGGCAAAACCACATAGAGTCACATCCATGAACCCCTCGTCGATCGAACGCCGCTCGACTACAGGTGTAACCGCTTCGCACATCGCAAAAAGTTTTCGCGAAAATTCGCTGTAACGCCTCATCCCATCTCCATGATCCACGAGTACCAAATCTGGGCAAACACGCAACGCTTGGTTGGTCGGCATAGGCGTGTAGACACCGCATGCCCGCGCCTCATAGCTGGCCGATGCAATGATGCCACGTACACGCCCACCAACGGCGACCTTTTTCCCAAGTAAGCTGGGATTCAAAGCCTGCTCAACCGCCACAAAAAAAGCGTCGGCATCAAGATGGACAATCGTTGGTAGTTGGCACGGCATAATAAGAGAATATCAACAGCGCGAAACTTCGTATAAACAAAGATAAGTGAACATAAAAAAGCAGGAAACTTGAAAAAAAGCTTCCATTTCCCCAGAAAAAAATATGCTCACGCCCATGAAAACTCTTTTTTCCATTTGCGTAATATGCACGCTCATCCCATTCGCAGCCTTAGCCGCCCCAGATAAGCCCACGCCCCACGTCGGCAGCTATATGCGATTCGTCCAAAACGACACTGACAACTTCAGCTTGGAACTAGCCGTACGAACCTTCATCCCTCAGGATAACAAGCACTCCAGAGTCACACTTATCTCGGCGATTCACATCGGCAGCAAAGAATATTACACAAAACTGCAACACATCCTTGATTCACAAAAACTTCTCTTTTTCGAAGGCGTTGGCAATCATCACAAAAGTCGTAAAAAACTAAGTTCTTTGAAAACATTGAAAACAAACAAAAAGGAGGAAGACGGTAACGCATCGCCTGTCCTTCGCGAAGAGGAAAATGAGGAAAAAGATCTCTATACATTTATTGCCACGGCCAGCGGATTGCACACACAAACAAAATGTATAAAGTATGACCGAGAACACTTTAAAAACGCCGATATGTCCATGTCTCAGATGCGGGAAATTTTGCATAGCGAACGCAAACTCGGCGGTAAAAGAGCCAGGGAAGCAACGGAAGCTCTCGCGTTATTAAAGGAATTCGAAACAGCCCTCTCCGGTAGCGGCGGCCTCTCCATGTTCTTCGTGCGCGGAATGCTATACACCATGAAAGATAACCCCGCATTGCGCACGCTCTTTCTCTTCAATCTTGCCACTGCAGACGATGAACAACGCCCACCTGCCTTCCTCTCTGGCATGACGCGCCTATGGCACCTCATTTTGCACGATCGCAACAAAGTCGCAATGACTTTCCTAAAAAAAGAATTGGACTCCGAGAGCCCAGCTCAGGAAATCGGCATTTTCTATGGCGCCGCCCACATGCGTGGCATGGAAGAAATCCTCGTCCATGAAATGAACTACAAACTAGTAGAAACAAAATGGCTAACCGCCTACCAACTCCACCCCAAGCGCTCAGGACTCAATGATATTCAATGCGAAATATTCAACACTCATGCAAAAAAACAACGAGAGAAACAAATGCCCTCCCCGTCAACCAAAAAACATTCTCCTATTCCGCAAAAGAAAGTTATCCCCTAGAACCTGTTCAAGGTTCCTCGCTGTTTTGAGTGGAAACGCTGCGAAAGTTAAATATTAACCCGGGAGTGTGTCGTTTTGTCTGTAAATTGGTTCTGAGCATCTGAGACAGGTGTCTCGATCGGGCTGGGCTGGCGAACAGCCCGGGGCCAAAACATCGATTTACCGGATTTCAATTGGGCACACAAAACATGTTCGCGACGGACAATGTTTTCATCAAGAGAAAAACCTTGCTTGGGGCGTATTTTCAGCAAATAACGATCCACAGATGGCGTGAAGTCAGCAATTTCCAAAAGATCCGAATTGAAATAAAACTTCTCGGGAGTATCCTTGGGCTCATGGACAAAAATGACC